>JAYOCI010000218.1:0-1744 GCA_038105345.1 Rhodobiaceae bacterium
GAACATTGGTTGCCACTATTCCACGACAGTTTGGAAACTGTATTCGACCATTGCGGTGCGGCGCTTTATATCGCCGATGACCAAACCGAAGCTGCGCTGCAAGAGCGTCACGAGCAAATTGCTGACTATTATCAAGCGCGCGAAGAGGCCATGCAGACCGACATGAAAGAAAGCGACGGGCGGCGCATCATCAAACCCTTGCCGCCAGAAGCACTCTATTTACTCAATGATGAATGGTCGAAACGGGTGGATGACACGCGGTGGCGCAGTATCGGCACGTTTCAGCATCCTGACGGTGAAAATCTCTCCGGTCACGCGGGTCGCAACTTTGCCGCCGAACGCAAGCAGAAAGACATTAATCTATTTGACGCTGTGGTCACGCATATCGCGGCAGAACAGGCCGCCGGTCGCTCTGTGCTTTTGGTCGCTTCCAGCCGTGGTGCCATGGAGCGACTGGAAACGCTTTTGAACGAACACGGCGCGCCGCCGGTGCAATTTATCAATGAGTGGCAAGCACCGCAGCAAGGGCAGGGTGCCCACATCGCCATTATCGCCATGGATAACGGATTTGCCACAGAACAACTGAGCGTGCTGACCGAGCAAGATATTCTCGGCGATCGCATGGTGCGACGCCCCGGCCGTAAGAAAGCGGAAAACTTTCTGACTGAGGCGAGCAGTCTGACACCCGGTGACCATGTAGTGCATGTAGAGCACGGCATTGGCCGCTTTGAGGGATTGCAGACCATTGACGTCGGCGGCGCACCGCATGATTGCTTAAAGCTGATTTATCACGGCGACTCGCGACTTTTCCTGCCGGTTGAAAATATCGAATTGCTGAGCCGCTTTGGCGGCGATGATATGACGGTGACGCTCGATAAAATCGGCGGTGTCGCTTGGCAGATGCGCAAAGCGCGGCTCAAGGAAAAAATCAAACTCATTGCAGATGAATTGATAAAAACCGCGGCAGAGCGCGCCATGCGCGACGGCGAGGTGATGACACCGGATATCGGTCTCTATGATGAATTCGCGGCACGTTTTCCGTTTGAAGAAACCGAAGATCAAATTGATGCCATTGAGGCGGTGATTGATGATTTGGCCAGCGGCCGACCGATGGACCGCCTGATTTGCGGTGATGTCGGCTTTGGTAAGACCGAAGTAGGCTTGCGCGCCGCCTTTATTGCCGCCATGTCGGGCAAGCAGGTGGCCATCGTCGCGCCAACCACGCTTTTGGCGCGCCAACACGCCAAAACTTTCACCGAACGGTTTGCCGGTATCCCGGTCGAAATTGCCGAATTGTCCCGTTTGGTCGGCACGGCCCAGGCTGCAGACACTAAAGAGGGGCTGAAATCGGGCGCCGTCGATATTGTCATCGGCACGCATGCTTTGCTGGCAAAGACCATCGAATTCTCGCGGCTGGGGCTGGTCATCGTAGACGAAGAACAGCATTTCGGCGTGGCGCATAAGGAGCGCTTAAAAGCCTTACGCGCCGAGGTGCATATGTTGACGCTGACCGCTACGCCCATTCCTCGCACGCTGCAAATGGCATTAACCGGCGTGCGCGACCTATCGCTTATCGCGACACCGCCGGTTGACCGCCTTGCTGTGCGCACCTATGTGACGCCATTTGATGCGGTCGGTATTCGTGAGGCGCTGTTGCGTGAGAAATATCGAACCGGACAAAGCTTTATCATTGTGCCGCGCATTGCCGATTTGCCCGATATGGAAGCCTATTTGAGCGAAACCG
>JAYOCI010000060.1:0-10045 GCA_038105345.1 Rhodobiaceae bacterium
ATTCGGCGCTGCTGGTGCCATTTTGGCGGCTAGCGCCTTTGGTGCTGCCGGAAATTTCTGCCGGCCAAGGCCGCGATGTCGGCTGGCTGCCGCGCGCCGCTTTTGCCGACGCCCTGCGGCCTGATAGTTTGGTGGTATTTCTCGGGCTGAACCGACGCGGCAAGCCACTTTTCGCCGTCGATATTAGCGATATGAGCAATCCGGAAGATATGGGCCCTTTCAAAGGCATGGGCCTGTTTGAAGACTTACGCGCGCTCGCCGCAATGGGCGACATGCCGCGCACTGAATTGGCAATTTTGGCGCAGGCCAAGGGCATGCTCGATTGGAATATGCGGCACGGGTTTTGCGCCCAATGCGGCCAAGCCAGCAAAATCGCTGAGGGCGGCTATAAACGCGTCTGCGGCAGTTGCCAGACCGAACATTTCCCGCGTACTGATCCTGTGGTCATCATGCTGGCCACTCATGGCGAAAATTGCTTGGTCGGGCGGCAAAAGGGCTGGCCGGAAAATATGTTTTCCGCCCTCGCCGGTTTTATGGAGCCAGGCGAGACGATCGAAGAAGCTGTGGCCCGTGAATTAATGGAAGAAGCCGGCATTGAAGTGAATAATGTGCGCTATATGGGCGCCCAACCATGGCCGTTCCCCAGCTCGCTGATGATTGGCTGTATCGCCGAAGCCACGCATATGGATATTCACTTGGGTGATGATGAATTAGAAGACGCCAAATGGGTAACACGGGCCGAAGCGCGCAGTTCAATGGCCGGCAATGGCCCGCTTGGCGTGCCGCCGGAAATGGCGATTGCCCATCAGCTCATGAAGGCCTTCGCCGAAGGTTGAAAGCCAAATTGACGCTGATTATCCGTCTTTCAAGGTCGCGCGTTCTGGCGCGGCTTTGTAGACGCCCAAAATATCCATTTCTGAACAATAGAAATTCAGCTCTTCCAAAGCCAAGCGCACAGGCTCGCTTTCAGGGTGGCCCTCAATATCGGCGTAGAATTGCGTCGCCAAAAAGCCATTTGGTTGATAGCTCTCGAGCTTGGTCATATTGACATTATTGGTGGCAAACCCGCCCAGAGCCTTATAAAGCGCGGCCGGCGTATTGCGCACACGGAAAATGAAACTGGTAATCACATCACCAGCATCGGGTTCTGCATCATCGGGGCTGGCCGACATCACCAAAAACCGCGTGGTATTAATATTGCTGTCTTCAATATTGGTGCGCAGCACATCAAGGCCATAAATCTCTGCCGCCAATTGGCTGGCAATGGCGCCATGGGTTGCGGTTTTCAGCCCCGCCAAATCGCGCGCCGCACCAGCCGTATCCGCCGCCACAACTGGCTTGAGAGATAATTCGCGGATGACATTACGGCATTGGCCCAAAGCCATTTCATGGCTATGCACATGCGTCAAATCGGCTTCTTTCGTGCCCGGCATGGCCAATAGGCAGTGATTAATGCGCATGAAATATTCGCCGATAATATACAGGCCACCGCCCGGCAAAAGCCGATGAATATCCGCCACACGACCGGCCACCGTATTTTCAATCGGCATCATTGCCAGATCAACATCCCCACTACGCAGGGCGGCAAATGCGTCATCAAAAGTAGCGCAAGGCAAAACCTCCATATCTGGATAGAGCCGCTGGCAAGCGATATGCGAGTTAGCGCCCGCTTCACCTTGAAATGCTATTTTCGCCATAATCGAATCCTAACCTTAACTATATTCTATGTTTTAGCGCTTAACAGCCTGTCGGCAAGTGCCAGATCATCGGGCGCATCAACGCCGACCGGCACAGTGTCGACACAGGCCGCCGCAATACTCATACCGGCTTCCAAGCCGCGCAACTGTTCCAAACGCTCGCGAATTTCCAACGGCGAAGGCGGCAGCGACACAAATTTTTCTAAGGCGGCGCGCTGATAAGCGTAAATGCCAATATGGTGATAAAGCGGCCCCTCGCCAGTCGGCGCTGTGGCTCGCGTGAAATATAAGGCGCGACCCGTTTTTTTCTGCGGCGCCATCGATAAAATAGCTTTCACCACATTCGGATTATCGCGCTCCTCGGGCGTTGTAATCTCAGCCACCAAAGTCGACATATCATGGCCGGGCAGAATATCGAGGACGGTTTTGACAATTTGCGGGTCAAGTGTCGGTAAATCACCCTGCAGATTGATGATCGCATCATGTTTGCCATCGCCATCAACCCGCATCAGAGCCTGAAAAATCCGGTCAGAGCCGGATGGCAGCTCGGGGTCGGTCAAAATCGCTTCGCCGCCAGCCATTTGCACAGCATCGGCAATTTCTGGCTCGGCTGCCGCCACCACCACGCGGCCGCAATCGGCTTCCATGGCGCGCTTCCAGACCTGAACAATCATCGGCAGGCCAGCAATCATCGCCAAGGGCTTATTCGGCAAGCGAGTTGACGCCATGCGCGCGGGTATCAAAATTATAGGGTCTTTGGCTGCCGACATTTTATCTCCAAAACATAGAACGCCTGAATCTAACAACACTTGCGACTCAGAGCCTCTTTTCCTAATCTGTGCGACGCTACGCCGCAAGCCTAAAGCGTCTTAAAAGCGTAAGGTGCAGCCAGTTTATAAACAACCCGCACAACACGAAATTGGGGTAAAAAATGGATTCTTTCGAGCTAAATAAAATTGCAGGTGCCGTCCTATTCACACTGCTGGTTTATCTTGGCGTTCAAAATTTGGGCGACATTCTATTCCACACAGAGCCGGCTAATCCGCAAGCCTATGTTGTTGAGGGCGTCATTGAAGAAGGTGCCCCTGCACCGGTCGCAGAAGCCGAAGTTGCTGTGCCAATCGCTGAATTGCTGCAAACCGCATCTATCGAAAAAGGCATGAAAACAGCCAAAAAATGCATTTCTTGCCATAGTTTTGAGTCTGGCGGCGGCAATAAAATTGGTCCGGCGCTTTGGGGTGTTGTTGGCCGTTCTGTTGCCACAAGCGCTGGCTTCACCTATTCCGATGCGCTCGGTTCACTCGGTGGCGAATGGAATTACGAAGCGCTTAACGGCTTTTTGGAAAACCCGAAAAAATACGCTGCTGGCACGAATATGGCCTTTGCGGGTCTGCGTAAAGCCAGCGACCGCGCCGATATCATTGCCTATCTCGATAGCTTAAAATAAGCCTTTTCGGTTTTAATTTGTTGATGGGGCAATCGCCCTCTTGTGCCTAAGCGGCGCTTTTGCTTGAGTAGTGGTGTAAATTTTATCACGACTTTGGGGATTTTATGCGTCTGCTCGCGACTGTTGTTTCATCTCTTCTAACCCTCAGCTTGGTTGTATCGCCAGCCCATGCAGAGACCATGCGGCATGGCTTATCGCTATTTGGCGCACCGGCTTTAGAAGAAGGCTTTGCCCATTTTCCCTATGCCAAGCCTGACGCCCCTAAGGGCGGTGAAGTGCGGATTGCCGCCATTGGCAGTTTCGACAATCTCAACCCTTTCACCATTAAAGGAAATACGGCGGATGGTTTGGGCATGATTCATGCCACGCTGTTGCAATCCAGCATGGATGAGCCAAGTGCCAGCTATGGGTTAATCGCCAAAAGCGTGTCGCATGCTGATGACTATGGCTGGGCGCGGTTTATTTTGCGGCCCGAAGCGCGGTTCAGCGATGGCACGCCAATTACCGCCGAAGATGTGGCTTTTTCCTTGCAAGCCTTGACCAAAGCGCATCCGTTTTATCGCGCCTATTATGGCAATGTCGTGGCCACTGAAATCAATGGCCCGCATGATATTCAGTTTCGTTTTGACCAGACGGGCAATCGCGAATTGCCGCTTATCCTCGGGCAATTGCCAATCCTGTCAAAAGCCTATTGGAGTGCCGAAGGGCGCTCTTTGGGCGATACCACATTAGATATTCCACCCAGCTCTGGGCCTTATTCTATTGCCGCGCGCGAGCCGGGGCGCTCGATCAGCTATCAGCGTGTGGCCGATTATTGGGCCAAAGATCTGAATGTCTCGGTTGGGCATTATAATTTCGATGTCATTAAATATATTTATTTCGGTGATGATACGGTGGCTTTCGAAGCATTGAAGGCCGGTGAGGTGCATTATCGTCGCGAGTTTTCATCGCGCATTTGGGCAACCGGCTATGACACGCCCGCCGTTAGCGCTGGCCTGTTAAAACGCGAAACCGTTGTGGTCAATCGAAGCGCAGGCATGCAGGCCTTTATTTTCAACACACGTCGCGCGCCCTTTGACGATATCAACGTGCGCGCCGCTTTGAACTGGGCTTATGATTTTGAATGGACCAATAAGAATTTGTTTTACGGGCAATATGCTCGCAATGGCAGCTTTTTTCAGGGCTCAGAATTGGCCGCCAGCGGCTTGCCGTCAGAGGCTGAGCTGAAATTATTGGAGCCTTTGCGCAAGCTAGTGCCCGAGGCCGTATTTGGCGAACCAGTGGCCAATCCGGTCAGCGATGGCAGCGGTAATATTCGCCCACAATTGCGCAAAGCCCGCGCCTTATTGGAGCAATCTGGCTGGCGCATTGAAAATGGCCAATTGAGCAAAAATGGCGAGGTTTTTGAAATCGAATTCATCCTCGTGCAACCAGCCTTTGAACGCATTGTCGCGCCTTATATTCAAAATTTGAAACGCCTTGGCATTGCCGCACGCATGCGCGTCATTGACCCGACGCAATATCAAAACCGCGTCACCAATTATGACTTTGACGCCATTGTTTATAGTTTCGGGCAATCTGAATCTCCGGGCAATGAACAGCGCGACTATTGGTCAAGCGCCGCTGCCGATCGCCCCGGTGGGCGCAATGTTATTGGCATTAAAGACCAAGCCGTCGACAGTCTAGTCGAAAGCCTGATTTTCGCCAAAAGCCGCGAAGAACTGATTGCCGCTTGCCGCGCTTTGGATAGGGTGTTGCTGGCCAATCATTATGTAGTGCCGCAATGGTATTCACCTCATGAGCGTTTGGCTTATTGGCGGGGGCTGGCGCATGAAACACCCAAGCCGCTTAACAATCTGAGTTTCCCGCATTTATGGTGGCGCGATGGGCCGCATCCGAGCGACACCAGTAATTAAGCGAACCCTTGCTCGACGTGCTACAATCGGCATACTAAAGGCCCGTGCGACGGGTTTAACGGAGTTGAATTGGCTATGGCCGCTTATATTTTGCGCCGCCTGTTACTGATGATCCCAACGATTTTCGGTATTATGGCAATTAGTTTTGCGATTGTTCAATTTGCCCCAGGCGGGCCTGTCGAACGCATTATCGCGCAATTACAGGGCCATGATGTTGGCGCGACGGCGCGTTTTTCTTCGGTCAATGATGCCATGTCGCAAAACGGCAGTGCCGCCGCCACCAATAGTAAATATCGCGGCGCACAGGGGCTTGACCCAGAATTCATCGCCGAGCTGGAACGCCAATTTGGTTTCGACAAGCCAGTGCATGAACGATTTTTCAAAATGATTTACGACTATGCCCGCTTCGACTTTGGCGAGAGCTATTATCGCGATGTCGCGGTGATAGATTTGATTAAAGAAAAACTGCCCGTGTCGATCACGCTTGGCTTGTGGACGACATTGCTAACTTATTTAATTTCCATCCCGCTCGGCATTGCCAAAGCGCGCCGCGACGGCACCGCCTTTGACATATGGACATCGGGGATGATTATCATTGGCTATGCCATTCCCGGCTTTTTATTTGCCGTCGCCTTGATCGTATTTTTTGCTGGCGGCAGTTATTTCGACTGGTTCCCCTTGCGCGGATTGACGTCTGAAAACTGGCAGGAACTCGGCTTTTTCGCTCGGATTGGCGATTATCTATGGCATATATTCTTGCCGGTTCTCGCATTGAGCATTGGCGGTTTTGCCACCACCAGCCTATTGACCAAAAACGCCTTTCTCGACGAAATTCGCAAGCAATATGTCATCACCGCGCGCGCCAAAGGCCTGCCCGAAGGCCGCGTGCTTTATGGTCATGTTTTCCGCAATGCCATGCTGATTGTCATCGCTGGCTTTCCCGGTGCCTTTATCGGCGCGTTTTTCACCGGCTCTTTATTGATTGAAACGATTTTCTCGCTCGATGGGCTTGGCCTTTTATCCTATGAAAGCATTATCAATCGCGATTATCCGGTGGTCTTTGCCTCACTCTATATTTTCGGCCTGATCGGCCTTGTGGTGACATTGATTTCCGATCTCACCTATATGTGGATTGACCCGCGCATTGATTTCAACGCCCGCGAGGCCGGCTGATGAAACGCCTGTCGCTATCACCGATTAATCAGCGTCGCTGGCGCAATTTCAAAGCCAATCGGCGCGGCTATATTTCGCTATGGCTGTTTGCCTTTTTATTCATCACCACAAGTTTTGCTGAATTTCTCGCCAATGATAAGCCTTTGCTCATCGTCTATGAGGGCAGCCTATACACACCAATTTTCAAAGCCTATCAGGAAACAGATTTCGGAGGCGATTTCGCCACAGAGGCTGATTATCGCGATGCTTTTGTTGTCGATTTAATCGAGGACAAAGGCGGTAAGATTTTTTGGCCGCCACTACGCTATAGCTATAATACGATAAATCTCAATCTCACTGTGCCAGCACCCGCGCCGCCAAGTGCCGAGAACTGGCTCGGCACGGACGACCAAGGCCGCGATGTTGTGGCACGGTTGATTTACGGCTTTCGCATTTCGGTTTTCTTCGGCCTCGCCCTGACCATCGCCTCATCACTGATTGGCATTTTGGCCGGTGCCGTGCAGGGGTATTTTGGCGGCTGGACCGATTTGGCCATGCAGCGGTTTATTGAAATTTGGACATCTGTGCCATCGCTCTATTTGCTGATTATCATGGCGGCGATTATCGAGCCGGGGTTCTGGATTTTGCTCGGCATTTTATTGCTGTTTTCATGGGTCTCATTGGTTGGCGTGGTGCGGGCTGAATTTCTGCGCGCGCGCAATTTGGAATATGTCGAAGCGGCCCGCGCCTTGGGCATTGGCGATGCCACGATTATGTGGCGCCATGTGTTGCCCAATGCCATGGTGGCGACACTGACCTTCATGCCCTTTATTCTCAATGCGTCGATTACCACATTGACATCATTAGACTTTTTGGGCTTTGGCATGCCGCCCGGCTCGCCCTCTTTGGGTGAATTATTGGCCCAAGGCAAAGCCAATTTACAGGCCCCATGGCTTGGCTTATCCGGCTTTTTCACCATTGCAATTATGCTGTCGCTATTGATTTTCATCGGCGAAGCTGTGCGCGATGCGTTTGACCCGAGAAAGACATTGTCATGAGCCAAGCCGCACCGCTTTTACAGGTTGAAAACTTGCACGTCGGCTTCACCAATGACGGCCAGAAAAATGACGCCGTTAAGCATATTAGCTTCGACATTCAACGCGGCGAGACCGTCGGCTTGGTCGGTGAAAGCGGATCGGGCAAATCCGTCTCTGCCCTGTCGATTTTGAAACTCCTGCCCTATCCGGCGGCGTTTCATAATGCCGGAAAGATTATTTTCGATGGCGAAGACCTGACCGCCGCCTCACAAAATCGTCTGCAGGAAATCCGTGGCAATGATATTGCGATGATTTTTCAAGAACCCATGACATCGCTCAACCCGCTGCACAATATTGAAAAGCAGATTTGTGAGATTATCCAATTGCACCGCGGTGGCACGCGGGCACAGGCACGCGCGGAAACCATTGAATTGCTCAATCGGGTCGGCATTGATAATGCGGAACGACGCCTCACCGCCCTGCCACATGAATTATCCGGTGGCCAACGCCAAAGGGTGATGATTGCCATGGCGCTAGCCAATCGGCCGAAATTATTAATTGCCGATGAGCCGACCACCGCCCTTGATGTGACCATTCAAAAGCAAATTCTTGATTTGCTGCTCGACCTGCAGGCCGAGACGGGCATGGCGATTTTGCTGATCACTCATGATTTGGGTGTGGTGCGCAAAATGGCCAAGCGCATTTGCGTCATGCAATCGGGCGAGATTGTCGAAGCCGGTGAACAGGCTGATATTTTCGCCGCCCCACAACATCATTACACGCAAAAATTGCTGGAAGCCGAGCCAAGCGGTCAGTTAGAGACCCCGCCCGAGGGGGATAATCTGGTGACAGCTGAGCATATGAAAGTCTGGTTTCCTATGCAGCGCGGCTTATTGCGGCGCGTCTATGATCATGTGAAAGCGGTCGATGATATTTCTTTCACCATTCCCCAAGGGCAGACCTTGGGCGTGGTCGGCGAAAGCGGGTCGGGAAAAACCACATTGGGCCGCGCCATATTGGGATTGCAAAAAGCCACGGGGGCGGCGTTGATAAACGGCACGCAAGTGCTGAACACCAGCAAAGCACAAAGGCGCGCCCTGCGGCGGCAAATGCAAATCGTTTTCCAAGACCCCTATGGGGCCCTCAGCCCGCGCCTGTCGGTTGGCGAGATTATCGCCGAAGGCCTGCGCCTACATGAACCAGAATTAAGCGCCGCTGAGCGATTGCAAAAAGTCAGAGATATTCTGCGCGATGTGGAGCTCGACCCAGACACAGCCAATCGCTATCCGCATGAGTTTTCTGGCGGCCAACGCCAGCGCATTGCCATTGCACGGGCGCTGATTTTGCAGCCTCGATTTATTGTTCTCGATGAGCCGACCAGCGCGCTAGATCGTTCTGTGCAGGCGCAAATCATTGATATGCTGCGCCGCCTACAAGTTGAAAAAGGCCTGACCTATTTATTTATCAGCCATGATTTGAAAGTGGTACGGGCGCTGGCCCATCAGGTTATGGTCATGCAAAATGGCAAATGCGTTGAATATGGGCCAACGGCGGAGATTTTTGATCGGCCGCAGAACCCCTATACGCGCCAGCTGATTGAAGCGGCGCTGGATACCGGCGGCACACAGAGCTAAGACAAGCGTTTGATTGCGCGCACGGGGCCTTGGGTTTTTTCAATACGGGCGCAGGCTGTGTCGAAATCTTCTTCACACACATTCATCGTCGTGGCATTGGCGTGCAATAGCTTATTGTCATCGCTCATCAGGCCGACATGGCCTTTCCAAAATACCAAATCACCGGCTTTGGCGGTATTCACCGCCCGCCCCAAAACTTGTTCTTGCATA
Organism: Rhodobiaceae bacterium; assembly: GCA_038105345.1. Taxonomy (GTDB): domain Bacteria; phylum Pseudomonadota; class Alphaproteobacteria; order RS24; family RS24; genus JAHEGN01. The sequence continues at coordinate 9,094 of JAYOCI010000060.1, forward strand.
TCGCTATCGCGTGGGCAGGCAAGCCCACATTGCATGAGCGCGATTTGCACCAAGCCCGAGCAATCCAAGCCCGTGCTCTCGCGCCCGCCCCAGAAATACGGCATGCCGATAAACTGGCGGGCCACAGCCAGATAATCTTGCTGCCAAGCGCCAATGGCGGCGACGTGCGCATCATAAATGAAACCATGATTGCTGAGTTCATAAAATGGCGGTCTATGGGCGATCACTGTCAGGCGTGCACCGCATGAAATGGCCATGAGCGGCGGCGACTTAATGTCTGCTTCGCTATAAATGAAACTGCGCAACGCCGTCAGATAATGCGTCGGCTTTTCAGCCGCACCAAGGTCTTCACTGAGCACATAGCCGACATAATCATCGCTTTGCGACTGCCCCCAGGACCACGCGCCTTGCCGATCATAGACGCGGAAAACCTCGCCGAATAAAAGCTGACTATCTTGCATGGCACCATCTGCGGCGGCGCGACGTAGCGCACTGACCGGCGCCATCATTTGAAAATCCTTGCCTTTAACATAGCGAGGCGCGTCGACCTCGCCGCGCAAATGTTCAGCCGCCAGATCATCACGCCATGGATTGAGGCGGGGGTCTAATTTGCTGCTATTGGCTGGCGGCCTAGCCAAATTTTCGCTCCACATAAGTATAAATACTGCGCAAAGCCTGTGCCTCGCCACCAACCGGACGCCCGACACGTGGCTTTATGTTCCAAGCATAGACATCGCAATGCATCCATGAGGTCGTGGGTTCAACGAATTTCGACAAAAACAAAGCCGCGGTAATCGAACCGGCCATGGGCGAATTAGAAATATGATTCACATCGGCAATTTGACTGTCCAACCAGCCTTGATAGCCCGCCCATAATGGCAAGCGCCACATTGGGTCATTTATCTCATGCGAACACTGCTGAACAGCGGCGGCGAGGGCATCATCATGGTTA
>JAYOCI010000219.1:0-1254 GCA_038105345.1 Rhodobiaceae bacterium
GGCGTAAACCGTGCCAAAGCTGTTTTGCAATTCCGCAAAGGCGATATCTCGACGCAGACTGGCAAGCAGCAGGCTGGCTTCCTGACGAATAACTTCAAGTTCGCCGAATTTGGCGACTTTTTGAGCGTTGCGCGTTTGCTTGGTCAAACGCTTGGACACATCAAGATACTCTTCCGCGACCGTGTAATCCTGCCGCGATTGAACAAAATTCATATTGGCGATATGGACTTGTGAAACGACCGCCATAGCCATAGCCAGTCTTTGTTCTTCGGCTACGTCAACACTCGCTTTTGCGACTTCGCGATTTGCCGGGCCGCTAAAGGCCGACATTAAATTATAGCTGACCTGTGCGCCCATCTCGACATAGTCATTATACTTTTGATAATCGCTATCATCGGAATTTGCCGAAGCCGTCAGGTTGAGGCTAGGCAACATAGACAACAAGGCGGCGCGCACCTCACTTTTGCTTATCCGCTTCTGATAACGTGCTTCCATCAATTCAGGGCGGCTCATCAGAGCCGTGTTTTCCATCAATGAAATATTCATGGCAATTTCCGGAATGATGTAATCCACCTTCGCCAGCTTATATTGCTGCCCGGGCAACAGCCCCATTAGCTGCGCCAATTCCAGTTTGGCGGTCATCAATGAGCGCTGCTGGGTATGTAAAGTTCGCCTGATCTCGAGCAATTCTTTCTGGTAAATCAATGCTTCAAGCGGCGGCGTCAAACGGCGCTGCTCAATCCGCCGACTGTCTGCCAGTGCCGCTTCGACACGACGCAGAAGTGGCCCTAACTCATCGAGGAGGTTTTCTGCAGCAATGGCGCGCCAATAAGCAGAGGTTACCTCGCGGACGATATTGTGGACGACCTTGCGCTGCCGCTCGATGGCAATCATCCGCCGATCAGCACTCTGCCCTGCCCGCACATAAGACAGGCCGAAATCCAAAATGTTCCAAGTGAATGTTGCGCTGCCGGTCGAGCGGGTCTTGTCTTGAGAAACGCTATAGGCCGGTGGGTTAGGTAATGGATCGGGCGTGTCATTGGTAAAAGTGGTGCTGGCAGAAGCCGCATAATTGTCACGCGACGTATAGCCCGCACTCACGGTCAACGCCGGAAGAATGTTGGTTTTTGCCAAATCATATTGCCGCTGGCTCAATGCCGCTTCCATTGCGGCTAACTTATACTCTCGATTATAGAGGATAGAGCGCGCAATTGCCTGATAAAGAGTGAGCGGCTCTTCCAAAGAGTCACGGAC
>JAYOCI010000219.1:1264-1698 GCA_038105345.1 Rhodobiaceae bacterium
CGGACAACCCCAAGTTGATCAAGGTCGGCGCGCAATTCATTGCTCACATCATCGCGATTAAGGGGCTCGGGTGCTCTCGCACATGCCGCCAACCCCGCAACCAATAAAAATACCAAAACTTTACGCAATGCCATACCCAAAATCATGTAATCATGAATGATTGTCACTTTACGGACGATTCAGTAACATTTAAAGGGTATTTTGTATATCGGTTAATCAAAAATACAGCGAAATTTACCTTACAAAACAGCTTTTTCACGAGGTTGCAGAAAGCCCTTAAGACAACTCGGGAGGCATCTGGAAAATTGGCAACGCACTATATCGATCTGAAAAATTTGCTTAGTAACGCAAGTTAAATCTTAACCTTTTCTTGCTCTTACCAAACTCAACATGAGCCAACGAGGTTTACCCCAATATTTTTTTGAGATACGGTT
>JAYOCI010000061.1:0-9821 GCA_038105345.1 Rhodobiaceae bacterium
CGCATAACTCCAATGGCTCAGACGGCTATATGTTCTGGGACAAAACCTATGATGGTAAAGAGATCGACGCGCGTTATAGCGCCATGCGTATGCGCAATGAGCCGCTGGTGGAGATTTCTCAGGTCAAAGGCACATCAGAAACCCATCCGCTTTTGTCGCCAAATGATGAATTCGCCAATTTCGAAATCATGCCATATCAAATCGCCACTTGGTATGAGAGCAAATTGCAGGGTTCATATGTGCGCGAAGCCTATCGCAAGGGCTTGGAATTGCAAAAAGCTGGCGCTGGTAACCCGTTCAAATTTGGTCTGATTTCAGCCTCCGACACGCATGTCGGGGCGGGTGCATTCACTGAGAGCAATTATTGGTCGAAAATCGGCATGGTTGATTTCAATGGTACATTGCGCGGTTCTGTCGAACTGACTTGGGTGCAACGTTTGGGTGCGCAGGTTTTCCGCCTCAGCAATATGTGGACGCAATATAATATGCCGGAAGGTGCCAGCACGGGCTTGGCGCCGAAAAACCCAGCACCGGGCTTTTTGCATATGCAATGGTCAAGCTGGGGGGCTTCGGGTCTTGCTGGTGTGTGGGCTGAGGAAAACACACGTAAATCTATTTTTGCCGCCATGCGCCGTAAAGAAACCTTTGCGACAAGTGGGCCGCGCATGCGGGTTCGCTTCTTCGCCGGTTATGACATGGGCGCACAATTGCTTGATGACGCACGATTGGTAGAAAAAGCCTATGCCAAAGGCGTGCCTATGGGCTCGGACTTGCTTATTCGCAAAAATGACCAACCAGATTTCTTGGTTTGGGCGACCCGCGATCCGCTGAGCGCACCTTTGCAGCGCATGCAGATTGTCAAAGGTTGGATTGACAGCGAGGGCGTTTCGCATGAAGCGGTTTACGATATTGCTTGTGCCGGTGGCGCAGAAGTTGACGCGACAACCAATCGTTGTCCTGACAATAATGCACAGGTCGATCTAACAGATTGTTCTTATGATGCCGATACCGGCGCCGATGAGTTGAAAGCCCATTGGCGCGATCCGCAATTCAATGCTGATGAAAACGCATTTTATTATGTGCGGGCGATTGAAAACCCAACTTGCCGCTGGTCGACATGGGATGCTTTGCGGGCGGGTTCGCGATTTAATCCATCTTTAGCGACGACCATTCAAGAACGTGTGTGGTCATCACCGATTTGGCTGGAGCACTAGACTGACACCATGCGCGCTGTCGTTTCTCTCATGCGGGCGCTTCTGCGCGACCGCCTCATATGGTTTATTCTGATCGGCGGTGCCTTATTCGCTGCTGAGTCGGCGTGGCAACAGCGCCAGAATAAAGTCATTTTGATTGACTTGCCTTTGGTCGAGAAATTGGCTGTGCAATGGCAGGCGCAGACCAAATCGCCGCCAAATGCTAGCCAACTCGATGCCTTGATTGAGGGCTATATTCGCGAAGAAATCCTCGTGCGCGAAGCCGCGCGTCTTGGGCTTGACCAGCAGGATGTGATTATTCGCCGCCGCTTGGCGCAAAAGGTCGAGTTCTTCCTCGGTGATGTCGAGCCGCCAGAGACCCCCAATGAGGCTGGTCTCAAGGCTTATTTTGACGAGAATATCGAACGCTATAGCCAGCCCGAGACAGTCAGCTTTCAGCATATATTTGCCAATAAAGAAGCCGCCGCTCGCGCCCTTCTGGAGCAGGCCGGCGGGGATCAGGCCAATTGGCGCTTGCTCGGCCAACCCTTCATGCTCAATCGAGAATATGCTGGCCAGTCACAAACGGACCTATTGCAGTTGATGGGCGCCGGTTTCACAAATACGGTTTTCGAGCAGGCAAAAACCGGCATATGGTTTGGCCCTGTGCGCTCCGCCTATGGCTGGCATGTGGTAAAATTGACGGCGCGCAGTGAAAAGAAAGTGCCAGACTTTGCCACTATGATTGAAAAAGTGGCCAATGATTGGCACGTCGAACAAGCCCGCAATGCCCAGCAAGCGGCTTGGGAAAAACTGCGCCAAGACTATCGGGTGGAAATGGTGCCGCTTGAGGGCGGGCAATGAAACATCTGCTTTTATTGGCAGTTTTTTGGGCCAATATAGCGGTGGCAACAGCCCATGAGGTGCGCCCGGGTTATATTGAAATCAATGAACAGGCAGAAGATGTTTTCGCCATTAGCTGGAAGCAACCAGTGCGCGATGGCCGACAGCAAGTCGCCGGTCTCGGCTTACGGCCAGTGTTTCCGGTCAATTGCCAGCGCGATGGCAGCAGCACCATGCGCCGACGCCCCGGTGCCTTGGTTGAGAGTTTCACTCTCATCTGTAAAGGCGGCCTATTGGGCCAAGAGATTGGCGTGGAAGGATTGCAAAAGACCATCACTGATGTGTTTGTGCAGCTCAATCCGTTGACCGGTCAAGCCACGCATTTGCGTCTGACGTCAGACCAACCTTTGCAGAAATTCTCCGGCGGTGGTGCCGGTTTGGGCGCCTATTTCGGCATGGGCGTAGAGCATTTATTATTTGGCTTTGATCATATCCTATTTGTTCTCGGCCTGGTGATGCTGGTGCAAGGCTGGCGGGCTTTGGCGCTTGTGGTCACCGGTTTTACACTGGCCCATTCGCTGACGCTGGGCTTATCAGTGCTGGGTTCGGTGCAAGTTTCGCCACCCGTGGTGGAAATGATTATCGCCCTGTCGATTTTATTCCTTGCCATTGAACTGACGCGACCACCTGAAAACCGTTCCATTTTGGCGACCCGCTATCCGCAATCTGTGGCGTTTTTATTCGGGCTTTTGCATGGCTTTGGTTTTGCCGGCGTATTGGCCAATATCGGCCTGCCGCGCGACGCAGCGCTGCCAGCTTTGGCGCTTTTCAATATTGGTATTGAAGTCGGGCAATTGATGATTGTGGCCGCTGCCCTGTTGATCGGCTCGCGATTGGTCATTGTGCTGGAAGAAAACAAATTGGCCCAGCCCCGTTTGGTGGCCGCCGCCTATCAACTGCCAGCCGTCGCGCTTGGCGGCTTGTCGGTCTATTGGCTGATCGGGCGCAGTGTGGCGCTATTTGGCGGCTGAGTTTTACTCGGCCGCTTCTGCTGTGCTGTCTTCGTCGGTAAAATGAGCCGGACGTTTTTCTAACTCTGCCATCACCGCTTCAATTTGGTTCGGATAGCCGATGATATCGTCTTGCAAGACGCTTTCCAGCATGAGTGTCGCGGCAATGTCGCGGTCGGCTGGCTCATTGAACAAACGCTTAATGCCGCGAATGGCTTGCGGATTGCGGGCCGCGATTTGGCCAGCCGTATCCATGGCACTGGCCAATGGGTCATCGCAAATACGTGTCAAAAAGCCGAGTTCGCGGGCTTCTTCGGCAAGGAAAATGCGTCCGGTCATGGCAAGTTCTTTGACCACATCTTCGCCGGCAACGCGGGTCATCACATGAGTGGTGCCCATATCTGGTACCAAGCCCCATTTGATTTCCATAATGGAGAATTTGGTTTCAGGGGCGGCATAGCGGATATCCGAGCCCATATATAATTGAAAGCCGCCGCCGAGAGCAAAACCTTGGGCGGCCGCAATAACCGGCACGGGGGCTTCACGCCATGTATAAGCCACTTGTTGTGGGCGATTGGCCAGGCCATGTGTGCGTTCAGCCAGTTTGGTGCGGCTGACATCAGATTTGCCATCGCCTGAGGCGCTGGCCATTTGCGCAAAATTCGCCATATCAAGGCCAGCGCAAAAGGCTTTACCCTCGCCAGACAAAACCGCGACGCGAATATCTTTGTCGGTTTTCAACCGTTCACCAGCTTCGATAAGCGCCAACATCATATCATTGTCGAGGGCGTTCATTTTGTCGCCACGCACCATGTGAATATGGGCAATGTGGTTTTCTACTTTGAAATCGATACGGTTTTCCATTTTGGTCTCCATTCGAGCGCCACTATGTCTCGCGCTGCGCTATAAATAAGTCGTGAAAATCAGCATAGACGGCAGTCTTGGATTTGTCAGGTGCAAAATATGCCGCAGGTTGATAACCAGCCGCGGCTGCTTCAGACAGATCGGCAAAAACGCCATGGGCTGTCATGGCCAACAGGGCGGTGGCAAAAGAACAATCCGTATACAGCCCGTGCACGATCTCAACATCCATCATATCAGCCAGCATTTGCCCCCAAAATGCATCTTGCGCGCCCCCTCCGAGCAGGTGCAGGCGGCTGGGTTTCGCGCCCATTTTACCCGTCATATCTCGGAAAATTTCGTGCAGAGCATGGCCAATGCCCTCATAGGCGGCGCGGGCAATATCGGCTTGGCTGGTGCCACGGCTGAGCCCGCGCAGGCTGGCCGTGAGGCTGGCGTCCCATAGCGGCGCGCGTTCGCCATTTAAATAGGGGTAAAAAACCACCCCATGACTGCCAATCGGTGCGCTTTGGGCGGCGTTTTGCATATTTTGCAAACTCATATCCGAAAGATAAAGCTGGCGCACCCAATGCAAGGCGCCCATGCAATTATTCATACCCGCCGCATGATAATGCGTATCGGGCAGAATATGCGGGTAAAGCGATACGGGCGGGTGCGGCGTGGCGGTCGTATCGCCAAAGGCCAGCACACCAGCCGAGGCTAGTTTGAGGCTCGCAGTGCCCGCCGTCAGTTGATCACAGCATAGCCATTCGACACTGGTATCAATCGCCCCTTGGTAAACAATCGTTCCCGCTTTCAGGCCGGTTAGCTGAGCCGCCGCTTCACTGACCTGGCCGGCGCGCGCTTGCATATCGACAATTGGCGGCATGTGCTGGGCGCTGAGACCGGCATAGGCCAGTAAATCATCACGCCACGTGGCGCTTCGATAATCGGCCATTAATGCACCAACGGCCTCGCTGGCATCGGTTTGCCAATCGCCGGTCAATTGCGCCCGCAACCAGTCTTTGGCGAAGCTGACGCGCTGGCATTTTTGCATGATTTCCGGCTGATGTTTTTGCAACCAGATGAGTTGCGGCAGGCTCCACGTCGGATTGGGACGATTGAGCGTGACGGCTTCGATATTCTCGCTTTGCAAAAACTTAGCTTCGGCATGGGCGCGTTGGTCGCTCCACATAATCGCTGGGCGCAAAACCGCGCCATCGGCCCCTTGCAGCACAGCAATATGTGCGCCGCCTGAAAAGCTTATGGCATCAATTTTTGAAAATGCTTTTTTCTCGGCTTGTTGCAGGCTTTTCAGCGCTTGGCATAGGGCGGCCAGCCAATCGGCCGGATTTTGTTCAACCTGACCCGCTTGCGGATAGGCGCTGGCAATGGTTGCGCTGGCGCTGGCCAGCTGACGCGCATGGGCGTCAACCAGACTGGCTTTCAGACTGCTGGCGCCAAGGTCAATACCGAGAAAGTAACTCATCAGGGTTTATACCGCTGCAAGAGGAGGATGTCGGCAATAATTTTGGCATGTGCAAAAAATCATGGGCAAAAAATAAGGGCGCCCGCAATGCGAGCGCCCCGTGATTGGATTCAAGGAATCCGTCTATTTTTGCTCACCGACCGGACGTAAGGGTTGCTCCACGGCCATACTCAGTCGCAAATTGGAATACCTCAAATTAGACCTTTCACTAGACAATGGATCACCTCCTTTCGTTTGTTAAACACGAATCAAATTTTAAGCTGTTTTGATTCAGCCACCAAAAGGTTTATGCTGGCAGTTCGCTTAAGCCAGAATTGGGAGAGACCATGTTACGCTATCAAATTATTCCTGTGACCCCGTTCCAGCAGAATTGCACTGTGTTTTGGAATGAAGACACAATGAAAGGGGCGATTGTCGACCCCGGGGGCGATTTGGCTTTGCTGAACAAATTTATTGATGAAAACAATATTGAGATTGAGAAAATATTGGTCACACATGGCCACCTTGACCATGCTGGCAGTGTTGCTGAAATGGCGACGCAGCGTGGCGTGCCGATTATTGGCCCGCATAAGGAAGACAAGTTCTGGATTGATGGTATGCCGGCCGCGGCTCAACAATATGGCTTTCCTGAAGCATTGGCTTTCGAGCCGGATCAATGGCTGGAAAATGGCGACAAGGTTGAGGCGGCTGGCGTCAGTTTTGACGTTGTGCATTGCCCAGGCCACACGCCGGGTCATGTCGTATTCGTGCAGGCAGAGGATAAAGTCGCCATGGTCGGCGATGTGATTTTCAAAGGATCCATTGGCCGCACTGATTTTCCAAAGGGTGATTATCAGCAGTTAATTTCATCAATCACCGATCGGCTGTTCAGCCTTGATTTGGACATCACTTTCATCCCTGGCCATGGGCCGACTTCGACATTCGGGTTTGAAAAACAAACCAACCCATTTGTCTCCGATACAGCACTGGGTTAACCCATGGCAGGCTTTGAACTCGATGCCCGACTGGCGGCCGATACGCAGTCGGTGATGCTTGTCGACAATATTGACGTTCGCCTGATGAATGACAGCCGCTATTGGTGGCTGGTGCTGGTGCCGCAAATTGCCGGTGCTGAAGAGTGGCAAGACCTACCGGCGGCCGATCGTAGCGTATTGTTCGATTTGTCGATGCGCTGCGCCGATGGGCTGAGAATAGCGGCGCAAGCCGATAAAATGAATGTCGCCGCGCTTGGCAATATGGTGCGCCAATTGCACGTGCATATCATTGCCCGACACATTGGTGATGCCGCTTGGCCGGCGCCTGTTTGGGGGGTGGGCGAGAGCGTTGACTATGAGCTGGATGACGCGAGGCAGCGCAAAAAAATTATTCAAGGTTTTTTGAACCAGTAGAGTCTTGCGCGCCTCGCTCGCTCTCCCAGCAAAATCATCAGCTTGAGAAATAAATTCTTCAATCTAGATTATGATGAGACGTCGTTGCTTTTGTGTAAAGAAAAAAGTGACGCTTGTGTCATGTTGAAAAGGTCGCAAATCATGCTTGAAAGCTTTCAGTCTCCAACAAATGTGCTGATCATTGGCGCCACCGGTGGCTTAGGTGCTGGGTTTTGTGAGCTTTTGGAAACCGTGCCAGATATTAATTTGGTGCGTGTGGCGCGGCACAAAAGCGACGCAAAAGTGACGCATATCTGCGATATTTGCGACGAATCCGCGGTTGCTAGCTTGGCCGAAGCATTGAAAAATCACCCGCCGTTTCAGTTGATTATCAACGCTACGGGGCTTTTGCATGATCCGGCGCTCAAAATTGCTCCAGAAAAATCACTGGCTCAAATTGACGCTGAGCATATGGCGCGGGTGCTGCAGGTCAATAGCATTGGGCCGGCGTTGATTTGTAAATATTTACTGCCGCTCTTGGCGACCTCTGGCAAAGCCGTGATGGCGCATTTATCGGCGCGCGTGGGTTCCATAAGCGATAATCATCTGGGCGGATGGTATAGTTATCGGGCAGCCAAAGCGGCGCAGAATATGATTGTCAAAACCGCCGCCCTTGAAGTGGCACGCCGGCATAAGAATAAGCTGGTGCTTGGGCTGCATCCGGGCACGGTTGATACAGCGCTTTCAGCCCCATTTCAGTCGGCTGTGGCGCAGCAAAAATTGTTCACGCCGCTGCAATCAGCAGGCTATTTATTGGCCGTGCTTGATAAGGCTGAGGCCAGCCATTCAGGTCATGTTTTGGCCTTTGATGGGCAGGTCGTTCCGGCTTAGGCGGGTTTAGGCTTGGCCGGAAGGCGGGGCGCTGACTTGTGCGTTCAACACGCCCTCAATGGCGGCTTCCAATAAATCGCGGGCCAGTCCGGTGGTGGTGTCAGGGTGACTGGCAATCATCCGCGCCCGCACGGCGAGAGCCATGGCCATGGCCTGCAAGACATCGCCATTGGCCATGTTATCGCGGCGCACTTCGCGGCTCACTGTTTCCAGAATATCACCGATTAATTGATGCACCCGCATTGGGGCTTCGGTGGCCGCATGCAAAGGGAAGTTAATGTCGAATTTTTCTGCCGTATCGGTGACGGCGGTGAAAGGCAATGGGCGCGCCATAATATCTCTCCTTTGGTGGTTTTAACTTAGCTCTAAACGCCGGAAATCTGCCGGTAAGCGCTGTTCTTGAAAATCAATATGCACAATGTTCAGCTGATGACGGCGGCACCAAACTTGCACCCCCCAATCGGTAAAGCCGACATCAATCTGGCTGTAATCTTGCAGCGATTGCGGCGGGTCAAGCGTTTCGATATCGGCAGCACATTTAGTGCAGGCCAGATAGTTTGTGATGCGCAAGGACAGGGCTTCAAGCGGCAGGCCTTCAAGCGAGGGTTGATTTGCGTCACTCATGCTAATTGCTCCAAGAATTTTGCCGCATTTTGGCGGACGGCCGATTTGCGCTCATCGTCCATTTTTTGCAAATTGCGATAGACCATGCCCATGCGCGGATTGTCACCAAGCTTGTCTTGATGGCGCATCATAAAATCCCAATATAGATAATTGAACGGGCAGGCGTCCTCGCCCTCGCGCTGTTTCACATCATAGCGGCAACCGCTGCAATGGTCAGACATACGATTAATATAGGCACCGGATGCGGCATAGGGTTTGGAGCCGACAATGCCACCATCTGCGAAAAGCGCCATGCCGTGCGTGTTGGGCAATTGCACCCATTGATAAGCATCCGCATAGACTTCGAGATACCATTGATTGACCTCAGCGGGCGCGAGACCGGCCAGAAGGGCAAAATTGCCGGTGATCATGAGGCGCTGGATATGATGCGCATAAGCGTGGTTCTGGGTCGCCATAATGGCGTCTTTCATACAGGCCATATCGGTCTCACCAGAATAATAAAAATCCGGCAATTTGCGCGTGTGAGCGAAATAATTGCTGGTTTCATATTCCGGCATTTTCAGCCAATAAATGCCGCGAATAAACTCGCGCCAGCCAATGATTTGGCGAATAAACCCTTCCACCGCATTCAATGGCGCGCGCCCTTGTTGCCAGCGTTGTTCGGCCGATTGACAAATTTTCAGCGGGTCAAGAAGCCCTAAATTAAGACTGCTGGCAATCAGTGAGTGATAGAGGAAAACCTCCCCCTGTTTCATGGCGTCTTGATAATCGCCAAATTGCGGCAGGCAGACGTCGAGAAAATGCTCAGCATGCGCCTCAGCCTGTTGCGCCGTCACTGGCCATAGAAACTGATCTAGATTGCCCATATGGCTGGCAAATTGCTCATCGACCAAAGCCATTACTTGCTGGGTGATGGCGTCGGTTTCGGCTTGCAAGCGAGGCGGCAGCCTGTGCCCGCGCGGTAGTTTTTTGCGATTATCGCTATCGTAATTCCATTGTCCGCCGACCGGTTGATCGCCGTCCATGAGCAAGCCGGTTTGACGGCGCATATCGCGATAGAAGAATTCCATGCGTAATTGTTTGCGGCCATTGGCCCATGTTTGAAATTGCTGGTGGTCGGCCAAAAACCGATCATCGGGCAAAATCTCCAGCTTTGGCGTGCCCGACCAAGCGGCGAATTCTTCTTGCAGGCGATATTCGCCAGCTTCGGTGACAATCAGGCGCTGATAATTTTTCAGCTTCTGCATATGACGAAGCGTATCGGTGAAACTGTTTAATTGTGGCGAGTCGCCATAGGCGAAATAATGCACAATGCGCCCAGATTGGCGTAATTGTTCAGCGAAATGCCGCATGGCCGAAAAAACCAAAACAATTTTTTGTTTATGGTGGGCGACATAATGCGCTTCATCGACCAGTTCGGCCATCACCACTTCGGCCTCGGGCGCCGCCTTTAGGCTGGACAGGCCGGTTGATAGCTGATCGCCCAATATCAGAATAAGCTCAGCCATTTTGGGTCTTTTGCCTTTCGCCTTTGCATCTGTTTGAGCAATATTTGACTTGGTCC
>JAYOCI010000062.1:0-9715 GCA_038105345.1 Rhodobiaceae bacterium
GATGTGGGAACATGACGCGCTTCGTGAGACGCAAACCATGGCCCTCAGAGCGCTTGGCGAAGTGCCAGAAACGCTCGATGCTTTGGCCGAAAAAATTGCCACTGATGGCGTCGGCGATGTCTATATTCCCGCCTGCCCGCTGATGCATGGCACCGGCTTGTTTACGGCCATGGCGGCAATGATGAATGGCGGCACGATCGTCACCCTGCGCGCGGCCTCACTCGATGCACATGAACTTTGGCAAACTGTCGAAAACCGCCGCGTCTCCAGCATGGCGATTGTTGGCGATGCCTTTGCCAAACCGATGCTGGCCGCATTGGAAGAAAATCCCGGCAAATATGACCTATCAAGCGTGGCGACGATTATTTCATCCGGCGTGATGTGGTCGATGGAAGTCAAACAAGCCATGCTCAATCATCTGCCGCAGGCTCTTTTGACCGATAGTTTTGGCTCATCAGAAGCGATTGGTTTTGGTAGCTCTATCACCGCCAAAGATATGCCCGTGAAAACCGCCAAATTCACCACTAATGATTTCTGCAAAGTATTCGATGAGAATGATCAGGAAATCCCGCGTGGCAGCGAAACGCCGGGCTTTATCGCCTTTGGTGGCCCGATTCCCTTGGGCTATTATAAGGATGAAGAAAAAACCGCCAAAACCTTCAAGACCATCAATGGTCAGCGGTTCTCTATTCCGGGCGATTATTGTCTGGTCTCTGAAGACGGCGAACTGACGCTTTTAGGGCGCGGTTCGGTTTGCATCAACTCAGCTGGTGAAAAGATTTACCCTGAAGAAGTTGAAGAAGCTCTGAAATTACACAATGGCGTCGAAGACGCATTGGTTGTCGGCGTGCCAGATGAAAAATGGGGCCAAGCCGTTACCGCCGTTGTAAAAATGCACGACAATGCGGTTTTCGATGCCGATGAATTAAAGGTCTTTGTGCGCGGAAAATTGGCTGGCTATAAAACGCCAAAACATGTTTTCACCAATGGTCCGGCTTTCCGTGCGCCTAATGGTAAGGCCGATTATAAAAGCGTCACGCAATATGCGGTCGAGGAAGTGGGGAAACTTTAATGACACGTTCGATTGCCATATTCGGTGAGATGGGCGCGAAATATGCCCATATTATTGAGCAGAAAATGGCCCATTTTAATGGCGATTGGCGGCTTGATATTTGGCCGTGCAATGATGATTTAGCGGCCCGCGATGCGATTATTGAGGCTTGCGAGATCGCTGTTATCAGAGCCGATTTTATTCTCACCGCTGGCAATTTTGGAGCCTTAATGGCTGCCCCGAATCTGAAACTCATGATTCAGCCATGGGTCGGTACGGATTGGATTGATCCAGGATTTTTGCCGCAAGGCTTGCAAGTTTGCAACGCCGGTGGCCATGCCGTGCCAATGGCCGAACATGTGATGGGCGCTATGCTCGAACATGTCCTTGAATTGCGCGCCCAACACGCGGATATGCATCAGGGCCAATGGCGTCGCGCCGGTCGTAATGCCGCGCCCGACGCGCGTCATGGCGATTTGTCAGGCAAAACATTGGGCCTTTTGGGTTATGGCGAGATTGCTCAGGCAGTGGCCGAACGGGCAAAGGTTTTCGGCATGAATATATGTGCCGTCGCCCGCTCCGCCCGCACCCAAGTGCCGGCACCGCTTGATTGGATTGGCACGCAACCGGATTTGGCCAAAATGCTGCAGACCAGCGATTTTATTGTCGTTACCTGTGACCTGACCGACGAGACCAAGAGCATGATCGACCAAGCGGCTTTTGATATGATGAAGCCAAACGCTTATCTGATTAATGTGGCACGCGGCGAAGTGGTGGATGAAGACGCCCTATTCGCAGCCCTCAAACAGGGCAAAATCGCTGGCGCCGCACTCGACACCTGGTATCGCTACCCACAAAATGTGGTCACGCCGGAAGAAGATCCAGATCGCGGCGGCCCCTATCAGGGGTCGGTGCATGATTTTCTGTCGCTCGACAATGTCTTGCTAACCCCGCATAGCGCGGCGCACACAAATGGCGCAGATTTGGGTCGTTATGAGTCAATCGCCGACACTATTGATGCCTATCAATCTGGCCGCGACATGAAGCGATATGTGGTGACCGGCTCGGGCACAAATTTAGAAGGTTTTCAAATGCCGTAATGGCATGACACGAAAACCAGCTTTAACCCGTCCCAGAATGCGGCCAGATGCCACAAGCGAAAACGCACCGCTGTCGTGCTGTTTGACTTGCTCAGCGCGTCTGCCGTGGTAAACTGAAGGCAGTTTTTACAGGAGTAAATGATGGAAAATCTCGACACATTTCGCGCCGAAACACGCGCATGGTTAGAAGAAAATTGCCCAGAATCTATGCGCACGCCAATGCCGGAGCGCGAGACCCCTTGGGGTGGCCGCAATGCAGATTATCCTAATCCAGACACCAAACTATGGCTTGACCGTATGGCGTCTCGCGGCTGGACAGCCCCAGAATGGCCTGCTGAATATGGCGGCGGCGGCTTGTCGAAAGACCAAGCCCGCATCCTGCAACAGGAAATGTCACGAATTAATGCCCGCACACCTTTAGCGAGCTTTGGCCTTTGGATGCTTGGCCCAGCCTTGCTGGAATTTGCCAGTGTAGAGCAAAAGAAAAAATATCTCGGCGAGATTGTCCGCGGTGAAATCCGTTGGTGTCAGGGCTATTCTGAGCCCGGCGCTGGTTCTGATTTGGCCGGTCTGCAAACCAAAGCCGAAGACAAAGGCGATCATTATTTGGTCAATGGTCAGAAAGTCTGGACATCCTATGCCGACCATTGCGACTGGATTTTCTGCCTCGTGCGCACCGACTCGAGCGTGAAACATGACGGCATTTCATTCCTATTGATCGATATGGAAACACCAGGCGTTGAAGCACGGCCGATTAAGCTGATTTCGGGCGCCTCACCTTTCTGCGAAACATTTTTGACCGATGTGGTTGTGCCAAAGGAAAACCTTGTTGGCGAGCTGAACAAAGGTTGGACAATTGCCAAACGCCTGTTGGAACATGAGCGGACCATGATTTCTGCCATGGGCATGGGCGGCGGCGGTGCGGCCTCAATGGGCGGCATGGAAGCAATGGCGAAAGAAAACTTCGGCGAAGATGGCGACAAAATCGCCGATCCAGCCATTCGCGAAGCCGTGACCAATCACAAAATGGATCACCAAGCCTTCGCCCTGACCTTGAAACGCGCGGCTGATGAAGCCAAAGCCGGACAAGGCGTGGGGGCAGCAGCCTCTATGTTCAAATATTACGGCACAGAGCTGAATAAGCGCCGTTTCGAGCTATTGCTTGATGTCATGGGCACGCAAGCCCTTGGTTGGGAAGGCGAAGGCTTCGACCCGCGCGAGCTTTCCATTACCCGTTCATGGTTGCGTTCCAAAGGTAACTCAATCGAAGGCGGCACATCAGAAGTGCAATTGAATGTGATTGCAAAACGTGTGCTCGGTCTGCCCGACGCCTAAACCATAATCCCGAACATTAGGAGAAAACCATGGCTCTCGTGCTAACCGAAGAACAAACCATGCTGCGCGATATGGCGAAGCAATTTTTTACCGAGCAAGTGCCGGTTACCAATCTGCGCAAATTACGCGATGAAGAAAGTGCCGATGGCTATGATAAAGCCGTCTGGCAACAGATTGTCGAACTTGGCTTTGCTGGCATTTTAATTCCGGAAGAACAAGGCGGCACAGGTTTTGGCCCGATTGGTCTTGGTATTGTCATGCAAGAAGCGGGGCGCACATTGGCAGCCACGCCTTTATATTCAACGGCAATTCTGGGTGCTGGGCTGATTTTGGCGTCTGGCTCAGAGGCTCAAAAGGCTGAATTATTGCCAAAAATCGCCAGTGGCGAATTATTGACGGCTCTGGCGCTGGAAGAAACCGCGCATCACAACCCAAAACAAGTGGCGATGACAGCCGAGCAAAATGGTGATCAGATTATTTTGTCTGGCCAAAAAAGCTTCGTTATTGATGGCCATATTGCCGATAAATTGATTGTCGTGGCCCGCACCAGCGGAGCCGCCGGCGACGCCAATGGTCTGTCCATGTTCTTGGTCGATGCGAAAGCTAAAGGCGTCACCGTCACCCGCACCCATATGGTCGATAGCCGCAATGCGGCAAACGTCAATTTTGACAAAGTCAGCGTTCCGGCGAGCGATGCGCTGGGGCCATTGGGCGCAGCCATGGCTGAGTTGGAAGCTGTTTTAGACCTTGGTCGCGCTTGTATTGCGGCTGAAATGCTTGGTGGCATTGAAGCTGTGTTTGATACCACACTTGCCTATCTCAAAGAGCGCAAGCAATTTGGTGTGATTATTGGCACTTTCCAAGCGCTGAAACACCGCGCCGCTGAAATGTTTTGCGAAGTTGAATTGTGCCATTCCGTGGTGCTGGATGCTTTGTCAGCCCTTGATGAGCGCCGCAATGACGTGCCACGTGCCGTCAGCTTGGCCAAAGCACGGCTTGGCGATGCGGCTCGGGTGATTTCCAATGAAGGCGTGCAAATGCACGGCGGCATTGGCATGACCGATGCGGTGGATATGGGGCTATATTTGAAACGGGCCCGTGTTCAGGCGCAAATGCTCGGTGACACCAACTTCCATCGCGCCCGCTATGCTGAACTGGGCGGTTATTAATTTTTTTTCATTGTCCGATATTATCTAGCGCTTTTTTGGGTTATAGATATATTTGTATTACCCCTTTAAGAGGAACATAAATGGCCGACGACGCAAAACAACCTGAACGTATCACTGTTTTGGCGACAGAATTTACGCCTGCTGCCATGGAATTTCACCGCCGTAATATGAGCGCGCGGGGCTATCGCATGGAAGGCCAGATTACGCCACGCCGCTATATGATGATTGATGGCCCGGGTGAGCCAACAGATTTGTTCGATGGTCAAGAGTATTATGCCGTGACTTTCGTGCGCAAAGACGCCGACGCATCGTAATAATCGATTGAGTGAACTGCGGCAAAACAGCCAAAGTCGATGAAATAATAGTTTTTGGCAGGTATTTGCGCTACTAATAGTCACCCCGCCGGGAGATATAATGACTGTTGATTATGATAAACACATAGAGAAAGCGCTGGCTTCATTACATGAAGAGGGCCGCTATCGCGTGTTTACAGATCTGGCACGCCGCGCTGGCGATTTCCCGCGCGCCATGAACCACTCGACCGAACCACCACGTGAAGTCACCGTTTGGTGCTCCAATGACTATCTCGGCATGGGGCAAAATGAGCGCGTGATGGCAGCTATGAAAGACGCCATTGACACAATGGGCACAGGGGCTGGCGGCACACGCAATATTTCCGGCAATCACCACACAATCGTGTCGCTGGAAAAAGAATTAAGCGATTTGCACGATAAAGAAGCCGCGTTAGTCTTTACCTCAGGTTATATTTCCAATGAAGCGACTTTGTCGACATTGGCCAAACTTCTGCCCGATTGCATTATTTTCTCAGATGAATTGAACCATGCCTCAATGATTGAGGGCGTACGCCAAAGTGGCTGCACAAAACGCATTTGGCGGCATAATGATGTTGAGCATTTGGAATCCATGCTGGCCGACGCCGACCCAAATCGCGCCAAATTGATTGCCTTTGAAAGTGTTTACTCAATGGATGGCGACATTGCACCCATTGCAGAAATTTGCGCTTTAGCGGAAAAATATAACGCCCTCACCTATCTCGATGAAGTGCACGCTGTCGGCATGTATGGCCAACGCGGCGGCGGTATTGCCGATCGCGAAAACCTAATGCATCGGGTGGATATCATTGAGGGCACATTGGCCAAGGCTTTTGGCGTCATGGGCGGTTATATCACCGGCAAATCTAGCCTGATTGATGCGATACGCTCATTTGCGCCTGGTTTTATTTTCACCACTTCTTTGCCGCCAGCGATTGCCGCCGGGGCCATTGAAAGTGTGCGTATTTTGAAACAATCCAATGACGTGCGTGAGCGCCATCAAGACCGCGCCGCTCGTTTGAAGGAAATGCTCACCCAAGCCGACCTGCCGGTTTTACTGAGCGAGACCCATATTGTGCCGATTATGGTTGGCGATCCAGTATTGTGCAAAGCCGCCTCTGATCGTCTGCTCAATGAGCATAATATTTATATTCAACCCATTAACTACCCGACTGTGCCGCGCGGCACTGAACGCTTGCGCATCACACCAACGCCTTTGCATGACGATGTTATGTTGGAGGAATTGGTCAGCGCAGTGAAAGAGGTATGGGATCATCTCGGTATCTCACGCGACGTGCCAATGCCCATGTCATTGTCCGCCGCACAGTAAACTGTGTCGCATTCATGTTACCTGACTCTCACCCGCACGTTGCTTTTGGTAAAACCGGAATTTTATTGGTCAACCTTGGCACGCCCGTGTCACCAGATGCTAAGGGCTT
Organism: Rhodobiaceae bacterium; assembly: GCA_038105345.1. Classification (GTDB taxonomy): domain Bacteria; phylum Pseudomonadota; class Alphaproteobacteria; order RS24; family RS24; genus JAHEGN01. The sequence goes on from JAYOCI010000062.1 coordinate 6,427, forward strand.
GCGCCCCTATTTGAAGCAATTTCTGAGCGATCGTCGGGTGATTGAGGCCTCGCCTGTGATTTGGCAACCGCTCTTGCGCGGGATTATTTTGAACACGCGGCCGCGCAAATCGGCCAAGGCCTATGCGAAAATCTGGCGTCAGGAAAGCAATGAAAGCCCATTGCGTTATTACACCCGCCTTCAAGCTGAGAAATTGCAAGCCGAACTCGGCGAGACAGTGGTGGTGGATTACGCCATGCGCTACGGCAAACCATCTATCGACGAAAGATTGGCAGCCCTGAAAGCGGCTGGTTGTGAGCGCATTAGCGTCATGGCTCTGTATCCGCAATATAGCGCCACGACCAGCGCCAGCGTTTATGATGAAGTCTTCCGTAGTCTGCTGAAAATGCGCTGGCAACCGGCTTTGCGCACAGCCGCGCCATGGCACGATCATCCGGCCTATATTGACGCTTTGGCAAAAAGCGTGCGCCAGCATCTTGACCAGCTTGATTGGACGCCTGACGTCGTGGTTGCCTCATTCCATGGCTTGCCACAAAGTTATTTTGAAAAAGGTGATCCTTATCATTGCCATTGTGCGAAAACCGCCCGCCTATTACGCGAAAAATTGGGCATGGATGAAAGCCAGTTAAAGCTGACCTTCCAATCGCGCTTTGGCCCGACCCAATGGCTGCAGCCCTATACGGATAAAACCGTGGTCGAGTTGGCGGAAAATGGCACTCAGAAAATTGCCGTTGTCACCCCTGGATTTATTTCCGATTGCGTCGAAACATTGGAAGAAATCGGCATTGAACTGCAAAAAGATTTCCGCGCCGCTGGTGGCACAGAGTTCACCATTGTGCCGTGTTTGAACGACTCTCAAGACAGCATTGATTTATTGGCGCTTTTAGCCCGCAAAGACCTCTCTGGCTGGATTGACTAGCCCCCCATCATTCACCATCGGTTTAACGCAAGTTTATTGACGCTTCCCCAAGTTTCAGGCAGGGTATTTGGGTAAGGAAGTAAAATGTCTGATTGGCTTTCAATGGTTGGCGGCCCTGTGTCGGTTATCGACGGTGCCGTGATTATTATCTTGTCTTTGTTGACCGTGTGGCGCTCGCGTCGGCTCGGCAGGTTGTTTTTGCTTTCCAGTTTTGTTGGGCTGATTGCCCTTGTCGCAGCAAATGTCATCCAAGTTTATTTGCGCACCAGCAGCCTGAGCATTGAACTTCACCTTATGGCTGTCGCAACACTAACCCTCGGACGACTGATTTTATTTTGTGTCCTTTGTGCCGCCGCCATCAGCATTTGGCGCATTATTTTTAACCAAATTGGCCGTCGGCGGCTGTTTTCCTAGAAGTAAATTTTATGACTCAAACCACGTTTTCAAGCTCCTTACGGGCCTATACGGTCGGCCTGCTCACACTGATTTATACGGCCAATTACGTCGACCGGCAGATCGTAGCGATTTTGCTTCAGCCCATTAAAGAGGAAATGCTGCTGTCAGACACGCAGCTTGGCCTATTGAGCGGTTTGGCTTTTGCTATTTTCTACGCCACTTTGGGCATTCCCATCGCCTATATGGCTGACCGTTATTCGCGCAAGAAAATCATTATTTCGGCGCTGACCTTATTCTCGATTATGACCTATGTTTGCGGTTTGGCGCAAAACTACACGCAATTACTGCTGGCTCGTATCGGCGTCGGCGTCGGCGAAGCGGGTACCAGCCCACCATCGCACGCGATGATTTCCGATATGTATGCACCAAGCGAGCGGGCCGGACCTTTGGCGATTTTTGCCCTTGGCATTAACATTGGCCTGTTTATTGCTTTTCTCGGCGGCGGTTATATTGCCCAGCATTATGGCTGGCGCGCGGCCTTTCAACTGGTCGCCCTGCCGGGCTTGGCGATTGCGGTTTTGGCAATATTTACCCTGCGCGATCCCCCGCGCGGCATGAGTGATCAAAAATCCGACGCTGTGGCCAGTGCGAAAGCGCCAAGCCTTTTGGATGTGTCACTTCATATGTGGCGCACCAAATCCATTCGCCAGCTGACCATTGCCACGACTTTGATTATCACCATTGGCTATGGCGGTGTTGCTTGGATTCCATCATATCTGCACCGTATTCATGGCATGAGCAGCGCTGAAATTGGCTATATATTGGCCTTTATCATCGGCATTGGCGGCGGGCTTGGCACCGCCCTTGGTGGTGCTTTAGCTGACCGACTTGGCAAAAAAGACGTTCGCTGGAATGTCTGGATTATTATGATCACCTCGGTTTGCACCATGCCATTTTCAATTGCTGCTTATCTTACGGACTCGGCCTTTTGGGCGATTATTCTCATGATCCCGCCGGTAAGCGTCGGCGCGCTATATTTTGGCCCGTCACTGGCCATGCTGCACACATTAGTGCGCCCCGATATGCGCTCCAGTGCCTCGGCCATCACCCTGTTTATCAATAATATTATTGGCCTTGGCGTCGGGCCGCTGGCGATTGGCCTACTCAGCGACGGGCTGATGCCAAACTATGGCGACAAGGCCCTGCCTTATGCTATGTCGATAATGGCGTTGATTACCTTATGGGCCTTTGTGCACTTCTTATTTGCAGCGCGCAGTCTGACGCAAGATATTGCACACGCGCAACAAACCATGAATGGCTGATATATGCCCCAGATGAAACGAAAACTGCTTATTTCTCTCGCCATATTGGCTCTGCCAATGAGCGCGGCTTGGGCGACAACAGAGCAAAATTACCAAGCCCGATATAAAGCCTATGTCAGCGGCTTGAAGATTGCCAATATTGACGTGCAATTTGACCTGCCAGAGGGCGGCTATCATTTATCAGCCATTGCGCAAGCAGCCGGTGTCGGGCGCTTGTTTTCGTCCTCCTCTGCCGAAAGCCATAGTTTCGGGCAAGTGACCAATGGCGAATTACAGCCAGTTGGCGTGAGCATTGCGTGGAAGCAAAGCGATGAGATTAAAAAATCCGAAATAAGCTACACCAATGGCGCGCCGTCAGGGTTTTACTCCGATTACCCGCTGCCGCCCGAGCGCCAACCCAAAACACCCGTGGTGCTGGAAAATGTGGGCCGTGGCACCAATGATCCGTTTCTGGCGATGCTCGGGCAAATTAAAGAAAATGATTTGAGCAGCGTCTGTCGGCAACCTAAGCGATTATTTGACGGACGCCGATTGGCCAATCTAAAACCGCTGAGAATGCGCGTGCTGGCGGCCGACAAACATGGGCTTAATTTTGCCGGTCCGGTGGTCGAATGCGAAACCAAATGGCTGCCAGTCGGCGGCTATTCGGAAG
>JAYOCI010000063.1:0-9662 GCA_038105345.1 Rhodobiaceae bacterium
CAATCTCGAAGCCTTATTGGTGTTAGAGGAGTTTGCCAAAATTTCCTCAGCCTCAGCGTTTCCTTTATTCGAGGCCAATGTGGGGCCGGTTCATGCCTTGGTGCATTTTGCCAGCGACAAGCTGAAGCAAGAAGTCGTGCCGAAAGTGTGCCGTGGGGAAATGGTGCTGGCGGTGTCAATGTCGGAACCGCAAGCCGGCAGTGCTTTGACTGATTTGACGACGCGTGGCGAAGTGAAAAATGGCAAGGTGATTTTGAACGGTCAGAAACGCTGGTGCTCGGGCGGCGGCCATTCAGACGGTTATTTAGTCTATGCGCGCTTGTCGGACGACCCCGGGTCGAAGGGCATTGGTGCGGTATTTGTTGAAAAAGATACGCCGGGTCTGAGCTTTGGTGCGCAAGAAGCACTGATGGGCTTTCGCGGCGTGCCATCGGCCGATATTTTTCTCGATAATGTTGAAGTGCCAGAAAGCAATGTTGTGGTGCCGGCTGGCGGCTTTCGCAAATTAATGGAAGCCTTTGATCTGGAGCGCTGCGGCAATGCGACCATGGCCTTGGGACAAGCCTCTGGCGCTTTGGAAGATGTGCTGGATTACGTTCAAGAGCGCCAGCAATTTGGCAAGGAGCTGGTCGATTTTCAGGGCGTGCAAATTAAATTGGCAGAAATGCAAATGCGGGTTGAAGCTGCGCGCTTGCTGATTCATCGCGCGGCGGTTAACGCCGAAGATGGTCTGCCGAGTGTGATTGATAGTTCGGTCGCCAAATGTTTTGCCAATGAAATCTGTCGCGATGTCACGGGTGCTGCTTTGCAATTAATGGGTGGCTATGGCTATTCCAAGGCCTATCCCATGGAGCGGCGCATGCGCGACGCTTGGGGCTGGGGCATTGCTGGCGGTGCCATTGATATTCAAAAAACCAATATCACCGCCGCAATGGTCGGGCGCCGTTTCGATCAGCGCCGCTAGGCAGATTAATTTTTATCAATCGGAGTCTGCAAAAAGGCGGGCATATTGCCCTCGAAAGCGTCTTTTTTCGGTGCTGCTTCTTTGGTCTTGGCCGCCTTGCTTGGCTTGGCTTCCGATTTTTCAGAATTTTCTTGAGCCGGCTTTTTGCGGCCGCGCCCTAAAAGACCGCGACGCTGATTTTTACCGGCCTCGGCAGGGTTATCAGAGCTTGCGGCAGTTTCCCCTCGGGGCTTTTCACCGCGACTTTCGCGTTTTGCATTGTCACGGCGCGGCTTGTCGCGCTTGCTGGCCGATCCACCATCGTCACCCGCGCCACGATCAAAAGCCGTGCGCGGAATGGGTTGCTCGATCAGCTTTTCAATCGATTCAAAATTTTTCGCATCATTGCGTGTTGCTAAGGTAAAGGCGGCGCCTGAGCGACCAGCCCGACCAGTGCGGCCAATGCGGTGAACATAATCTTCCGCATGGGTTGGCACGTCGAAATTGAAAACATGGCTAACCGCCGGAATATCAAGACCACGGGCGGCGACGTCAGAGGCGATAAGATAGGTGGCTTCACCATTTTTGAACTGATCCAACATGCGCAGGCGCATATGCTGATCCATATCGCCATGCAAAGACACAGCTTTATAATTGTGCTGGCGCAGCGACGTCAGCAAATCGCCAATATCCTTTTTGCGATTGCAGAAAATAATCCCATTGGTGACGTCTTCGCTGTCAAACAATGAGCGCAAGGCCTCGCGCTTTTTCGCCGGTGCCACGTCAATCAACATTTGCGAAACATTGGCATTGGTCGATGAAGGGCGCGCCACTTCAACGCGCTTAGGGGCTGATAGAAATTGCTCTGACAAACGGGTGATTTCAGGCGGCATGGTAGCCGAGAAGAAAAGTGTCTGGCGGGTGAAGGGGACCAGCGACACAATTTTTTCAATATCGGGAATAAAGCCCATGTCCAACATGCGGTCGGCTTCGTCAATCACCAGCACTTCAACGCCACGCAATAAAACCCCGCCGCGTTCGACGTGATCGAGCAAGCGGCCCGGCGTTGCAATCAAAACATCGGCACCGCGCATAATCGCTAATTCCTGATCTTTGAAGCTGACGCCACCGATTAACAGGGCTTTGGTCAATTTGGTGTGTTTGCCGTAAAGGTCGAAATTTTCCGCCACTTGTGCGGCCAATTCGCGGGTTGGTTCCAAAATCAGCGTGCGCGGCATACGGGCTTTGGCGCGGCCTTTCATCAGCCGGTGAATCATCGGCAAGGTGAAACTTGCGGTCTTACCCGTGCCCGTCTGCGCAATGCCAAGCACATCGCGGCCTCGCAGCACTTCAGGGATGGCTTCAGCTTGAATGGGGGTTGGTTCTGTATAGCCAACTTCATTGATGGCTTTCATGATTTCGGGGGCGAGCCCGAGTGTGTCAAAACTCATAATATATCCGTGTTAAGGGCGGAACGGCGAAACGTCGTTCGGCGATTTTTCGACAGAGGCTGCCATCATGGCAACCGCTCTTTTCAGGCCATAACACGGCCTGACCTGCTTCAATGCGGCCAAACATAGACGAATTCAGCGTAAAGTAAAGAGAAGCCAAGCGAGGCTTAAATGTCCAGCAAATCGTCGTCGGCAAAAGCGGCGTTTTCTTGAATGAATTTGAAACGTAATTCCGGCTTATTGCCCATTAAATCAGTGACCGCGCGGGCCGTCGCTTTGGTCTCTTCTTCGGGAATGGTGACCTGCAACAATGTTCGCTTGCCCGGCATCATAGTGGTTTCTTTCAACTGCGCCGGCAGCATTTCGCCCAAACCTTTAAAGCGGCTGATGTCGACTTTGGCATTTGAACGAAACTCGGTGGCTAATAATTCATCGCGGTGGGCGTCGTCGCGGGCATAGAATGTCTTGGCCCCTTGCGCCAATCGATAAAGCGGCGGTACGGCGAGATATAAATGGCCTTGGCGAATAAGCTCTGGCATTTGCTCATGGAAAAACGTCACCAGCAAAGCGGCAATATGCGCGCCATCGACATCGGCATCGGTCATGATAATGACTTTTTCATAGCGCAACCGACTATCGTCATAATGCGCCCCCGTGCCGCAACCCAATGCTTGCACCAGATCACTAATTTGCTGGCTTTGCTGCATTTTGGCGGCTGTGGCATTGGCGACATTGAGAATTTTACCGCGCAAGGGCAGGATGGCTTGGTTCTTACGATTGCGGCCCTGTTTGGCGCTACCACCGGCGCTATCGCCCTCGACGATAAAAATTTCAGAACCTTCAGCGGCGTTTTGTGAGCAATCGGCCAATTTGCCGGGAAGCCGTAATTTGCGCACGGCTGACTTGCGGTTCACATCGCGCTCTTGGCGGCGTTTGACGCGTTCCTCGGCGCGGTCAATCACCCAATCCAAAAGGCGGTCGGCATCGGCAGGTGATGAAGTCAGATAATGTTCAAAATGGTCGCGCAATGTCGTTTCAACAATGCGCGCCGCTTCCGGTGTGGCCAGCTTGTCTTTGGTCTGGCCCTGAAACTCTGGCTCGCGAATAAATACAGAAACCAAAGCCGCCGCCGTGCCCATGACATCTTCAGCGGTAATGATATTGGCCTTTTTATTATTAATGCGCTCGCCATAGGCTTTCAGCCCTTTGGTCAAAGCCGAGCGCAAACCCTGTTCATGGGTGCCGCCCTCTGGCGTTGGCACAGTGTTACAATAGCTGGCATTCATGCCATCAGCATTGCCGATGCCGGCACCGACCCAGCTCACCGCCCATTCGACACTGCCGTGGCCACCTTGTTTTTGCACTTTGCCGGCAAATGGTGTCGGGGTCACGACTGTGCGTCCGCCAATTTGTTCTTCGAGATAATCTCTCAGCCCATTGGGGAATTTCAAAACATCTTCGGATGGGGTTTTTTCGGCATCTTTGATAATTTCAGGGTCGCATTTCCAGCGAATTTCGACGCCGCCAAATAGATAGGCTTTGGCTTTGGCCATGGCATAAAGGCGGGCCGGATCGAAAACGGTTTTTGCGCCGAAAATATCGGCATCTGGCGTGAAGCTCACCGATGTGCCGCGACGGTTTTTGGCCTCGCCAAGCATTTTCATTTTGCCGCTTGGCAGGCCGCGCGAAAAGCTTTGCGCATAGAGTTTTTGTCCGCGTGCCACTTCGACTAAAAGGTCGGATGACAGCGCGTTGACCACTGATACACCGACGCCGTGCAAACCACCGGATGTATCATAAGCATCACCGCCGAATTTACCGCCGGCGTGCAAAGTCGTCATAATGACTTCAAGGGCCGATTTATCTTTATATTTTGGATGCGGGTCGACCGGAATACCGCGCCCATTATCGCGCACGGTTAATCGGTTATCGGCCATCACCTCGATTTCGATAAAACTGGCATGGCCGGCGACCGCTTCATCCATGGAGTTGTCGATGACTTCGGCGAATAAATGGTGCATGGCGCGGCTGTCTGTGCCGCCAATATACATGCCCGGGCGACGCCGAACCGGCTCGAGGCCTTCTAAAACCTCAATATCGCTGGCTGTATAGCCTTTTTCCGAAGCACTGACTTTGACCGCGGCCGCATCACTGCTTTTTGCGAAAAGGTCGGCTTCAGACGAGACTTTGTTTTTTGAGGCCATGCTTGGCGACTCCGATGATGAAGATTACGAATCGGCCCTAGTTTACATAACTGTCAGGCTTTTGCTGAGAAAAACATTGCCACGCGATGAATTGTCGGTGCTTGATATCCTTTGAAAACAAAGGCAGAGTTCGCATAGTTATCGAAGGAGTTTTGCGATGAGTAATGTGACAATTGAAAATTAATTGGTTTTGCCATGTGGTGTGAGCATTAAAAACCGCCTGTGCAAAGCAGCCATGACGGAAGGTTTGGCTGACCCTGCCAATCGCGCAACATCAAAACACCAAGCACTATATGGTCGCTGGGCCGATGGTGGGGCCGGTATTTTATTGACCGGCAATGTGCAAGTGGATCATCGCTATCTCGAACGCCCAGGCAATGTGGTGATTGAGGGGCCGCAAAGTAATGAGCAAATTTCGGCTCTGCGCGCCTATGCCGAGGCTGGCACGCGTAATAATACGCATTTGTGGATGCAAATCAGCCATGCCGGTCGGCAGACGCCCGCCGCGGTTGCCGCTGAACCTGTCGGCCCATCTGACATTGGTCTGAAAATGCCTGGCGCGGCATTCGGCAAGCCACGGGCTTTGACGCATGAAGATATTTTGGACGTCATTCAGCGTTTTGCGCATACGGCAAAAATTGCCCGCGAAACCGGATTTACCGGCGTGCAAATTCACGGCGCACACGGCTATTTGATTTCCGAGTTTTTATCACCTGATGTCAATACACGCACAGATCAATGGGGCGGCAGTCTTGAAAACCGCGCGCGCCTATTGCTGGAAGTGGTGCGTGCAGTGCGTGCCGCTGTCGGCGATGATTTCCCCGTTTCGCTGAAACTGAATTCGGCTGACTTCCAACGCGGCGGCTTTTCGCATGAAGATAGTGTGCAAGTGGCGAGCTGGTTGAATGATGAAAAACTCGATTTGCTTGAGGTTTCAGGCGGCACCTATGAGCAGCCACGTTTGGTGGGTCTGGATAATCTGACGATGAACCCAGAGAAAGCCGAAGAGCGCCGCGAAAGCACGATTGCGCGCGAGGCTTATTTCCTCGAATACGCTAAAGATATTCGCGCTGTGTTTAATGGCCCATTAATGGTGACGGGCGGTTTCCGCTCGCGCGCTGGCATGGATGCCGCTTTGCAAGCCGGCGCCTGCGATATGATTGGCATTGGCCGTCCTTTGTGCATTGACGCGCAAGTGCCAAATAAATTGTTGTCGGGCGAGATGGCCGAGACGCCGGTTCTGGAAAAAACCAAACAAGTCGGGCCAGGTTGGCTGGGCTTGAACTCACCATTCCGTATGGTGGCCGGTATTAATGGCTGGGGACAGCAGGCATTTTGGTGTTTGAATATTATGGAAATGGGCGAGGGGCGCGACCCTGATCTCAATCTCGGCGTGTTCAAAGCGTTTCTGCGTTATCAAGGGTCTGAAAAACGCGCCGCCGAAGCCTATAATAAACATTGGAACGGTTAAGTTAATTTTGCGCCAAATGTAAGATTTCCATAATGTCGTCTTGGCAAGTGATGGCGCGCGAATTAGCCGTCACCACGCCATGATGTGCGCCAGCTTCGGCGATTGCCTGAAATTTATCGGCGCCAATGCCAACATCAGCCAAACAATGTGGCAGGCCAAGACTTTTGATAAGCTGGCCGATCAACTGATGGGCCGGCTGCTGCTCATCGCCCAAGGCCTGCGAAATGGCCAGCTGGGCGTCAGGGTGTTTTTGCGCATTCCATTGCAAAACCGCAGGTAGCAAAACGCATGAGGTTTCCCCATGGGCCACGCCAAACATAGCGCCAAGAATATAACCAAGCCCATGGCTGGCCCCCATACGCACCCGCCCGAGGGCAGGCGCGACCGACCATACGCCTTGGAAGGACAGCATAAAGGCGGCGCGTTTTTCAGCAGCGGTTTGCGCGTCAAAGCCATTGCGCAAACCCTGCGACATGAGCCGCAAAGCATTGAGAAATTGCTGCTGCAAAATGGGATAACCATCGGGCGACAAATAACCCTCAGCGCCATGGTCGATGGTGCGCACGGCGGCTGAAAACCACAAAGGGGCAGGCGTTTGGGCGGCTAAATCAGGATCAAAAACAATCGCCAGAGGCGCTAAATCAGGATGGCTAAAGCCTTGTTTTTGTTTCATTTCGACCACTAAAGCCCCGCCCAATGAGGCAAATTCCGCGCCCGATAAAGTGGTTGGCACGGCGATCGTCCGAATATCGCCAACCTTGTCCTCAATCGCGCCACCGGTGCCGCCAGCGCCATGCGCATAAGCGTTGAGTTGGTCAAGCGTGGTGATGTCATGGGTCAGGCATAATTGGACGATTTTGGTCGAGTCGATGGGCGTGCCGCCACCGACCGAGACCAGCATATCCGCGCCAGCAGCGCGAGCGGCAGCGGCGGCTTGTAAAATATCTTGCTGTGGCGCATGGGCGGCGATGCCCGTGTGAATGCCAACCAATCGAGGGCCCAAAGCGGCGGCTAACTCATCGGCCAATGAGCTGCCATTGATCACTGATTGTGACGCGATAACAAAAACCCGTTGGGCGCCAAATTTGGCACTTTGTGAGGCCACGCTTTGCGCTGCATGAGCGCCAGCAATCAGGCTTTGCGTGCGGCCGAAATCATACTCAATGACATCCATATGAGGCTCCTTGGTTACGTCCAAAAGCTACGCAGCTTCGCGCGGCAAGGCAAATAAAAAGCCCCCCGTCTGGCGACGAGGGGCTTGATGTTTAGTCTAAGAAATAAGTCTTAGACGCTGTAGTACATGTCGAATTCAATTGGGTGAGGTGTGTGCTCATAGCGGTGCACTTCTTCCATTTTGAGTTCGATATAGGCGTCGATTTGGTCATCATCCATAACCCCGCCTTTTTTCAGATATTCACGGTCGGCATCGAGCGCAGCAAGAGCCTCACGCAATGAACCGCATACTTGTGGAATGTCTTTCAACTCTTCCGGTGGCAATTCATACAGATCTTTATCCATTGGCTCACCTGGATCGATTTTATTTTCGATACCGTCAAGGCCAGCCATCAACATGGCGGTAAAGGCCAAATATGGGTTGGCGGTCGGATCTGGGAAGCGGATTTCAATACGCTTGCCAGGGGCCGATGTTGAGAATGGAATACGGCAAGAAGCTGAACGGTTGCGGGCTGAATAAGCCAACAGAACAGGCGCTTCAAAACCAGGGATCAAACGCTTGTATGAGTTGGTTGACGGATTGGTCAACGCATTCAGTGATTTTGCGTGTTTGATGATACCACCAATGTAATACAGGCAGTCTTGGCTCAGCCCACCATATTTATCACCTGCGAAAAGCGGCTTGCCGTCTTTCCAGATAGATTGGTGGCAGTGCATGCCTGTGCCGTTATCGCCATAAACTGGCTTCGGCATGAAAGTCGCTGTTTTGCCATAAGCATGGGCCACATTGTGAACAACATATTTATACAGCTGAAGATTATCAGCAATTGCCGTCATGGTGCCGAATTTCAGGCCAAGCTCGTGCTGAGCGGCAGCCACTTCGTGGTGGTGCTTTTCAACTTCCAAGCCCATTTCCTTCATGACAGTGAGCATTTCACCGCGAAGGTCTTGGCCGCTGTCAATTGGGTTAACTGGGAAATAACCGCCTTTGGTGCGTGGGCGGTGACCCATGTTACCAGCTTCATATTCAGTGCCTGAATTGTCTGGCAGTTCAACGCTGTCCAAGGCAAAGCCTGTGTTATATGGATCAGCTGAGAAACGCACATCGTCAAATACGAAGAATTCGGCTTCTGGGCCGAAGAACACTGTGTCGCCAATGCCGGTTGATTTGAGGTATTCCTCAGCCCGCAGCGCTGTTGAACGAGGGTCACGGTTATAAGCTTCGCCTGAGTTTGGCTCCAGAATATCGCAGAACAAAGTCAATGTTTGTTGAGCGTAGAAAGGATCCAGTGAAGCGGTCGACAGGTCTGGCATCAGCACCATGTCAGACTCGTTAATGGCTTTCCAGCCAGCGATTGATGAACCATCAAACATTGTGCCTTCAGCGAAAAAGTCGTCGTCAATCAGGTCAATGTCCAGCGTAACATGGCTTCATTGCCGGTTTCGCCAGTCCGAATACGAATGGCTTCAGATATATCGGAAACAAAAATCTTGCCGTCACCAATACGGCCCGTCTGGGCGGCAGTTTTAATCGCTTCAATCGCAGCGTCAAGTTGTTCGTCTGCAACAACGATTTCAAGTTTCACTTTCGGTAGAAAGTCCACGACATATTCAGCACCGCGATAAAGTTCCGTATGGCCCTTTTGACGGCCGAAACCTTTTGCTTCAACAACGGTGATGCCTTGCATGCCCGCTTCTTGAAGAGCGTCTTTAACTTCATCGAGTTTGAATGGCTTAATAATTGCTTCGATTTTTTTCATGGTCACCTTCCTATTACAATCAATTTCATCTCTGCCCCACTTCATGCAAATTCTATGCCAAAAGCTGATTTGCGGAATGCTGGCCAAAGGCCGTGAGGCGGGGAGTTCTCCGGCGTTTTTTGCCTATTAATTATACATTGTGGTGAAAAAATAGGCACAAAAAGGGGTCATGAAAAAGCTTGAACGCTCTTGATAGCTGTTTAAACTCGCCGCATCTGTAAAATGTAGGAGAGACGTTTATGGTACATGATAACACCCCCATTCTTGTCGGCGCTGGCTTGACGGTTCAAAAAGAAAAAGATTTAGCGAAAGCCAAATCTCCTGTTGATTTAATGGCCGATGCGGCCCGTGTTGCGCTCAATGATTGCGGGCAGGAAGCCAGCGTGAGTGCGGCTCTAGATACTGTCGCCTCCATTCGTTTTATTACCGATAGCCCTGAGGCGCGGTCTATTCCCTTTGGTCAATATTCTAATCCAGGGCGCACAGTGGCCAATCTCATGGGCCTATCGCCCAAGCAATCGCTATTGGCGGCGACCGGTGGCAATTCGCCACAAATGATGATTAACGAATTGGCCGAGCGCATTGCGCAGGGACGCACACAAGCAGCCTTATTAGTGGGCGGCGAGGGCTTCGCCAGCGTCATGCGTGCCGTTGGTAGCG
>JAYOCI010000064.1:0-9623 GCA_038105345.1 Rhodobiaceae bacterium
AATCATGGTGGTAAAGGTTCTGAGGCTCACAAAGCTGCAGTAACTGGCGACACAGTTGGCGACCCGTATAAAGATACGGCTGGCCCTGCGGTCAACCCAATGATTAAAATCACAAATATTGTTGCGCTTTTGATGCTGGCTATTCTGGCTCACTAAGCAAACGATAGACAAAATGAAACCCCGGATTGGTTACCCAATCCGGGGTTTTTTTCTTTATATTGCTTTTTACTCGATGCCTGAGCTGTCGCCAAAGCGGCCCGCATTGGAGAATAATTGTCCAATAACCGATAGCTCCGCCCCTTGGGTTTCCGTTGTCCGTTGAACAATGGCAATAATAATACCGTCTTCTAAACCATAGACAGCCTTGTCGCGCATTTTGCCCTCTTGGTCGAAGTAAATCGCCATGACTTTTCGGTCGACTTCGACAGGCGCACGGTAGCTCTCGCGAATAAACCGACTGTGAACATAGTAAAATGCTTTGCCGTTAATTTCTGATGTCGTGCTTGGCGACCCGAGCGTGGCAATGGTTTCTTCCAAATTGGTTTTGCCAATTTCAAGCCGCTCGATGGTTTTCTCGTCAAAAACATAGCCGCGCATATCAACAACCGGCGCACAGGCCAAGATTGATCCGCTTAATATTCCTGCCAAGAAAAGGTTTTTCATCGTGCTGCTTTGCCGCGGTGGTTTTGCTTGTTCATTTGTCGCCATGATTTATAACCCTAAATAGTTAGACTACGTGCCTAGCCAATCCTGAATTGGCTTGCAACCAATTTATACATTTATACCAATAAAGGTGATTTATGGGGCTGCTTGATTTTTTTTGGCGCAAACGCAAAACGGTCGATGTCGGCGATGCTTATTTGTCGGTTGTGCGCGCCGCGCGCTCTCCTGATCTATATGGTGAAGATCGCGCCCCCGATAGTTTTGATGGTCGCTTTGATATGATGAGTGTGCATGTGCACCTGCTTTTGCGGCGCTTGCGTCAACAGGGTGTGGCGCGCGACGACATTGGCCAAGCGGTGTTTGACACCTTTTTCGCCGATATGGATCAATCCATGCGCGAAGCCGGTGTTGGCGACTTAGGGGTCGGCAAGAAAATTCGTAAAATGGCGCAGGCCTTTTATGGCCGCGCCGCTGCTTATGATGAAGCCATGGGTAAACAAGCGCCGGCGGCGATTGATGAAGCCACGCAAAAAGCCCTCGCCGAGGTATTGGCCCGCAATCTCTATCCTGAGGCACCCGTGCCCAGTGCTGGCATCAGCGACATGGCCCATTATCTTTTGCAGGCTGAAAGCGCATTGGCAGAAAAATCATTGGATGATATTCTTGCCGGCGACGTATTTCGTAAAAACTAAGGTCGGAATTGACACCAATGGACGAAAAACATTTCGATACGCCGGCCTTTGGCGAATGTGAGTTTAGCCATATCGTAAGGGCTGAAGACGTGCCACCCAAAGGGGCGCACATTAAGTTTGAGGCCGATGCAAGGAATTGCGAGAAATTGGCTGTGCGGCTTCATGTCGACGAAGTTGCTGATCTTAGCGTTGAAGCGCATATGACGCCATTTGGTAAGCGTGGGATGATGGCGATTGGAAAAGTATCGGGCCGCGTGCTGCAACAGTGTGGTGTCACTCTACAGCCGGTTTGGACGCCGATTGAGGTTGATTTCACAACCGAATTTCAACCCTGCGATATTGTGTTACAATATGTTGTGCCAGAAGATGATTTTGAGGCTGAAGTGCCAGAGATTATCGAAGATGGCGCGGTTGATTTAGGTGAAGTAGCGACACAGATTTTTGCCATGGAAGTGCCAGTATATCCGCGCGCGCCGGACGCAGAGTTTGTTAATCTTATCGATGCCAATGATGTAGAAGAAGAAAAACCGTCGCCATTTGCGGCTTTGCAAGCGCTCAAAGCGAGCGATGAAGGCGCTTGATATAAATATCAAATTAGCTCATCTTGCTTCGTCTGTAGCAAATATAACGGCGCAATAAAATTGGGAGCGGGCGTTTGACACCCACAGTTATATCCATCGATGCCATGGGCGGTGACCATGGGCCAGCAGTTACCATTCCGGCAATGGCACAAGCCTTGGATGCCTATCCAAATGTGACATTCTTGGCCTATGGCGATAAGGCGGCCATTGATAGTCAGCTGAATAAATTTGGCGCTCTTAAAAAAGTGACAAAAGTCATTGATTGCGAAATGTCCATTGCCATGGATGCAAAGCCAAGTGTCGCTTTGCGTCAGGGGCGTAAAATCAGTGGCATGTGGCGCGCCATTGACGCCGTCAAGACCGGCGAAGCCAATGCTTGCGTGTCGGCTGGTAATACGGGCGCGCTTATGGCCATGGCGAAAATTATTCTACGCACTTTGCCGGGCATTGAACGCCCAGCTATTGCCGGTGTCTGGCCGACGCTTAAAGGCGAGAGCGTGGTGCTCGATGTTGGCGCCACCATTGGCGGCACAGCGGCGCAATATGCTCAGTTTGCGGTTATGGGTGTGGCTTATGCCAAGACAGTATTCGGCCTGCAAAACCCGACTGTGGCTCTGCTGAATATTGGTGTCGAAGACGTTAAAGGCACAGATGGGGTGAAAGAGGCTTCGGAATTATTGAGCCATTCAGAGCTGAATTTCACCGGCTTTATCGAAGGCGATGGCATTGGCAAAGGCTATGCGGATGTTGTGGTGACTGACGGCTTCACTGGCAATATTGCGCTGAAAACGGCCGAGGGGACGGCGCGGCAAATGGGCGAATATTTACGCCAAGCCATGTCCAGCTCATTAATGTCAAAAATTGGCTATTTATTTGCCCGTGGCGCCTTTGCCGCTTTGCGCGCCCGCATGGATCCTAATGCGGCCAATGGCGGCATGTTTTTGGGGCTGAATGGCATTGTCGTCAAAAGCCATGGCGGGGCGGATATAGATGGTTATGCAACAGCCATTGGGGTGGCCATTGATGTCGCCCAAGCTGATATGGTTGAGACAATCGCCGCCGATATCGATAAAATGCAGTCAGTATTAGACGATGCATGGGCAGATGCCTTAGCCTAAAACAGCACAGCGTCAGGGGACGGCATGGTAAGAAAAGCAAAAATTATTGGTATTGGCTCATATCTGCCGGAAACGATTATCAGCAATGATGACCTCAGCAAAACCCTCGACACGAGTGATGAATGGATTGTTCAGCGCTCGGGCATCCGTATGCGCCATCAGGCGGCAGAGGGCGAGTACACCTCCGATTTGGGTACGAAAGCGGCACAAAGGGCGCTGCAACATGCTGGTCTTACCATTGATCAAATTGATTTGATTATTGTCGCCACGACAACGCCGGATCTTACCTTTCCGGCGACGGCAGCGCTTATTCAGAAAAAACTTGGCATGGCGCATGGGGCGGCATTTGACGTGCAAGCCGTGTGCAGCGGTTTCATTTACGGCTTGAGTGTCGCCAGCGCCATGGTTGAAAGCGGTCAGGCGCAATGCGCTTTGTTGATTGGCGCCGAAACCATGACCCGTTTGCTCGACTGGCAAGATCGCACAACAGCGGTTCTGTTTGGTGATGGAGCAGGGGCTGTGGTGGTGCGTCAGTGTGAAATAGACTCGGCCGATGAGTCGCATATTTTAGGCAGTTATTTGCGCTCGGATGGCGCCTTATCAGACATACTTTATGTCAATGGCGGGCCGTCAACGACCGGCACGACGGGCCATTTAACCATGGAAGGCCGCGAGGTTTATCGCCATGCTGTGGGCAATATTTCCGATGCCATTGAAAGCCTATTGGCCAGTTCGGGCTATCAGATTGCCGATATTGACTGGTTCGTGCCGCATCAGGCCAATCGTCGAATTATTGAAGGGGTTGCGAAGAAAATTGGTTTGCCACCCGAAAAGACCATTATCACGGTTGATCAACATGCCAATACATCGGCGGCCTCGATACCGCTAGCGCTAGATGCGGCAGTGCGCGATGGGCGCATTAAATCTGGTGATTTGGTTATGTTGGAGGCCATGGGCGGCGGGCTCAGCTGGGGGGCCAATCTGCTGCGCTGGTAGCAAATGAGCAAAATGATACAGTGTTTTATAACTTGCACCTGTATTTTACTATGTGCTTATAATCAGTTTCATTTAAGGAATGCGTAATGACAGGCAAAACAGTTACCCGAGCAGATTTAAGCGAAGCCGTTCACAAAGAGATTGGACTTTCGCGTAGCGAGTCTGCTCAGTTGGTTGAGACCGTTTTGGAAGAAATTTCAGCCGCCTTAGTCAATGGCGAAGCCGTTAAATTATCTTCTTTTGGTTCTTTCATCGTGCGGCAGAAAAATGGCCGTATTGGGCGCAATCCAAAAACCGGTGAAGAAGTGCCGATTGATCCGCGTCGCGTTCTAACCTTCCGTGCCAGCCATGTGCTGAAAGAAAAAATAAATAAATTGGCGGGCCTTGGTAGCTAGGTCTTGGGGAAGGCCGCGTAAATGAGTCAATCCAAATCAGATCATGCTTTCCGGACGATTAGTGAAGTGGCGGCGACATTTGACTTGCAGCCGCATGTCTTGCGTTTCTGGGAAAGTAAATTCAGTCAAATTCAACCGGTGAAGCGGGCGGCGGGTCGGCGGTTTTATCGCCCGGATGATGTGGCGCTGATTGCTGGCATTCGCCATGCGCTTTACGAGCAAGGCATGACCATTAAGGGCGTGCAAAAACTTTTACAAGACAAGGGCGTCGGCTATATGCGTGCTTTGGGGCAGGGCGAGGCTGAGCCAAGCGCGTCTGATTCCAGCCTGACGCCAGCTGCCTTGAAGAGCGACCTCAGCATGGCGCGTAAAAATCTTTCTGAGGCTTTGGATATTTTGACCAAAGCGTGAAGCCGGCGCTTGCTAATCGCGGCAAAACTTTCTAAGACAAAACCATGTCGGAGCGTAGCGCAGCCCGGTAGCGCACTTGTCTGGGGGACAAGGGGTCGTGGGTTCAAATCCCGCCGCTCCGACCATTGACGCCAAAGCTCAGCTTTGGCGCTTCAGGCTCTAGCCCTGTTGATTGTTAAGTGCTAAATAAGCGGGCAATATCAGCTCGGCGACCGGTGCGGTCGATTCTAGCTATTTCTAATTTGTAAGGGAGAGAAAGCCATGACTTCAATTTTACCAATCGCCATCTTCATCGTCGTATTTGCCGTTCTTAATCGTCTGCAATTCGGCAGAATTGACTAGGCCGAGACTATTGCGGCGGCGAGTCGGGGCGTTCCATCCAATAAATAATCGCGCCCGCTGGTATGATCCAAGCCATGCCCATGACTAAATAAAAGAAAAATTGTTTCATGCCGCTCTCAGGAATATTGGTGCTGACAGCAAAGCGCATGACAATTAATGCGTAGAAAAATAATAAAACAAGTATCAGCACAAAACCGATGAACTTGCGCAGCCGTATCGGCAATAACGGTTTTTTAAATGGTTTGGCTGGTTTTTTCTGAGACATGATAAATCCTTCAACGCACATCTATCGATACAATACGCGTTGATTGGTCGCAAGGCCAAAGCCCAAAGATATTGTATATTACGCGCATGTCACACAATGCGCTCCATTCTGCTGAAGTCCAATCAAAGCACGATCGTCAAATCGCCTATTGGCTGTTTACGCTCGCCGGCTTCGTTGTGCTTATGGTGCTGGTTGGCGGGCTGACCCGTCTGACCGATAGCGGCCTGTCAATTACCGAATGGGAACCCATTCGTGGCGCCATCCCGCCAATGTCGCAAGCAGCCTGGGAAATCGCATTTGAAAAATATCAGCAGATCCCAGAATTTACCCTGATCAATCACGCCATGAACTTGCATGAGTTCAAAGTCATTTACTGGTGGGAGTGGGGCCATCGGTTCCTCGGTCGCATTGTCGGTCTTGTGTTCCTCATTCCTTTTCTGGTCTTTCTGTGGCAAGGCAAATTGGCGCGCCATCGCATTATGCCCTTGCTCGGCCTGTTCACCTTAGGCGGCCTTCAAGGCTTTATGGGCTGGTATATGGTGAGCAGTGGCCTCACCGAGCGGGTAGACGTCAGTCAATATCGATTGGCCATGCATTTGGGCTTGGCGCTGATTATCTTTGGTGTGGCCCTGTGGTTGGCGCTTGGTTATCTGCGCGCGGTTGATGGGCGTTTGCAATCTGGCGCGCGGGTCGCTGCTGGCGGGCTGATTGTCGGCCTTTTGCTGGTGCAATCTTTGCTCGGCGCGCTCGTGGCCGGTATTGATGCGGGCATGACCTATAATGACTGGCCGTTCATGGATGGCGACATTATCCCGTCTGGGCTTTTCGCCTATGAGCCATTGATCAGCAATTTCTTTGAGAACCATATGACCGTGCAATTCGATCACCGTGTTTTGGCCTATCTGCTGACGCTTCTGATTGGCTGGCACGTCTATCGTGTGCTGCATTCCGACACGCGTCCAAGGGTTCGCCAAACGGCAATCTATTTGCTCCTCGGCCTTGTCGCGCAAGTGGTCTTGGGGATTGTCGCCCTAATGTTGGTTCTGCCGATTGGCTTGGCCGCCGCCCACCAAATCGGTGCGGTCATTGTGCTTGGTCTGGCGATTACGCATTTGCATTTTTTGCGACATAATTAGTCGCTGCGAAAACACCAATAAATCTGGTGTTTAGATAGTGGTAATTATATACCAAAATCATAAACCATTGAAAAACTTACTATATTTATGTGAGAAAGCGCTTGATTTTAGCTCTTTTGGCTCGTAAAACATCGCATCGCCCGAAGCACGGGTTATGAGACAGGAAACCGTTATGAAGACTTATTCTGCAAAACCATCGGATATCGAAAAGAAGTGGATTCTGATCGACGCCGAAAATTTGGTTGTTGGCCGTTTGGCTGCAATCATCGCTACGCGTTTGCGTGGTAAGCATTTGCCAACCTTCACGCCGCATATGGACGTGGGGGATAATGTGATTGTCATCAATGCTGACAAGGTTGTATTCACTGGCCGCAAGCGCGACAATAAAGTTTATTATCGTCACACAGGGCACCCGGGTGGGATTAAAGAAACCACGCCTGCCAAAGTGCTGGACGGCAAATTCCCTGAGCGCGTTGTTGAGCTGGCTGTGAAGCGTATGTTGCCACGTGGGCCTTTGGCTCGCCAGCAAATGGGCAATCTTCGTGTCTATGCTGGTTCTGAGCATCCGCATGAAGCGCAATCGCCTGAAAAACTCGACGTCGCGTCATTGAACGCCAAGAACGTAAGGAATTAGTCATGTCTGAAACAGTTGAGACGACTTTGGAAAATCTCGATACGGCCATTTCCGGCGAAGCCGCTGCGGTTGTTGAAACCACACCCGTTGAGCCTAAAATTGACGAACTTGGTCGCGCCTATGCCACTGGCAAGCGTAAAAATGCCATTGCCCGCGTATGGATCAAACCAGGTAGCGGCAAAATTACCGTCAATGGTCATGACGAAAAACGCTATTTCGCCCGCCCAGTGCTGCGCATGATTGTGCGCCAGCCTTTGGTCGCTGCGGCGCGTGACAGTCAATTTGACGTTGTCGCCACAGTGAGCGGCGGTGGTCTGTCAGGACAAGCCGGTGCGGTGCGCCATGGCCTGTCAAAAGCCTTGACCTATTACGAGCCAGAGCTGCGCGGTGTGCTGAAAGGCCACGGCTTCCTGACACGTGATAGTCGTGTTGTTGAACGTAAGAAATTCGGTCGCGCGAAAGCCCGACGTAGCTTCCAGTTCTCCAAACGTTAAGCTCCAATCTTTCGTTTATACGAAAAGAAAAAGGGGCTATTTGGCCCCTTTTTTGTTATGAAAGAGTGGAAATTAAAGAAGGGATTCGATGATGAGTGATGAAGTGCCAGGTTCAAGCGTAACGATTCAGGAAATCATGGATTTTCTGCCCCATCGTTATCCATTTTTATTGGTCGATCGGGTGGAACAAATGCAAGGCGAGGAAACGGCTGTTGGCATTAAAAATGTGACGGCGAGTGAACCTTGGTTTACCGGTCATTTTCCTGGGCGTCCGGTTTTTCCGGGCGTGTTAATGGTTGAAGCGATTGCGCAAGTGGCAGCCATTTTGGTGATGCAAAACGCCAAATTGTCGGGCAATCCGATGGAAGCCAAGCTGATTTATTTTATGACGGTTGATAAAGTGCGCTTCCGTCATCCGGTCACACCAGGTGACCAAATGCGAATCCATGTGACGAAAATTCGTCGTCGTGGGTCGGCTTATAAGTTTAAGGGCGATATTTTTGTTGATGGTAAATTGGTTGCCGAAGGAGAAATTATGGCGGTGAATCACGAAGAAGAGTAGGGCAACAGCGTGAGTGTTGGTGCGATAAATGTCGGTATTATTGGCGCATCGGGGTATACAGGTGCCGATGCGGTGCGCCTATTGGCAACCCATCCGCAGGTGAATATTGCCGTGCTGACGGGCAATGCCCATGCTGGCAAGAAGATTGGCGAGATTTTCCCGCAATTTGCCGGACTTGATTTACCGGCTCTGGTCACCGTCGAAGAGGCTGATTGGTCAGGCGTCGATGCGGTGATTTGCGGCCTGCCACATTCAACCGCGCAAGATGTCATCTTAAATCTACCAAAACACCTCAAAGTCATTGATATGTCTGCTGATTTCCGTTTGGAAGATGCGGATGTTTATGCCCAATGGTATGGTCGTGCGCATGATGCGCCCGAGTTGCTGAAGACGGCGGTTTATGGGCTCAGCGAACATAATACTGCGGCCATTGCAAAGGCTGATTTGGTAGCCTGTCCGGGGTGTTATCCGACGGCTGCATTGACCTTGCTATTGCCCTTGGTGAAAGCCGGTTTGCTCGATGCCAGCGATTTGATTATTGACGCTAAATCAGGCGTGACAGGTGCCGGTCGTTCGTTGAAAGAGCAAAATCTTTTCAGCGAAGTGGCCGAAGGCATGCACGCCTATGGGGTGGCTGGCCATCGTCATGCGCCCGAGATTGAGCAAGAGATTGGCAAAGCCAATGGGGCACCGGTGACGGTCAGCTTTACGCCGCATTTGGTGCCAATGAATCGCGGCGAATATTTATCGGTCTATGCGCGGACGAAAAACGGCGCCTGTGCGGCTGATCTGCGGGCGGCGTGGCAAGAATTTTACGCCGATAAACCGTTTGTGCGGGTGGTCGACTCCGGTGTTGTGCCGGCCACACGGCACGTGCGGGGGTCTAACTTCTGTCTGTTGGCGGCTTTTGATGACCGGATTGACGGGCGGGTTATTCTGTTCTCGACATTGGACAATCTGGTCAAAGGGTCGAGTGGGCAGGCCATTCAGAATTTAAATTTAATGTTCGGCTTTGACGAAATGGCCGGACTTGAGCAACAACCTTTATTTCCCTAGTCAGGGTCTTTTTATTGCCGCAATCGCGGCGCAAACAGGCTTATCATTTTTAACCGGATACCAACATGACCCAAGATTTTCACCGTATTCAAAGATTGCCACCTTACGTTTTCGAGTCCGTTAACAAGCTCAAAGCGGAGGCGCGCGCGGCGGGAAAAGACATCATTGATTTCGGCATGGGCAATCCAGATTTGCCGACGCCGGCTCATATTGTTGAGAAGCTGGTCGAGACCGTGCGCAATCCACGCACCCATCGCTATTCTGCGTCTAAGGGTATT
>JAYOCI010000220.1:0-1645 GCA_038105345.1 Rhodobiaceae bacterium
TAGTCAACATGCGCCCATTTCGGTTCATCCATCGTGCGCCAACGCTCATAAGCATCGAGACGCCATGCCAGCAACCACTCAGGCTCGCCCTTTTTGGCCGAGATAAAGCGCACAATGTCTTCATTCAAGCCATTGGGCGCCTTGTCAGCGTCAATATTGGTTTCAAAACCATATTTATAATGCTCGCCGCCAAATTTTGCGACTTGCTCGACCGTTTCGCGATCAATCGTTGATTTTGCTTCACTCATATTTACTCCGCTGCCAGCTCTCTGGCTTTGTGGGCTAAATGGCTCCACGATTCGACTAATTTTTCTGCATCCTCAGCCTGAGATGCCCAACCGAAACTGACCCGCAATACCGCTTGAGAGAGATCGTTCGTAACCCCCATGGCGTCAAGCACATGACTGCGCGACACCTTGCCGCTGGAACACGCCGATCCGGCACTGACGGAAATACCGGCCAAATCGAGCGCCATAACCAATGTCTCCGAGCGCAAACCAGCTAAAGCAAAACAACTTGTATTGGCCAAACGCGGGGCCTCGGCACCAAAAACCACCACATCATTAAAAGCGGCGCGCAAAGATTTTTCCATGCCATCGCGCCACTGCGCCAATGCGTCAAATGACGCCAATGCCGCCTCACTGGCGGCGGCGGCAGCAGCAAAACCTAAAATGCCAGTAATATTTTCCGATCCAGCGCGACGCCCCAGCTCTTGCCCGCCGCCGACAATATGCGGCGGTGTCACCAGCCCTTGGCGGACGATGAAAGCACCCGTACCCATGGGCGCGCCCAATTTATGGCCCGATAAGCTCAACCCGTCGACGCCCAGAGCGGCCATATCAATCGGCATTTTACCGGCCGCTTGCACGGCATCACAAAACAGCAAACTGCCATGCGCCTTAACCCGCGCACTAATGTCTGATATCGGCTGAATAACGCCGGTTTCATTATTGGCCAGCATCACGCAAACCAAGGCCGGTGCAGGATTGTCCAAGGCTTTATCGAGGGCGGCTAAATCAAGTTGCCCGCTCGCCGTGACCGGCAATCGCTCCACCGGTAAATGGCTGGCCTCCGCCGCCGATAATACAGCGGCGTGTTCAATGGCCGACACCAGAATGCGCGCGACCGGCCCCGCTGGTGCGGCTGATAATTTCATCGCCATATTGCACGCTTCCGTGCCGCCAGAAGTGAAAATAACCCCTTCCGGAGAGGCATTGCATAATTTGGCGATTTGCCGACGTGCGCCATCAATCAGCGCCCGAGCTTGGCGTCCCTCATAGTGAACAGAAGACGGATTGCCGGCCTGCAAACCGTCAATCACCGCGGCCCGCGCTTCCGGCCGCAATGGCGCCGTCGCATTATAATCAAGATAGACCCGACTCATTGGCTTCGCCCCGCCTGTCTGAGTTCGGAAATTTTTTCGCAAAACAGCGGTTCCGGCGCGACGATTTTATTGCCCGCCACAACATCAGCCAGCGACACGCCATTTAAGAAAGAATGAATATGCTCGCCCAATTCGGCCCAAAGGTCATGCGTCAGACAGCGCGCATGTTTGCCCAAACAGCCGCTGGCCGCTTGGCAGCGCGTTACCTCAACTGGCTCATCAACGGCACCAATCACATCGCCAATACGAATATCGCAAGCC
>JAYOCI010000221.1:0-1642 GCA_038105345.1 Rhodobiaceae bacterium
AATCGCCGCGCTCAAAATGTCCGGCAACCGAGGTCAGCCCGACCGGCAAAAGCGACTTGCCGTCATAAAGCGCGCGCTTTGCGCCATTATCAAGATGCAGCGAACCGCTCGGTTTGAGGCCGCCGGCAATCCACGCCGCGCGCGCACTGCGCGGATTGTCATGCGCTTCAAATAAGGTGGCGCGCGCGCCTTCGGCCAAAGCCGATAAAGGCGTCATAGCGCGGCCGCTGGCCAGCACCATATGGCAGCCGGCGCGCTGGGCGATTTGTGCGGCCTGTAATTTGGTCACCATGCCGCCCGAGCCGTGGCTTGAGCCGGTGCCGCCGGCCATTGCCTCAATTTTGGCATTAATATGCGGCACTTTATCGATGAAATTGGCATTTTCATTTTGCGTCGGATCGGCATCATATAGCCCGTCAATATCGGATAGCAAAATCAGGCAATCGGCCGACACCATAGCCGCAACGCGCGCCGCCAGCCGGTCATTATCGCCATAGCGCAATTCCTGCGTCGCCACTGTGTCATTTTCATTAATCACCGGCACCGCACCATGCGCCAAAAGCGTGGTCAGGGTTTGCCGCGCATTCAAATAGCGCCGCCTTTGTTCGGTATCTTCCGCCGTCAGCAAAATTTGTGCCGCTGCCAGACCCTGTTCGGCCAGCGCCGCTTGCCAGCCTTGCGCCAGCTCAATTTGTCCGGTCGCGGCTGCCGCTTGGCCTTCTTCCAGCGTCAATTGGGTGCGTTTGAGGCCAAGCGCCGCGCAACCCAGCGAGACCGCGCCGGAACTGACGACAATCAGCTTTTTGCCGCTTTTATTGAGCTTGGCCAAATCACCGGCCATAGCGGCCAGCCAGGCGTGATTGAGCGCATCATCTTGCAGCAGCAAAGATGAACCGATTTTGACAACCAAGCGGCGCGCTTCGTCTATCGCTTGCATGGGATTGCGCATATCAGCCCTCCTGCAACGGGTGCCAACCCGCCTCTTGCTCGAGCCGGGCTGCTTCTTTACCCGCGGCGCCGTCAATTTGGGCGGCCAGCCTGTCGAATAATTCTTGCAGCCCGTGGCCGCTAACCGCCGATATGCCGCTCAGTTCGGCATCGGTCGCTCGTGCCAGCGCCGCCGTCACCTCGGCCAATCTATCGGGTAAAAGCGCATCCGTTTTGGTCAGCGCAATCAGCTCGGTTTTTTGCGCCAGCCCGTCATCATAAGCGGCCAGTTCGCTGCGTATTGTCTGATAAGCATGGACGACATCATCTTGCGTCGCATCAATGAGATGCAAGAGCGCCGTGCAGCGTTCAACATGGCCGAGAAAGCGATGGCCGAGACCGGCCCCTTCAGCCGCGCCTTCAATCAGGCCCGGAATATCGGCCATGACAAATTCGCGCCCCGCTTGGCGCCCGCCTTTGCGATCGGGCGGACCGACCACGCCGAGATTGGGGTGCAAAGTGGTGAAGGGATAATCGGCAATTTTCGGCTTGGCACGGCTCATGGCTGCCAGCAAGGTGGATTTGCCGGCATTGGGCAGGCCGATAAGGCCAATATCGGCAATCAGTTTGAGGCGCAGCCAAACCCATGCATCGCGCCCGTCTTGGCCGGGATTGGCATGGCGCGGCGCTTGATTGACCGGCCCTTTAAAGCGCG
>JAYOCI010000222.1:0-1623 GCA_038105345.1 Rhodobiaceae bacterium
CGACTATCTTGTGCTCGATCAGATGATTGCTGGCTATCGCCATATCTATGGCAAAGTCTTTTTTGCTGGTCGTATGTTATTGCTTGATGATTAAGTCGCGCCGTCAAAGCTGTTCGCTGCTGAAGGGCTGAAATGGGTCAATGATTTGCTGGCCGACAAGACCTATATTTGCGGCGATCGTCTGACCTATGTCGATGTTGCTTTTTACTGTTTGGCTGGTTTTCTGGCCAAAGTGAGTTTGCCAATTGACCCGTCGTTAACAAATCTAACGGCCTATTTTGAGCGCCTCGCGCAGCACGAAATCATCGGACAAAGATAATGATAAAAGATATTCCCGAAAATGTCGGCACTTCCAGTGACTCGGCACTCAGCACTTTATTGCAACGCGAAGTGATTTCCATGGATAAGGAGACTGGCACATCGATTGTGAGTTTCTGTATTCCAGAAGTCTTTTTAAATATGCAAGGCGTGCTTCATGGCGGGGCTTATGCCACCATGCTCGACACCGCCTGCGGCGTCGCCATCCGCGGTAAACTTGATATGTCGGTTTATGGCGGCAGTTCGACCTTGGAATTGAAAACCAGTTTTTTGAAGGGTGGCGCGCCGGGCAATTATATCGCCAAGGGGTATGTCCGACGGATTGGGAAATCGATTGCTTTTGTTGAGGCAGATTTGTTTAATGATGCCGAGGAATTAGTGGGGCGCGCCAGTGCAACATTTAAGCTGCGTTTACGCAAAAAACAGGCTTAACAGCCAACTTTAGGGGAACATCGCCATGGCACGTAGAATTTTGCTTCTAGCTTTAAGCCTTCTCATTTTGATTGCGGTCTATAGCACCGGATTACTGCGCGATTGGTATGGATTGCCGCGCGGGGCGGGCGATATTATCGGGCGCGAGCGGGCACCGGTTTTAGTGTCGGCACGCGAGGCTGAACAAGCAGCCATTCGCCAAGGGATGACACAAAATATTGATCAGGATAAGCAAATCCTGTTTGGCGATCTGCATGTTCACACCACTTATTCAACCGATGCCTTTTTGTGGTCAATGCCGATTTTCGGTGGCGAAGGTTCGCATCCTTTAGCCGATGCCTGTGATTTCGCCCGTCATTGTTCGGCGATTGATTTCTGGGCCATTACCGACCATGCCGAAGCCTCGACGCCGCAACGCTGGAAAGACACCAAACAGAGCATTCGTGCGTGCAATGCGCTGTCCAGCTCGTCGGAAAACCCCGATTTGGTGAGTTTTATTGGCTTTGAATGGACACAAGTTGGCGCCATGCCAGACGAGCACTATGGCCATAAAAACGTTATTTTTAAGGATTTAGAAGACAGCAAGGTTTCAGCCCGTCCGATTGCCTCTGGCGGGGTGACGGTTAATGCGTTGCGCACCAATGGTAAGGGCTTGGTGCCGCTGGCATTGCCTTTGTTAGACTTTAGCAATCGTCAGAATTATTTTGATATGCGCCGGTTTTTAGATGAGGCGGCCAATGTGCCGCTTTGCCCAAGCGATGTGCCAGCCAATGAATTATCCGATAGCTGTTTCGAAATCGCTGAGAATCCGGGCGATTTGGTTGCCAGTTTTGAGCAACAGGCGCTCGATCCGCTGATTATTCCGCATGGCAC
>JAYOCI010000223.1:0-1620 GCA_038105345.1 Rhodobiaceae bacterium
CGCGCAGCTTGGTGTTGTCTTCAAAGGTCAGCAATGTTTTGGCAGGCCCGTGAAAGCGCAAGCGACCGCCGAAATCTTGATAATTCGGTGCTAAATAGCGCAAATCGGCATGCGCATCGGATAAATCCGTGGTCATAAATTCCCGTTCGGCCATCTGCACCCCTTACAAAGAAAAAGGGCTTCGCAGAACACCCGCGAAGCCCTCAATTTGTCGAGAACCTGATTAGAATTGGTTCATTGTGTTGTCTTCGCCGGAGGCCAAAAGCGCCATATCGCCGGAGAAATATTCCTTATGGTCATCACCAATATTTGAACCGGCCAAATCTTGGTGCTTGACCGAAGCCATGCCACGACGGATCTCTTTACGCTGCACATCACGCACATAGGCCAGCATGCCGAGGTCACCGAAATAACCTTCCGACAAAACATCTGTGCCCAATGCCGTATCGTGATAGGTCGGCAGGGTGATGAGGTGGTGAAAAATACCCGCTTCGCGCGCGCCATCGGCTTGGAAACTTTGCACCAGCCTATCGGCTTCTGCCGCCAATTCGCTATCGTCAAATTGCGGATCCATCAGGCCTTGCGGGTCGGATGCGGGGTCGGGATAGGCCGACACGTCTTTACCGGCTGCAACCCATTCGCCATGCACTTGGTTACGGAAGTTCAGTGTCCAGTTAAAGCTCGGTGAATTGTTATAGACCAGCTTGGCATTGGGAATGACCTCGCGAATGCGGCTGACCATGCCGCCGATTTGCCCGACATGCGGACGCTCGGTTTCAATCCACAACAGGTCGGCGCCGTTTTGCAACGCCGTGATGCAATCAAGCACGCAGCGGTCTTCGCCCGAGCCGTCTTTAAAGGCATAAAGGCCATTGGGCAGACGCACCGGCTTGTAAGTCTTGCCGCCTTGCGTGATCACTTGGTCACCCTGCTGAATGCCCGACAGGTCGGATACTTCTTGCAATTGCAGGAAGGCATTATATTGGTCGGCCAAGTCACCCGGTTTTTGCGACACCGGAATTTTTTGCGTCAGACCGGCACCGAGGCTGTCCGTGCGCGCCACAATCACCCCATCATTGACACCCAATTCGAGGAAGGCATAACGCACGGCATTGATTTTTGACAAAAAGTCTTCATGCGGCACGGTGACTTTACCGTCTTGGTGACCGCACTGCTTGGCGTCGGATACTTGGTTTTCAATCTGAATGCAGCATGCACCGGCTTCAATCATTTGTTTGGCCAGCAAGTAAGTGGCTTCCTCATTGCCGAAACCGGCATCAATATCAGCAATAATCGGCACGATATGGGTTTCGTAATTGTCAATTGCGGCCAGCGCCGCATCAACATCACCGCCATTTTTGCGCGCTTCATCAAGGTCAACAAACAAATGACGCATTTCGCGCGCATCGGCTTGGCGCAGGAAGGTGTAAATTTCTTCAATCAAACCGCTAACGGCGGTTTTTTCGTGCATGGATTGGTCGGGCAGCGGGCCGAAATCGGAACGCAGCGCAGCCACCATCCAGCCTGACAGATAAACATAGGATTTGTCGGTGGTTTTGCGGTGTCGCTTCACGGCCATCATCATTTGCTGCGCGGTAAAACCGTGCCAGCACCCCAAAG
>JAYOCI010000224.1:0-679 GCA_038105345.1 Rhodobiaceae bacterium
CGCCAATGCGGCGAATATCCAACCGGCAGGAAGAATAGAATTTCAGCGCATTGCCGCCGGTTGTGGTTTCGGGGCTGCCAAACATCACGCCGATTTTCATGCGAATCTGGTTGATAAACACGACCATTGTATTGGAGCGCGAGATTGAGGCGGTCAACTTACGCAGCGCCTGGCTCATGAGCCGCGCTTGCAACCCCGGCAGGCTGTCGCCCATATCACCCTCAAGCTCGGCGCGCGGCGTCAGCGCGGCAACCGAGTCAATGACCAGCACATCCACCGCACCGGAGCGCACCAGCGTATCGGCACTTTCAAGCGCCTGTTCGCCATTATCGGGCTGCGAGATAAGCAAATCCTCAATTTGCACGCCGAGTTTTCGGGCATAGGCCGGGTCAAGCGCATGTTCGGCATCAATAAAGCCGCAAATCCCGCCATTTTTTTGCGCTTCGGCCACTGTATGCAGCGCCAAAGTGGTTTTGCCGGAGCTTTCCGGCCCGTAAATCTCAATAATCCGCCCGCGCGGCAGGCCGCCAATGCCAAGCGCAATATCCAGCCCCAGCGAACCGGTCGAAATCGCCTCAATTTCCACCACATTTTCCGGGTCGCCCAGCTTCATCACCGAGCCTTTGCCGTAATTTTTCTCGATTTGCGACAAAGCCGCCTCAAGCGCCTTTTTCTTGTC
>JAYOCI010000224.1:689-1608 GCA_038105345.1 Rhodobiaceae bacterium
TTCATAGCCCCCAAAGGGGAGCAATGGCTGATTATGTTCCTATTTTGTTCATATTGTCCAGCAATTTTTTAAGGCACTGATTTTACAAAGATTTTTGAAAATTACCCGGCCAGCAGGGCGACAGAATCGGGCAGAACCCTGTGGACAAAGCGGCGCGCCCCACCCGCGCGCGACAGAATCAGTCGCGACATTAATCGTCGCGCCATTAATCGTCGCGATAGAAGCGCTCGCGCTTTTCGTGGCGTTCCTGCGCTTCAAGCCCCAAAGTGGCAATCGGGCGCGCATCGAGCCGTTTCAGGCTGATCGGCTCGCCGGTTTCCTCGCAATAGCCATAGGTTTTGTCTTCCAGCCTTTGCAGGGCGGCGTCAATTTTATTGATAAGTTTGCGGTGTCGGTCGCGGGTGCGTAATTCAAGGGTTTTTTCCGCTTCAGAGGCAGCGCGGTCGGCATCATCCGGATGCTGCACGCTTTCATTTTGAAGGCCGACCACAGTTTCGCGCGTGCCACGGATGATATCATCCTTCCAATCAGCCAGTTTGCGGCGAAAATACTCACGCTGCCGCGCATTCATAAACGGCTCATCATCGGATGGAACATAGTTTTTTGGAAGTCTTGTTGCCATATTGCTCTCTTCCCAGCCAATCCAACCGGCACAAGGCCGGAAATATGACGGGGTGATACAAAATGCGGTCGGGAAAATCAAGCCATTAAAGCGGGCGCAATGTCACATGACGATAAGATGTCACATGACGATAAGATGTGCGAAGTGAGATAAGCCAGATGAGATGGCGTAAACAGAGAATTTCCGTTTTGCCCTTGCCGAGGGCATGACAAGACCTTAGGTTAACGCCCATGAAAGCCGTCAAGGCGATGGTGCTGCGCCTGTTCAGGCGGTCGCCATTCAGGAAGCACCCTTTTG
>JAYOCI010000225.1:0-1602 GCA_038105345.1 Rhodobiaceae bacterium
CGTGCCAAAGCTCAAAGGGTCGGTGCAAGCCATTATCAATCCGCTAGCAATTCGGTAAGGCGATTGAAGGCTTGAAATCGAGGTTAATTTTAGCGATATAGAGGCTTACAAATCAGCCCTAGGGAATCACTATGAGCGCGCGCATTTATCAACCGTCGAAATCAGCCATGTCATCGGGCAAGGCCAAAACCAAAGACTGGGTGCTTGAGTTCTCAGCCAGCAAGCCGCGTCGTAAAGACCCGCTGACCGGTTGGAATAGTGCCGATGAAACGCAGACCCAAGTGCGCTTAAAATTCGACACGCTTGAAGCGGCACAAGCCTATGCCGCCAGCAAGGGCATTGCCGCACGGGTTGATCAGCCTCGAAGCAAGAAAAAAGTCGCCAAATCCTATAGCGATAATTTCAAATTCGACCGCGTCGGCCCTTGGTCGCATTAGCGCCGACTTCTTTCAATCTTTTGCCAAATCTGGGGGGAGGGGTGGCTTATTGCGCCCAGCCGCCGCTAAACGGTATCGCTTGGCCAACGAAGAAGTCACTTTCATCTGAGGCTAAGAACACGGCAAACATGGCGTCTTCGTGCGCCGTGGCGAGGCGGCCAGCTGGTACGCTTTTTAGCAATTCTTTGAATTCAGGCGTTTCGATAAAAGCCGGCGGGAAATAAACCGGATTCTCAACGAAATTCTGCGCGATTAAATTCATCTGAATATTATGCGCGGCCACCTCAATGCCGGTGGAGCGCACATAGCCGACTTGCGCATGGCGCGCCGTACTATAGGCGGTGACACCCGACATGCCTTTAACCCCTGTTGCACTGCCAAAGACTAGAATTTTCCCCTTTTTGCGCGCCATCATTTGCGGCAATACGGCTTTGGTCAAGCGATGCAAGGGATGCACCATGACGTCAAACATGGTCTGCCATGTGTCGTCGGGCATTTCGGCGGCGGCCACGCCCAATTGGGCAGGGGCGGCGAGATTAGCGACCAGCACATCTATATGACCAACCTCTTCAATCAAAGCAGCTGCCCGCGACGGATCAGTTAAATCCGATGTATCGGCGATCACCTCGGCTCCCTGGGCGGCAAAAACCTCACAGCTTATTGGCCCCATATAGTCATTGGCTTGGGTAATTAGAATTCGTTTATTGGCGAGCCGTTGCTGTGTCATGGAACCTCCGGTGTGAATACCTAAACTGCGAATAATCAGATATTGATTTGTGGCTAGCTTAAATCAGAGTCGACGCCATTCCAAGGCCAGCCCCGTGTAAGCATTGGCCCGCCGCTTTATCTGCCCTCAAAAAACAACGGCTTCACATCCTTATAAGTGACACGGAGGCCAAAGCCTTTTATGTTGTCTTCCCAGAGGCTGGTGTTTTTCTGTCTTTGGGCGGTTTGACCATCTGCCGCTCTCGCTCCCATCGACGGTTTAACGCGAGTAATGCTAAGGATAGGCCAGCAAGCTGGTTTTCATTGCCAATAAAGTGAAGCTGAAGTAAATTGCTTCCTAGTCTAAGTCTCTGTTAATAAACAGTTTCTTTGGATAAAAACAAACGGCCCCGTAGCTCAACTGGATAGAGCGCGAGACTTCTAATCTTGAGGTTGCAGG
>JAYOCI010000226.1:0-1598 GCA_038105345.1 Rhodobiaceae bacterium
CAAAGCGGCGCGTGCAAGGCTTGCGCAAGACGCATAAAGCGCTGCGGATTGGCATAATAGGCCGAAATATTTTCAACTGTCTTAAACATATCTTTTCCTATCGTGCCGTTTGCCGCCTGTCAAAGCGGCGAAGCGCCACGCACTCCCTACTAACGCAGCGCCACACGCAAAGCCGCCGCCGTCGCCAATGGCGCCAAAAACAGCGCCGCCAAACTCATCAAAGCCAAAATAGCAATACTCGCCATATCCACCGCGCCGCCATTGGTCAATGCGCGCGCACTGCTGCTGGCGCCGAAAATCAAAACCGGCACATAAAATGGCATGACCAATAAGACTGTCAGCATGGCTGAACGGCGAATGCTCAAAGCCAAACCAGCACCAATAGCCCCGAGCAAAGTCAGCGCCGGTGCACCGGCCACCATTGACAACATTAAAGCGGGCAAGGTTGCGGCATCAATATTCAACAACAAACCAGCCAGCGGTATGGCGGCCAATAAGGGTAAAAACAAAGCGACAAAATGCCCAAGACTTTTGGCAATAACCATCATCTCAAGCGACAAAGGCATAAGCGCCATTTGATCCATTGAGCCATCTTCAAAATCGGCCTGAAACATACGATCGAGCGACAAAAGAACCGACATCAGCAACACCACCCACAACAGGCCGGGGGCCAATTGACGAAGCAAAGCCAATTCCGGCCCCAAGCCAAATGGCATGAGAATAATGGCAATGAAAAGAAAACTAACAATCAGCGTCGTATGGCCGCCGCGCCAAGCCAGCAGAATATGTTGATGACAAAGCGCAAGAAAAGAACCCATCAGTGCACCGCCTCAGAGGTCAAGCTCAGCTGTTGTGTGGCAAAACTCAAAGCCTCATGACTGGCGGCAATAATCATGCCACCACGCGCCAAATGCTGCTGCGCCAAATTATCAATCAAGGCCCGCCCTTGTTTGTCTAGAGCTGTCAGCGGCTCGTCAAGCAGCCAAATTTGACGCGGTGCGATAGTCAGACGCGCCAGCATGAGCCGACGCCTTTGACCGGCCGATAAATCACCAACCATTTGTTCATCATAAGCGGCCAAGCCAATGGCGCTGAGGTCAAATGGCTGCGCCTCACAATTGAAAAGGCGCGCCGTAAAGCGCAGGGTTTCCGCGACGGTTAAATTTGCTTTCAACCCGTCAACATGACCAAGATAATGCGACTGCAAAGCCCGATCGCCATGCGTCAAAGAAACTTGTCCGGCTTGCGGCGCCAACAGGCCTGCCAATAGCCGCAAGAGCGAGGTCTTGCCGCTGCCATTGTCGCCGTAAATTGCTAAAGCCTGTCCGGCTTTGAGGTGAAAGGCGACATCAGAAAACACCTGCCTTGAGCCGCGCGCGCAGGCCAATTCGCTCACCCGCAGTTCCTGGTCAGCGTCAAAGGCTGTTGAAGGGGAAAAAAGTTTTTGCTTCACCATGGTGTTTTCCGCGAGAAGTCATTATAACGCAAGTGCCCAAGACGGGCTTTTTAAAAAAATACCAGTGACTATTGCAAGGAGCGCAAAATGCCGCAACGCAAAAAAGCAGAAACACCTCAGCATCCCGATAGTTTTAAATCGC
>JAYOCI010000065.1:0-6690 GCA_038105345.1 Rhodobiaceae bacterium
GCTGGTTTAAAGGAGAAACACCGTGGCAAGAAACGAAAATCGGGACAATCGCGAAGAGCGCGATAGCGAATTTATCGACCGTCTGGTCCATATCAACCGCGTTGCAAAAGTTGTGAAAGGTGGCCGCCGCTTTGGTTTTGCCGCTTTGGTTGTAATTGGTGATCAGCGCGGTCGCGTTGGCTTTGGTCATGGTAAGGCACGCGAAGTGCCAGAAGCCATCCGCAAGGCAACTGAAAGCGCGAAGCGTAAAATGATCCAAGTGCCATTGCGCGAAGGCCGCACATTGCACCACGATATTGCTGGCCGTCATGGTGCCGGTCGCGTTCAATTGCGCGCCGCCCCAGCGGGTACAGGTATTATTGCTGGTGGCCCAATGCGTGCTGTATTTGAAGTTTTGGGCGTGCAAGACGTGGTTGCTAAGTCAATCGGTTCGTCAAACCCATATAATATGATCCATGCGACGTTCGATGCTTTGTTGAAACAAGGCAGCCCACGTTTGGTAGCGGCACGTCGTGGCATAATAGTTAGCGATCTTGTCGCTCGTCGTCGTGATGACGCGCAATCAGACGCTGAAGTTGAAGCGGCGAATTAGGAGAGGCGAGCATGGCAAAAGCGAAAAAACTTATTGTTGAGCAAACGGGCAGCCCAATTGGCCGTCCAGCAGATCAGCGGGCAACGCTGATTGGTCTCGGCTTGAATAAAAATGGCCGTCGTCGCGAGTTGGAAGATACGCCAGCAGTGCGCGGCATGATTAACAAAGTGGCGCACTTGGTGCGTGTGGTCGACGCCTAATCGGCGGCGACATTTTGGAGAAACCGATTATGAAACTGAATGAGCTTCGTGATAATGAGGGTGCCCGTAAAGGCCGTATGCGCGTCGGGCGCGGTACATCATCTGGCAAAGGTAAAACCGCAGGCCGTGGTGTGAAGGGCCAAACCTCACGCTCAGGTGTCGCCATTAAGGGCTTTGAAGGCGGTCAAATGCCAATTCATATGCGCTTGCCAAAGCGCGGCTTTAATGTGCCGAACCCAGTGAAGTTAAATGCTGTTAATTTGGGTCGCTTGCAGACCGCTGTTGAAGCCGGCAAAATTGCCAAAGGCGCGACAGTAACAGCTGCCTCTTTGGTTGAGGCCGGTGTTCTGCGCCGCGCCAAAGATGGCGTTCGGATTTTGGCCAATGGCGAGCTGAAAGAGAAACTCAACTTTGAAGTTGCTGGTGTTTCTAAAGCTGCACAAGAAGCTATTGAAAAATTGGGTGGGAAGGTTTCAATTTTGAAACAGGCCGCACCTGCTGCCGAAGCCGCCGCACCTGAAGCTGGTGACGACGCCGAATAATTGCAAGAAGGGATAGTCGATGGCATCTGCCGCCGAACAGCTCGCAGCGAATATGAGCTTATCAGCTTTCAAGACAGCTGATGAGTTGAAGAAGCGCATTTGGTTCACTTTGGCCGCGCTGCTCGTCTATCGTTTGGGCACTTATATTCCGCTGCCGGGCATTGATCCGGAAGCTTTGAAATCAGTTTTCAGTCAGCAGCAATCTGGCATTGTCGGCATGTTTAATATGTTTGCCGGCGGCGCGGTTGGCCGGATGGCGATTTTTGCGCTGAATATCATGCCTTATATTACCGCATCGATTGTCATTCAGCTTTTGACGTCAGTGGTTCCTCGGCTTGAGCAATTGAAAAAAGACGGCGAAGCAGGCCGCAAAACCATTAACCAATACACACGTTATGGCACAGTTCTTCTGGCCACAGTTCAGGGTTACGGCATTGCCGTCGGTCTTGAAGGGGCGGAAGGTGTGGTGGTTGACCCGGGCATGTTCTTCCGCATCAGCGCGGTGATCACGCTTGTCGGCGGCACGGTATTCTTGATGTGGTTGGGCGAGCAAATTACCGCGCGCGGTGTTGGCAATGGCATTTCACTGATTATTTTCGCCGGTATTGTTGCTGAGTTGCCAAGCGCATTGGCTGGCACATTGGAATTGGGCCGTCAGGGCGCGCTTTCAACATTCATTATTCTGGCACTGATGATCATGGTTGTTGTGGTTATCGCTTTCATCGTCTTCATGGAGCGGGCTCAGCGTCGTTTGTTGGTGCAATATCCAAAGCGCCAAGTGGGCAATAAAATGACTTCGGGCGACAGCTCGCATTTGCCGCTGAAACTCAACACAGCTGGCGTTATTCCGCCAATCTTTGCCTCATCTTTGCTGTTGATGCCGGTCACTTTGGCGAATTTCTCGTCGGGTGAGGGCAATGACATTTTGGCGACGATTGCCGCCACTTTGGGGCGCGGCCAGCCAGCTTATATGGCGATGTATGCGGCCGGCATTATCTTTTTCTGTTTCTTCTATACGTCGATCGTTTTCAATCCAAATGATACGGCAGATAATTTGAAGCGGCAGGGTGGTTTTATTCCTGGTATTCGTCCGGGTCAGCGCACGGCTGAACACATTGACCGCGTGTTGACGCGCTTGACTGTCGTTGGCGCGCTTTATCTGACGCTGGTTTGTTTGCTGCCGGAATTTCTAATCAACGCTTATAATGTGCCGTTTTATTTCGGTGGGACGTCGCTGTTGATAGTCGTGAGTGTCACAATGGACACTGTTGGACAAGTGCAGGGGCATTTATTCGCTCACCAATATGAAGGGCTTATCAAAAAATCTAAACTGGGTGGTAAACGCCGATGAAACTGATTTTTTTGGGTCCTCCTGGTGCCGGCAAGGGCACGCAGGCTCAGCGTATTGAGGAAGCGTTTTCGCTGCGTCAATTGTCGACCGGTGATATGTTGCGCGCCGCTGTAGCCGCTGAAACAGAAGTTGGTCTTTTGGCCAAAGACATTATGGCGCGCGGCGATCTGGTTCCCGATGAAGTGGTCGTTGGCATTATCGCCGATCGTATTGATCAGCCAGATTGTGCCAATGGATTTATTCTCGATGGCTTTCCACGCAATCTTGCGCAGGCCAAAGCATTGGACGCCATGTTGCTGGAAAAAAACATCAGCCTTGATGCGGTCATTGAATTGGCCGTCGACTCGGAAGTGCTGATTGGGCGTATTTTGAAACGTGCCGCTGAAAGTGCTTCAGGGCCACGCGACGATGACACGGAAGAGGCTTTGCAGCATCGCTTAAAAGTCTATGAAAAGCAGACAGCACCGGTAGCTGATTTTTATGCCGGAAAAGGTATTTTGCGGACCTTAGATGGGATGCAAGACATGGACGAAGTAACGTCTCAAATTAAGGCGGCGTTGCGATAGATTTAACGAAAGGTTTGCAGTGTTAACAGTTGACTAGCGGGGCGAATTAAATATAATCCGCGCTTCTGACGGTCAATCTGGAAAATGCTAGAAAACCGCTAAAATTCAAGGTTTTGGGGCTGATTTCCCGAACCGAGGCATCACCGCATAGCGGTGCAAAGGAGAAGCAAGTGGCTCGTATAGCTGGTGTAAATATTCCAACAGGCAAGCGCGTAGTAATTGCCTTGACCTATATTCACGGTATTGGTGATACTAAAGCGCATGAAATCTGCGCGAAAGTTGGCATTCCTCTGGAGCGCCGCGTCAATGAATTAAGTGACGCTGAAGTGATTCAAATTCGTGAGAGCATTGACGCTGATTACCTCGTTGAAGGTGATTTGCGCCGCGAAAACTCCATGAATATCAAACGCCTATTGGATATGGGCATTTACCGTGGCCTGCGCCACCGTCGCAATCTGCCCGTACGTGGTCAGCGCACACATACCAATGCGCGCACCCGTAAAGGCCCAGCCAAAGCAATTGCTGGTAAAAAGAAATAGCGGCTAGGATAGGATAGAAAATGGCTACTGAAAAAACCCGCATTCGTCGTCGCGAGCGTAAAAACATCTCATCCGGTGTTGCGCACGTTAATTCGACTTTTAACAATACTTTGATCACAATCTCAGATGCCCAAGGCAATGCGATTAGCTGGTCATCAGCTGGCACGATGGGCTTTAAAGGCTCACGTAAATCAACCCCTTATGCAGCGCAGGTCGCGGCTGAGGATGCTGGCAAAAAAGCTATGGAACATGGTGTGAAAACACTTGAAGTTCATGTGCGCGGGCCTGGTTCAGGCCGTGAGAGTGCCCTTCGGGCATTACAAGCAGCTGGTTTTACCATCACGTCAATTCGTGATGTGACGCCCATTCCACATAATGGCTGCCGTCCACCTAAGCGTCGCCGCGTTTAAGGTCTGCTTTTAACTCCGGCGTATTCAAAGAGGTATCACTGTGATCCAAAAAAATTGGCAAGAATTAATTAAACCGACCAAGCTGGATATTATTCCAGGCCACGACGCCAAGCGTCATGCCCGCATTGTTGCTGAGCCGCTCGAGCGTGGCTTTGGTTTGACTTTGGGCAATGCGTTGCGCCGGGTTTTGCTGTCATCTATTCAAGGTGCGGCGGTTACGGCTGTTCAAATCGACGGCGTATTGCATGAGTTTTCATCTATCCCGGGTGTCCGCGAAGATGTGACCGATGTGGTGCTTAACATTAAGCAAATGTCTTTGTCTTTGGCGGCAGAGGGGGCAAAACGCCTGACTCTGAGCAAAAAAGGCCCAGGCGTTGTCACCGCTGGCGATGTTGAATTGACAGCTGATGTCGAAATTCACAATCCTGATCTGGTTTTGTGCACGCTCGACGAAGGCGCGGAAGTGCGTTTTGAATTCACCATCAATACTGGCAATGGTTATGTGCCAGCTGAGAAAAACCGGCCTGAAGATGCGCCAATCGGTCTGATTCCAGTCGATAGCCTCTACAGCCCTGTGCGCCGCGTTTCTTACAATGTTGAGAACACACGCGAAGGTCAGGTTTTGGATTATGACAAGCTGACCATGGAAATCGAAACCAATGGCACTGTGACACCTGAAGATGCACTGGCTTTGTCAGCTCGCATTCTGCAAGACCAGTTGCAAAGCTTCATCAACTTCGAAGAGCCAGAAGCGCGCGTCGAAGAAGTATCAGCTATCGAAGAAACTGGTTTCTCAGCTGCTTTGTTGAAAAAAGTCGACGAGTTGGAATTGTCTGTACGTTCAGCCAATTGCCTGAAAAACGACAATATCGTTTACATCGGCGATTTGATCCAGAAATCAGAAGGCGAAATGTTGCGGACACCAAACTTTGGTCGCAAGTCGCTGAATGAAATTAAAGAAGTTTTGGCTGAAATGGGTCTGCATTTGGGTATGGATGTGCCAAATTGGCCACCTGAAAACATCGAAGACCTTGCTAAAAGGTTCGAAGAAAATTTTTAAGCCACGCATTGAGCGTGAATAGAGGAGTGTCGTTATGCGCCACGCAAAAGCAGGTCGTAAACTGAATCGGACAAGCAGCCACCGCAAGGCAATGCTGTCAAATATGGCTGGTTCACTGATCAAACACGAACAAATTATTACGACATTGCCGAAAGCCAAAGAGCTTCGCCCATTTGTTGAAAAATTGGTGACACTTGGCAAAAAAGGTGATTTGAGCGCCCGCCGTAAGGCTTCTGCTCAGCTTCTCGAAGAGAAATTCGCTGTGAAATTATTCGAAGTCCTCGGCCCGCGCTATGCGGAACGCGAGGGCGGCTATACACGCATTATGAAAGCCGGCTTCCGCTTTGGTGACAATGCGCCAATGGCCGTTATCGAATTTGTCGATCGCGATCCAGAAGCACGAGGCCAAGATTCAGGCCCTGTAATGGTCGACGACGAGGCTGAAGTCAGCGCGTAGTTCCACTGTGATGGCAAAAACAAGACACGGAAGTTCGCTTTCGTGTCTTTTTTTATGGTAATTTGGTGGCCTAGCGTTAGCGGTAGAAAGGGCGGGAGTCATGTCATTTATATATGTCGGAATCGGCGGTGCGCTTGGCGCAATGGCACGTTTTGGCGTTTCTATTTGGCTGAAAACCGCCGTCGCAAGCGGCTTTCCGTGGGCGACATTGAGCGTCAATATTATTGGCTCTTTGCTGATGGGCCTGCTGATGGGCTGGTTGGCGCGTTCTGGCAATGAGGGCTTGCGCTTATTCCTCGCCGTTGGCGTGCTTGGCGGTTTCACCACATTTTCGGCCTTTTCAATGGAGCTGGTGGCGCTGTTGGAGCGCCGTGAGGCGTTGATGGCTGTGCTTTATGCCTCAGGCTCGCTATTGGGTGGCATAGCCGCCTTTATGGCCGGTTATATGCTGTTGCGGAGTCTGATTGCATGAGTGGTGTGCATCATCGGCAAGTGAAAACCCAAGACGACGGCTTGCGGCTCGATCGCTGGTTTCGGCAATATTTCCCCGGGCTGACACAGGGGCGGTTGGAAAAATTACTGCGCCGCGGCCTGGTGCGGGTTGATGGCAAACGCGCCACTGCGAATGTACGCGTGGTTCTCGTCCAGTCCATCCGCATTCCGCCGGAAGTGCCGACCGACCATAAGTCCCCGATTGCCAAACAGGTAGATGTGCCGGCGTCATTGATTGAGCAATTGCAAGCCGCCATTATTCATCGCGATAAGCATATTTTGGTGCTTAACAAACCCTCAGGCTTGGCCGTGCAGGGCGGCAGCAAAACCACTGTGCACGTCGACGCGGCTTTGCCGGCGTTGCAATTTGAAGCCGAGGAAGCGCCGCGTTTGGTGCATCGGCTCGACCGCGACACATCGGGCATTCTCCTATTGGCGCGCAATCGCAAAGCCGCGCAATTTTTGACCCGTCATTTTGCCA
>JAYOCI010000065.1:6700-9225 GCA_038105345.1 Rhodobiaceae bacterium
CCCGTGAAGTTGAAAAAATCTATTGGGCTTTGGCGCATGGCGTGCCGCGTCCGCCGCGTGGTCGCATTAGCGTGCCCTTGGCCAAACGGGCGGCGGCTGATGGCGGCGAACGCGTGCGTCCGGTCGATAAATCCGATCCCGATGCCATGAATGCGCAAACCGACTTTGCCGAAATCGCCCGCGTCGGCCAGCGGTTTAGTTGGCTGGCGTTTCGCCCGCGCACTGGTCGGACGCACCAAATTCGCGCCCATGCCGCGGCCATTGGTCATCCACTTGTTGGCGATCCAAAATATCGCGATGTCGAGCAAGAGGAAGAAACCGGCGGTATTTTGCCGAAAAAACTTCACTTGCACGCTCGATCTATTATATTGCCTCATCCGGCTGGCGGGCGCTTTATGTGCGAGGCTCCGTTGACTGGCCATATGGCGGAAACCTGGGATATGTTAAGTTTTGACATAGCCGATGGGCGTGATCCATTCGACGAGGAAAATTAATGCGCTTGGTAGTATTTGATTGTGATGGCACTTTGGTTGACAGCCAACAAGCGATTGTTGCGGCAACGGAAACAGCCCTGAGTGCTTTCGGTCTACCAACGCCTGAGCGGCAATCGATTTTACACGCCGTTGGCCTGCCTGTTGATGTCGCCCTAGGCCATCACGCGCCAGATGCCGATGATGCGACTTTGGCGCAAGTCATCAGCCTTTTCCGTGAAACCTATCAAAAACTATCGCAACAAGACGATCGTGGGCAGGTCATGTTCGATGGTATGCATGACTTGATTTGCGACCTTGGCCAATTGCCGCAAACGCAATTGGCGATTGTCACCATGAAGTCGCGCCGCGGCCTAAACCGCGTCGTCGGCGCTTATGACATTCGCGATTATTTTCAAGCCTTGAAAAGCGCCGATGATGGGCCCGGTAAGCCAGCGCCTGATCTATTGCTCGATGCTATGGCAGAATGCGGCGTCGCGCCTCAGCAAACGGTCATGGTTGGCGACACTAGCTTTGATATGCTAATGGCCAAGGCGGCTGGTGCTTATGCCGTCGGTGTAGCGTGGGGCTATCAAGATGTTGATGAATTGCTAGACGCCGGTGCCGACGAAATTGCCGAAACACCAGAAAAGCTGAGACAAATTCTCGCCGCTTTCCCCGCCGGAGCTTAAGCTATGGCTCAGCGTTTCTATGATATGGCGCGCTGTGTCGCGGGTGATGATGGCTATGGCATTCAGCTTGATAAATTTGACCTTAAAACCCCTGCAAAAACCCTAATTCGTGTGCCGACACCGGCGTTGGCCGAATTAATCGTCAGCGAATGGAATGCGCAGGGCGATAAGATCGAGCCAAGCACCATGCCGGTGATGCGGTTGGTTTCAACCGCCATTGACCGCGTATCGCTCGAGGCAGTGGCGACGGCTGAGGCATTTGCCGCTTATGGCATGTCGGATTTGCTGTTCTACCGAGCCAGCCACCCTGAGCGTTTGGTGGCGCGGCAAAGCGAAGCTTGGGACCCGCTGCTTGATTGGGCCAGTCAGCGCTTTGATATGTCATTTTTGACCACTGAGAGTATTTTGCCGATTGAGCAAGCGCCGCGCAATTTTCAAGGCTTTGCACAATTAGCCAGTGGCGATGTGTTTCGCCTGACTGGTTTGGCCCATGCCGCCGCCTTATTGGGCTCAGCGATTATTGCTTTGGCTTTGGATGAGGCACATATATCGGATAGCCAAGCCTATGAGATGGCGTTTCTTGATGACCAATTCCAAATCGAGGAATGGGGCGAGGACGAGGAAGCGCGCGATCGGCTGGACAAGATTAAACTGGAAATAAAAATGCTAGCGGTCTATTTATCGGCGCTGAAATCTGCTTAAATTTCAATCAATTCACGATTCTCTGGGGAGCACGTTGTGAGAGATATTATTAAAGAGTTGGAAGAGCGTCGTCGCATTGCGCGATTAGGCGGGGGCGAAAAATACATTGAGGCGCAACACGCACGCGGCAAGCTGACGGCTCGTGAGCGTATCGACCTGTTGCTCGACCCTGGTAGTTTCGAAGAAATTGACATGTTCGTTGAACATGATGGCCAAGAATTTGGCATGCAGGACAAGAAAATTCCCGGCGATGGTGTGGTTACTGGCTGGGGCACGGTTAATGGCCGACCGATTTATCTCTATGCCAAAGATTTTACGGTTTTTGGCGGCTCCCTATCGAAAGCCCATTCCAAGAAAATTAACAAAGTGCAAGATATGGCGTTGCGCAATGGCGTGCCGATTATCGGCATTCTGGACTCGGGCGGGGCGCGTATTCAAGAAGGTGTTGATGCGCTGGGCGGCTATGCAGAAGTGTTCCAACGCAATACTTTGGCCTCTGGTGTTATTCCGCAAATCACCATGATTATGGGCCCATGTGCCGGTGGTGATGTTTATTCGCCAGCTATTACCGCCCCCCCCCCCCCCCCCCCCCCCCCCCCCCCCCCCCCCCCCCCCGGCCCGGGGGGGGGGGGGGGCCCCCCCCCGGGGGGGGGGGGGGCGG
>JAYOCI010000227.1:0-1589 GCA_038105345.1 Rhodobiaceae bacterium
GAATTCACATGTCGCAAGCATATGCAGGTCGTAAACGTATCCGTCGCTCTTTTGGCCGTATTCCACAAGTTGTGGAAATGCCAAACCTTATCGAAGTTCAAAAATATTCTTATGACCAGTTTTTGCAGGTTGCACACCCAGAAGGTGGGCGACTTGAAGATGGCCTTCAATCGGTCTTCAAATCCGTTTTCCCTATTTCAGATTTCAGTGGCGCCGCCATGTTGGAATTTGTCTCTTATGATTTTGAAAAACCAAAATATGACGTCGAAGAGTGCCAGCAGCGCGGTATGACCTATGCGGCCCCGCTGAAAGTGACGCTCCGTCTGGTGGTTTTCGATATTGACGATGAAACCGGCGCCAAATCAGTGGCCAATGTGAAAGAGCAAGAAGTCTATATGGGCGACCTGCCTTTCATGACTGAAAATGGCACTTTTGTTGTGAATGGCACGGAGCGGGTGATCGTTTCACAAATGCACCGTAGCCCGGGCGTATTTTTCGACCACGACAAAGGCAAAACCCATGTGTCAGGCAAACTGTTGTTTGCGGCACGGGTTATTCCTTATCGCGGCTCATGGCTCGATTTTGAATTTGATGCCAAAGATATTCTGCATGTGCGTATTGACCGTCGTCGTAAATTGCCAGCCACAGCTTTGCTGCACGCCTTGGGTTATGCGTCGGATGAAATCCTCGACATGTTCTATGACAAAGTGTCTTACACGCGCGGCAAAGAGGGTTGGATTACCGACTTCCTGCCGGAAATGCGTCGCGGCACCAAACCTGTCTATGATCTGATCGACGACAAGACCGGTAAAGTCGCTGTTGAGGCAGGTCAGAAAATTTCACCTCGTTTGGCCCGCAAATTGGCCGAAGATGGCTTGCAAAAACTGCGTGTTACCGATGACGAATTATTCGGTCGCTTCCTGGCGGACGAAATGGTCAATATGGAAACCGGTGAGATTTTTGCCGAAGCCGGTGACGAAATCACCGAAGAATTATTGGCTGAATTGATTGAGCTTGGCTTCACCGAGATTAAGACGCTGAACATTGATCCGGTTAATCGCGGTCCTTTCATCCGCAATACGCTGATGGCCGATAAATCGAATGATAAATTGTCAGCCTTGGAAGAAATCTATCGCGTGATGCGCCCAGGCGAGCCGCCAACCCCTGAAACTGCGCAAGCCCTGTTCGATGGCCTGTTCTTTGACTCAGAGCGTTATGACTTGTCAGCCGTGGGTCGCGTGAAAATGAACATTCGCCTGAACCAAGAATGTCCTGATGATATTCGTGTATTGCGCAAAGAAGACATTGTCGGTGTTGTCAAAACGCTGGTCAATCTGCGTGACGGCAAGGGCGATGTTGATGATATTGATAACCTCGGCAATCGTCGCGTGCGTTCGGTTGGTGAGTTGATGGAAAACCAATATCGCATTGGTCTGCTGCGCATGGAGCGTGCCATTAAAGAGCGCATGAGCTCTATTGGCGAGATCGACACGGTGATGCCGCAAGATTTGATTAACGCCAAGCCAG
Source organism: Rhodobiaceae bacterium (assembly GCA_038105345.1). Taxonomy (GTDB): domain Bacteria; phylum Pseudomonadota; class Alphaproteobacteria; order RS24; family RS24; genus JAHEGN01. The sequence continues at coordinate 1,528 of JAYOCI010000227.1, forward strand.
TTTCTGCTTCTGTGCGTGAGTTCTTTGGTTCATCGCAATTGTCACAATTTATGGACCAAACA
>JAYOCI010000228.1:0-1585 GCA_038105345.1 Rhodobiaceae bacterium
CCATGGCACCAGCCTTTTTATTGGCGCAAAAAGCTGATTTAATTGACCTAGATGGGCCGTTATGGCTACAACAAGACCGCCCTTCTGGGCATATTTTCCAAGGCGCGTCCATGCACCCGCTGACAACCGAACTTTGGGGGCAATAGCTATTATGAGCACCTATATTGACTGGCAAGCGCCACGCTATCTGGATCTACCCGACCTTCGCATGGCGGTGTTTGAAGCCGGAGAGCCGCGCCCCGATCGCCCCTCTATTGTGCTGTGCCATGGGTTTCCGGAATTGGCCTTTAGCTGGCGCCATATTGTTGGCCCCTTAGTCGACGCGGGTTTTCATGTCATTGTGCCTGAACAACGCGGCTATGGCTTTACCGGCCGCGCTTTGAGTGACGCCGGTGATGCCGCCAGTGTGACCCTTTATGATATGCCGCATTTATGCGCCGATTTGGCCCATTTATTGGATGCGCTGGATATTGAGCAGGCGATTTATGTCGGCCACGATTGGGGCGGCTTGGTGACTTGGCAATTGCCATTTTATCAGCCCGACCGCGTGGCGGGCTTGATTGGCGTGAACACACCGTTTATTCCCCGCTTGTCATCTGATCCGATTGCCGCCCTGCGGGCTGTCAAAGGCGATGATTTTTACATTTGCGCGTTTCAAGAATTTGGCGTCGCCGAAGCTCAATTAGACGCTGATGTGGCCCTTAGCCTGCGCTGCTTTTATCGCAAGGGCGGCTTCATCAATAGAGAAATGCAAAGCCCGCCTAGTCTCAGCGAATGGGAAAATTTCGCATTGCTGAAAATTCTCAAGCGCGATGAAAGCACATGGCCTGGCCATGTGCTGCTGAATGCTGACGATTTTGCTGTTTACCAGCAGGGTTTTGAACGGGCAGGCTTTGGCGGCGGCGTTAATTGGTATCGCAATTTCACCCGCAATTGGGAGTTGAGCGCCGATTTCGAACAAAAAGTGAGCGTGCCAAGCCTGATGATTTGTGCCGAGGATGATGCCGCCCTGCCACCATCTATGGCTGAGGGCATGGCGAAATATGTGGCCGATTTGGAAACCTATCTGATTAAAGATTGTGGCCATTGGACGCAAAATGAAAAGCCAGAGGAATTGGCTGATCTTATGGTCGATTGGCTAAACCGAAGATTTTCCTAACAAAAACCTCATCGAGGCTTGAGCCGCGCTTTCGCTCAGCGTATAGTCTCGCGATTGTGAGCAATAGTACGGGCCGATATGAATAAGACTGAAAACATTAAGGGCCTGACGCGAGTTGCACGTCTTGAAGCCATTAAAAACGGTGCGCCTTTACGCATTCTTTTGCCAAGCTATCGTTCTGACCCCCACACGGGCGGGCAAGGCATTTATATGCGATTGATTTCCAGAGCATTGGTGGATTTGGGTCATCATGTCGATGTCATCTCAGGGCCGCCCTACCCCGACCTTGATCCGCGCGTCGGCCTCATCAAACTGCCATCGCTGGATATGTATGCAAGAGCCAATCCGATTAGTTGCCTCAATCGCGAAATTTTGAGCAATAAGACTGATCGCTTTGAATGGTGGAGCCATAATTGGGGCGGCTTT
>JAYOCI010000066.1:0-9183 GCA_038105345.1 Rhodobiaceae bacterium
CACGCATTGCCAAAACCCCCATGGTTTCTGGCGTCATATCGACAATACTGCGACCGGGAATATTATAAATAATAATCGGCAAAGCACTGGCGTCGCTGATCGCCTCAAAATGGGCAATCAGCCCCGCTTGTGTCGGCTTATTGTAATAAGGCGTCACGTGCAAAACCGCATCAGCGCCAGCTTTCGCGGCATGTTGGGTAAAGGCCACGGCTTCGGCGGTTGAATTAGACCCGGCACCAGCAATAACCGGCACACGACCCGCCACGGCTTCAATACAAATTTCAACCACGCGCTGATGCTCGTCATGGCTCAGCGTCGGTGACTCGCCCGTGGTGCCGCATGGCACCAGCCCGTGACTGCCCTGAACAACCTGCCAATCGACCAATTTTGCAAAAGCGGCCTCATCAACGGCACCGTTTTTGAAAGGCGTGATCAGGGCGGTGTTAGAACCATGCAACATGGGTGTCTCCGAAACTCAGTTTTAGCTAGCAATATTGCTGTATTGGCGGCAACATAGCATATTGTCTTGGTGGGACTAAACAAAAAGGCTGAGTAATCATGCAAGCTAGTAAAAATGCCGTCATTTTCGGGGTTGGCGCCCGCAATGGCGTCGGTGCCGAATTATGCCATCAAGCCGCCGCGCGTGGCTTTCATGTTTTTGTGAATGGCCGCACAGAAGAAAAAATTACCGCCATCGCTGACGCGATAAATGCTGATGGCGGCGAAGCCACACCGCTTCTGGCCGATGTCACCGACGAATTAGACGTGAAAAACGCCATTGTGAAAATCGCCAATGACAAACGGCCTTTGGAATTGGCGGTATATAATGCTGGCAATAATCGCCCTAGCCCATTTCTTGACGTCACACCTGAGGTTTTTGAACAAATGTGGCGGGTGATTTGCTTCGGCGGCTTTTTGACCGCGCAAGCCACATTGCGATTAATGCTTGAACAGCAAAATAAGGCGGAGCGTCAGTCCTTTATGTTTACTGGTGCCAGCGGCAGTATGCGCGGCAAAGCCAATTTCGCCGCCTTCGCTGCCGGTAAGGGCGCCATGCGCATGTTAGCGCAATCCTTGGCCCGCGAATTCGGCCCGCAAGGTATTCATGTTGCCCATGTGATTATCGACGGGGCAATCAATGGCAATATGTTGCAGAAAAATTTCGCCAGCTATCTCGAAAAACTTGGCGAAGATGGTGCGCTCGATATAGCGGCGATAGCCTCAACATTCCTGATGTTGCATGAGCAACCGCGCACAGCGTGGACGCAAGAAATAGACTTGCGGCCGTTCAAAGAGAATTTTTAACCGCGGCCGCCAAGCCACTGCCGCTGGCAAAGCCATGCCGCACGCGCCGCCCCAAACACCAGTCGCCGGCCACCCCTAGCCCCGTTGCGGGGTCAAATAAAAACCCTTGGGCATTTTGCAAAGGTTCCGCCGCCGCCGCATATAGCCAGCGATGACAGCTTTTATAGGATGTGGTCCGCAGCGCGGCCATTTTGTCGCCGAGCAGATCAAATAAGCGCGCCTCAATCAGCGCCCCGACCTCATCCACCGGCCGTTCAATATGTTGCGCACTCCATTGATGATGGGTTTGCACCACCAATGCGGTTTGACCCGTGCGTGCCGGTTTTTGATGATTGGCAATGACAATATCGACCATGGCATCATCAACCAAAGCGACATCCCACTTCACCGCCATGGCGTCTTCACTGGCCAGCATTAGCGTATGACAGGGCCGCATGGCGACGCTTTCACAGCTCTGGCGCATGGCGCCTTGCGGCAATAAGGCCGCCGCTTGCGCCGGCGGCATGGCGAGAATAACGCGGTCAAAGCCATCATAGAATTGCCCCCCAGCAACCACACGATAGCGCCCATCGGCCTGCGCCTCGAGTGCGCTGACCGCGGCCCCTAAATGCACGGCGTCGAAATTATAATGCGCCAACACAGCGCCGCCGAGACTGCTCATGCCGGGGCTGGCGACCCAACGCCGACGCGGTGGCAAGAGCTGGGTAATCTCACCTTGCGCTGACAGGCGCACAGTTTCTGGCAACCAAGCGGCCAGGCTCTGGTTGGCGATATATGGCTGCAAAAATGCGGCGAAATCATCTTCAGCCGAAAAACTACTGACGCCATGATCAAAATTTGCCGCCTCGCTGCGCCGTGTTGCCATGCGCCCGCCAAGACCGCGTGACTTATCGAACAAGCTGATGGCCGCATGACCATGTAATTGGGCGGCACAGCCAAGGCCGGCAATACCGGTGCCAATAATGGCAATTTGAGGAAGTGTTTTTTGCATACCGCAGACTAGCCGATAATGGGCCAATAAACCATCGGCTTAATCATTGCGCCACCAATGCGGTGGCTGCCCATCGGCCAATATGGCGGCGGTCTCGCGCGCACGATGCGGCACTTGCGCGGCCCAGCGACTGTCGAGGGCATGAGTTGCAGCTTGTGACCAATCTTCGGCCAATATTGCCGCCCGCATATTTTTGAAACCAGCCAGACCGGCATGGCCGAGATTAAACGCCATGGCAATCAGCGCCGCCTTGCGCGGGTCGTTCAGGCGCGACCAGATTGGTGCATAGAGACGCTGGGCGCTTGTTTGGGCGCGTTCAATATCGTCGTCGAGATAGGCTTGCACCATGCGGGCGCTCAAGCGAAAGCCATTTTCCATCAGTCGCCGCGCCAGCTCATCGTCGCACCACTGGCCTTTTCTGCGGTCGACCAAATGCCCGACGCCAATTGTCCAATAGCCCAAATGGTCTTGATAAAGCACCGTGCGCACGCCTTCATGGCGTCGGATGAGCTGGTTCAAAAACCGACTTGTCATCATGCCTCCTTTGGGGGTGAAAAACCGCTTGAAATAGGCGTTTTCGGGTTGCAATCAGTGGCCAGCTTGTTTATCACCACAGGTGGAGAGGTGGCCGAGTGGCTGAAGGCGCGCCCCTGCTAAGGGTGTATGGGTTTATAGCCCATCGAGGGTTCGAATCCCTTCCTCTCCGCCATTTTCTCAGTTTTCAATGATATATCAGCAAAGGCTGATGGGGATTGGGCGGCAATTGCACCGCACCATGCGCCAGTTAACATGCGCCAGTAAAAAAGCTGGCCGGTATATAATACCAGCCAGCTCCCAACGCCGTGATACAAATAATGGCCGCAAGACTTACTTGCTACACAAGCACAAGCGCTTCAGCGGCCACAAGATCGTCAACGATTGAGGCCGAGTAAGTCACATTACTCAACTCAATGGTAATGTCAGTGCCAAGCGTGTCGCCATTGGCATCGATTGATAAAACAGTGCCGCCACTGGCATTGTCACTGGCCTGAACGAAATCGCTCAGAGTGGCATTTACAGCATATCCAAGAAGCAGATGCGACAGAGCAACTTTATCATTATTGACATCAAAATCGGCAATCGTGTCATTACCAGCATTGGCATATAAATAATGGAACACGTCATTGCCGCCGCCGCCGGTCAGCGTGTCATCACCGGCACCGCCATAGAAATGTTCATCATTGGTTGTGCCATTCAATGTATCGTTGCCCGCTAAACCATGGAAGCTTCGCTGTTGCGATGCGACATCGGCATTGAATAGATCAGCGGCGTTGGTGCCTTGATAAGCATTGGCAGAATCAAAAATCATGCCGGCTTCGAAGGTCCAATTATATTCGGTCTCGAAATACTCAACTGTGGTCGCCGCTGAATAGGTCTGCCCCGATGCGCCAAAGATGACATCGTTTTGGATGGCCGTCTCACCAGCAGCTGTATCAAGTCTGGCCCAACCGCGTAAAGTGGCATCCAAATTCTCGACCGACAATGACGTCAGGCCGTAGAATTGGAACATTTCAGACGCCTGCGTCAGCGAAGAAATATCCCAGTCACCCAGATTCTGATTAAATGATTGGGCGCCAAAGAACATTTTACGCATATCGCTCACACCGCTGGTATCCCAACCGCTGATGTCTTGATTGAAATCCCAAGCCCCGTAGAACATGGCAAACATAAACTTGGCACTGCCGACATCCCACACACCAATGTCTTGGTTAAACACACGGGCATATTGGAAGGATGCGGCAAAGTTCTCAACCTTGGCAACATTCCACTTACCGACATTTTGGTTGAACGCTTCGGCACGATGGAATATCTGCGCCATTTGGGTCGCATCTGCATTGATGTTCCAGTCACTTATGTCCTGATTAAAGGTGCGGGCTTCATAAAACATACGTGTGAAAGTCAGCACATTGCCGACGTCCCAATCGCCAATGTCCTGATTAAAGTTGGTCGCCGCGCGAAACATGGAATGCATTGAGGTAAAGCCACTGACATCCCAACCACTGATATCTTGGTCGAACTCCAAAATGTCTGTATTGGTTTCAGCCACGTCATAAAACAGATTGTCACCCGAAGTGATGGCCGAGACGTCCCAGTTCCACAAATCTTCATCATTGGCCAGCGCACTCACCACATCAGCATGGGTTAGTGAGGTTTTCACGACGACATCGGCACCATAACGAATACCATCGCGCCCCAAAAGACCGCGCAGACCGACATTCAAATCGATAATCGCCATCAAATCAGCATCGTAATTCGTTTCCCCACCAATGGCCGCGAGAAAATCTGCCGCGCTCATTGGTGTTTCGAAAATGACTTCGGGTGTTGAGGAGGCAACCGATTGGCCGTTGTTATACAAACTGCCCTCGCGGAAATGAAACCGCAGACCGACGACAGTTGGCGTATTATCCGTGGCCAGCTCGACGATGGGCGAAACAATTAACAAATCATCGCCATTCAACGCCACATTATCGTCGCCGGTTACCGACGCCAACCATTCGGCCGTCGTCACCGGTTCGGTGCCAGCGCCATTATATGTGTCGCCCTGCGCTTTATCGAATTGCACAATATCGTCACCGGTTTCGAAACCAGAGATTTCATCGCCCCCGTCGAGAGACGCGCCCTCAAAGGAAACGCTCATGGCAACGCGGTCTTTACCGCCCGCGCCAATGTCAATACGATCATTACCGGCGCCCCCTTTAATGACGTCATTACTGGTACCGGCAATAATTTGGTCATCGCCGTCGCCGGTTTCAATAAACAAGGCAGCCGTCGATGCAGAATTGTCGAGCACATCAGCCCCCGATGTGCCGCTTACCAAATTATCTAATAGAAGAACCGGAACATTCTGCGACACAACCACCGGCGCACTCGTCGCGCCAATAGATGTCGCCTGTACGACAACAGTGAATGTGCTTCCCCCCGCCTGCTGAATTGTATTGGGCGCACCGGCATAGCTTAGCTGCGCGGTGGTCGCATCAATAATGAAACCTGCGGCAAGGCTGGCCGCATCTAACGAATAGACAATGGCATCGCCATTAATGTCACTGGCTGTGACTGGCGCTCCAAGATTAATGGGCGAAGTACTCCCATCTTCGCCAAGGAACATGGAAAAATCACCCGCCAAAGGCGCAAACTGAGCGTCTTCCGGCGGATATACGACGGTAATCGTTACTTCTTGAGTTGTCTCACGAACCGTGCCGCCTGCCCCGATAGAACTGGCAATCACGTTAAAAGTGTAAACATCATCGACAGTCAGTGTGTTTGCGCTGACATAAGAAATTTGCCCGCTTGCGCTATCAATATCAAAGCCAGCCGCAACGCCTTCCGCCGACATTGAATAGGTCACTGGATCACCGTCATTATCAGTCGCTGTGACCGGCGCGCCAACATGGGTATTGGCGCCATCTGTATTGAGAATCGTATAGGCGCCCGAGAATGCATCAATCTCGACATTACTGCCGGCAAATGTCGTGCTGTATAAACCGACAAATTCTGCCGCCGTCAGCAATTCATCGCCGTAAACCTGAAAACGGAAGGTGCTCAGATTTTGCACGGTAATGACATTGCTCGAGGTCAACGTAACCTGCACAGCCTGCCCCAGTAGGCCGAGATCAGCCAATTGCACACTGGTAATGCCGAGATTTTGCTCAAACCGCACCACATTATAAGTGTCATTGACCGTATCGCGATATGCGTCGGAGATTGTTATTGCCTGATCAAAATCTGATGTCACCAGATAGCTGTCTGATCCGGCACCGCCAGAATAAAACTCACCGCTCGGAACGTCACCATTGAGCACAATGAGATTATCGGCCGCCGGATCTGTTGGTTGCGGATCAGCAAATTGATTTGCCACATTATCCCAATAGCGCCATGAGCCAGAGATTGGATCAAAACGCAGTTCAATATTATTAGCCATAGTTCGCAGTCCTTTTTTTTATTTTTGCAGCTTGCAAATTACCTAAGGACACTGAGACTAAATTCGAGAAGTGAACAAAAGCTTAACGAAATCGGTCAGATGACACCTTTCCAAGTGGCGCAACAAAAGATAGGCTTGAGGCTTCTGAGGGAGAAGTATTATGGCTTATTTGGGTTTATTGGCTGGTCTGGCCTTGTTGATTTTTCTCGCATTGCGGGGCGTGAATATTTTATTTGCATCTTTGCTGTGTGGTTTGGTTGTCGCTTTGAGCAATGGGCTACCGATTGCCGAAGCTTTTTCACAACATTATGCCTCCGGCCCTTTGGGCACATTTAGCTTTGCTGGGAAATTTTTCCTTTTGTTCATCGCAGGGGCGATTTTTGGCCGCATTATGGGCGAGAGCAAAGCCGCCTCATCGATCGCTCTGTCTTTGGTCGATAAGCTGGGCGCCGATCGCGCCCTATGGATTACCGTCATTTCCTGCGCCCTACTGACCTATGGCGGCGTGGTTGTGTTTGTGGTGATTTTCGCTATGTATCCGCTGGGCCTCAGCCTGCTGAAACAGGCCGATATTCCAAAGCGCCTTTTCTGTGCCGCTTTGGCATTGGGGGCCGGCACTTTTACCTTGGCTGCCCTGCCCGGCACGCCATCGATTCAAAATGTTATTCCAAGCGTCGCTCTAGGCACTGATTTATTCGCCGCCCCTGGTCTGGGACTTTTGGGCGGGGTGATTATGTTCGGCCTTGGCATGACTTATCTTGAGCGCCAACGCCGTGCGGCCAAAGCGGCTGGCGAGGGTTTTGAGCCTGGCCCGAACGATAAAGTCGAGAATATGGTTGCCAGCGATGACATGCCGTCTTGGCAAATGGCGGTTATTCCTCTGGTTTTCGTGCTTGGCACCATTCTCTTGCCGCGACTTCTGCTGACTTTGGGGCTGGCGCCAGAAACTGGCGTGATTGCCGAGATTGTTCAATTCGCCAAAGTGCAGCCCATTTTCTGGCCTAGTTTGGCGTTGATTTTGGGCAGTGGGCTGGCCTATCTGATGTTCAAAAATCTGCGAGGCCGTGGCCTACAAGTGTTTGGCGATGGCACCAATGATGCGATTCTACCGCTGTTAAATACCGCGGCGGTCATTGGTTTTGGCGGCATTGTGGTGCAAACCATCGGCTTTCAGGACTTTTCATCAGCCATGCTGAACTCCGGCCTTCCGCCGAAATTATCGGCCTTTGCTTCAGTCAGCGTGGTTTCCGCGATCACCGGTTCGGCTTCAGGCGGCTTGCAAATTTTCATGAGCACAATGGCCGACGCTTATTTGGCCATGGGTATTCCGGCCGAAGAATTGCATCGGTTGACGGCAATGGCCAGTGGTGGCTTTGATAGCCTGCCGCATTGCGGGGCAGTGATTGCCATGCTAACCGTCACCCAGCTGACGCATAAACAGGCCTATAAGGATGTTGGCGTGATTACCGTGGTCATTCCCGTGACCGCAACGCTGATATGTTTAGCCGTCAGTATGGTGGTTTAGCGGCAAGGGTAAACCGTGGCACAGATTGACTATTCGACCTTATTTACTGGTTTATATTGTGGATTATACTAATTTACATTTGCATAGCGGCGAATTATAAGCGACAAGCACGGGTATAGTTGAAAAGGTGATTTGTGACCCCATTAACCCATTTGCAAAGGCTCGAAGCTGAGAGCATTCACATTATGCGTGAGGTTGTCGCCAGTAGCGATAATCCGGTGATGCTGTATTCCGTCGGCAAAGATTCCGCCGTCATGTTGCATTTGGCGAAAAAGGCGTTTTTTCCCTCTCCCCCGCCGTTTCCGCTTTTGCACGTTGATACGACGTGGAAATTTAAAGCCATGTATGAATTGCGTGAAAAAGCCGCCGAAGAAGCCGGTATGCAATTATTGGTGCATCAAAATCCGGAAGCCTTGGCCAAAGCCATTAATCCATTTGATCACGGCGCTTTGCATACGGATATGTGGAAGACCGAAGGGCTGAAACAAGCGCTTGATAAATATCAATTCGATGCGGCCTTTGGCGGCGCGCGGCGCGATGAAGAAAAAAGCCGCGCCAAAGAACGTGTATTTTCCTTCCGCTCAGCCAACCACCAATGGGACCCGAAAAACCAACGCCCTGAATTGTGGAAATTATATAATGCCCGCAAAGCTAAGGAAGAGAGTATTCGCGTGTTTCCGCTCAGCAATTGGACGGAACTGGATATTTGGCAATATATCCATCTGGAAAATATCGAAATTGTGCCGCTATATTTCGCCGCCCCGCGTCCAACAGTTGAGCGCGATGGCTTGCTGCTGATGGTCGATGACGAGCGCTTTCCGCTACGCGATGGCGAAGTGCCGGTTGAGCGTTCCATCCGCTTCCGCACATTGGGCTGTTATCCGCTAACCGGCGCGGTTGAAAGTCAAGCCACCAGCCTGCCGCAAATCATTCAAGAAATGCTGCTGACAACGACCTCTGAACGCCAAGGTCGGGCGATTGATAAAGACGCTGGCGCCAGTATGGAAAAGAAAAAACAAGAGGGGTATTTCTAATGACCGATGCCCCTATTTATGAAACCGATGCGCTGATCGGCCAAGACATTGAGGCCTATTTGCAAGCCCATCAGCATAAAACCATGCTGCGCTTCATCACCTGCGGTTCGGTTGATGACGGCAAGTCAACGCTCATCGGGCGGCTGCTTTATGACAGCAAAATGATTTTCGAAGACCAATTGGCAGCATTGGAAGCCGATTCTCAAAAGCTTGGCACACAGGGCCAGCAGATTGACTTCGCGCTTTTGGTTGATGGCTTGGCGGCGGAGCGCGAGCAAGGCATTACCATTGACGTCGCCTATCGGTTTTTCGCTACGGAAAAGCGCAAATTCATTGTCGCCGACACGCCGGGCCATGAGCAATATACGCG
>JAYOCI010000229.1:0-1579 GCA_038105345.1 Rhodobiaceae bacterium
GCAGATAGTCATAAATCTCCGTCACCGTGCCGACGGTTGAGCGGGGATTGCGCGAGGTCGTCTTTTGTTCAATCGAAATGGCCGGTGACAGGCCGTCAATCTGATCAACATCGGGCTTTTGCATCATCTCAAGAAATTGCCGCGCATAGGCTGACAGGCTCTCGACATAGCGGCGCTGGCCCTCAGCGTAAATCGTGTCAAAAGCCAGCGAGCTTTTGCCCGAGCCGGAAAGGCCGGTCACCACAATCAGCTTATCGCGCGGTAAATCCAGCGAGACATTTTTCAAATTGTGCTCGCGCGCGCCAATAATGCGGATTTGCTTGGCTTGCGGGGCTTTGGTGGTTTTGCGAGGTTCCATGTTGTTTCCTGTTAGCCTCGTAATTTAGCCCTCTTTCCGGATTTGACAAAAGGCCATTTCGTCGCCCCACCGAGGCGGACGATATATCCACAGCATTAACCGATGCGCGGGGTGACAGCGATAGGCGTTAATGGTCGATTCACCTAGTGTGACAGAACAAAAAGGAGAAACATCATGGCAGGAAGCGTCAATAAAGTGATTTTGGTCGGCAATTTGGGTGCAGACCCCGATGTGCGCAGCACGAAAGATGGTCGCCCCGTCGTCAATTTGAGTGTGGCAACCAGTGAGAACTGGCGCGATAAAAACTCGGGCGAGCGTCGTGAAAAGACCGAGTGGCACCGCGTGGTGATTTTCTCCGAAGGGTTGTGCCGCATTGCCGAGCAATATTTGAAAAAAGGCTCGAAAGTCTATCTCGAAGGCCAGCTGCAAACCCGCAAATGGCAAGACGATAAAGGCAATGACCGATATACGACCGAAGTGGTGCTGCAAAATTATGGTGGCACCATGACCATGCTGGACACGCGCAATGGCGGCGGTGATTTCCAAGCAGCCGGCAATGATTCGGCGCCGATGGAAGCGGTTGGCGGCGGCGGCGGTGAAATTAACGACGACATCCCGTTTTAGGCTTTAAAAGCTAATTAAAACAACGCCTTAAAAGATGTGCACAGCGATGCTTTTCGCTCTGCTGTAACCTTGTTTTGTGCTATGTTTTGATGGTTAAAAAGCCCGTTTTCGGGGCATAAATGAAAGCGATAATTTGACCGACGAACCGGAAAATTCAGGCGAAACCGAAAGCGATATTGACGCTGAAACGGTCGAAGAAGAAGCCTCAGAAACCCCCGCCGAAGAAGGTGCGGGTGGCGATGATGGCGGCGCGGGCGGTGAGCCGCCGCAACCCCCGATAGATGACGGTGATATTGAACCGATAAGCATTGAGGAGGAGATGAAAACCTCCTACCTCGATTATGCGATGAGCGTGATTGTCTCGCGCGCCTTGCCTGATGTGCGTGACGGCCTGAAGCCGGTGCACCGCCGTATTTTGTTCTCAATGAATGAGAACGGCTATGAATATAACAAGCCCTATCGCAAATCTGCCCGTGTGGTTGGCGACGTTATCGGTAAGTACCACCCGCATGGCGACCAATCGATTTATGACGCTTTGGTGCGTATGGAGCAGGACTTCTCCATGCGTTTGCCGCTGCTGGACGGGCAGGGCAATTT
>JAYOCI010000230.1:0-1579 GCA_038105345.1 Rhodobiaceae bacterium
CCGCGCCCGTCAGCCGGCCATGAAAAGGATAATCTGCCGGTGAAATCATGCACCGCTGCGCCATTGGCGTCTGCCGCCAAAACATCGGCAATGCCGCCGGCTTGCGTACCCGGCAACCAGCCGACCACAAATGCATCGGAGCGGTTAATATGCCGGTTGACCCATAAAGGACGCCCTGTCAGAAATATCGAGACGACCGGCACATTGCGCTTTTTCAGCGCCGCCAAATCAGCCAAGGCCGTGCCGTCATCAAATTCGAAAACCAAATCGCTCATATCGCCGAAAAATTCGGCATAAGGTTTTTCGCCGAACACATAAATCACCAGATCGGGATTGCCGCGCAGCGCGCTGACCGATTTGGCATAGCTGATTGTGCCACCCGCGGCTGTTACTTTTTCTTTCAGGCCGGCATAAATGGTTTGGCCTGTTTCAAATTCCTCATTGGCGTTATTGTCGCCCTGCCATGACAAAGTCCAGCCGCCGGTTTGCTGGCTCATGGAATTGGCCGCTTCGCCGACCACAGCAATATGGCCGCGCGGATTGAAGGGCAAGAGGCCATTGTGGTTTTTCAAAAGCACCAGCGATTTACGTACCGCTTCGCGGCCGACCGCCTGATGGGCGGCGCTGCCCAGCTCGGTGCGGTCAACGGCGGGGCGCGCCGAAGGCAGACCGGCGTCAAATAATCCGGCGCGCAATTTCACCGTCAAAATGCGCGTCACCGCTTCATCGAGGCGCGCCATCGGCACTCTGCCGTCTTTCACTTGCGCCAGCAAAGAATTGTAAAGCCCTTTCCAGCTATCAGGGGCCATATACATATCCACACCGGCGAGCAGCGATTGCGGGCAATCGGTTGCGGTGCAGCCGGGGATTTCAGCATGGCCGTTCCAATCGCCAATGACAAAGCCGTCAAAACCCATCTCGCGACGCAGCACATCGGTCAGTAGCTTTTTCGAGCCGTGCATTTTTTCGCCGTTGACGCTGGAGAAAGAGGCCATCACGGTTTGCACATTGTTTTGAATGGCGGCGCGATAGGGGAAGGCGTGGGTTTTCTTAATATCGCCCAAGCGACCGATTGTGTCGCCCTTATCAATGCCATATTGCGTGCCACCGTCGCCCACAAAATGTTTTGCCGTGGCAACAACATGGTTTTCGTCGAGAAATTCGCTTTCCCCCGGCAAACCTTGAAGGCCCTGTAGTATCGCGGCGCCCAAATCAGAGACCAAATTTTGGTCTTCCGAGTAGCTCTCGTAGGCGCGCCCCCAGCGATCGTCAATGGCCACCGCCAAAGTCGGAGCGAACACCCAATCTAGCGCAGTCGCTTTGACTTCGCGCGCTGTCACCGTGCCGATACGCCGTAATAAATCGGCATCGCCGGTCGCGCCAAGCGCCGAGTTGTGAGGAAAAATTACCGCCATTTGTAGGTTATTGTGACCATGCACTGCGTCAGTACCCCACAGCAATGGAATGCCGAGTCCGCCGTCCGATTTATCAGTTGAGGCTCGCCAGTATGCATCGGCCGCGTTAACCCATTGCTGCCAACTCGCTGTTTTGCCTCCGCCCGGAGCTGAGTTTCCGCCAT
>JAYOCI010000231.1:0-1575 GCA_038105345.1 Rhodobiaceae bacterium
CTGTTCTGCCGCTATATGGTTAACGACTGCCTCAAACAAATTTATGTCTTTCTGCTTGCGCTCGGCGGCAAAGCTGCAGCCCGCGCGACCCGACAGGTTTTCTCCTTCAGGGTGTTCAAACGCACCAATGCTGCGCCAGCGCGTATCGTTGACGCATTGCGCCCATTCATCATTAAGTAAATAGAGTGCTTCCGGTGGCAAGGGTTTGATGATGCGCCGCCCGTCGCTTTCTTTTATGTCAGCCTGCATGGCCTCTTCGCGCGCTTGATAATAATCGGCAATTTGCTCATGGCGCTCTTGCAGCGCTGCTTCGGTTTGGTCATCGGCGATATAAAGCGCCGCACCGCAATGGTCGAACAACGTCTCCAGCGTGTCGTGAAACAACGGTAACCAGTGCTCCATGCCCTGATAGCGTGCGCCATCACTGATGGCGGCATAAAGCGGATCACTATCCATAACCGTGCCAAAAGCCTGCACATAACCGCGCCGAAAACGCAAAATGGTTTCCTCATCAAGGTGAATTTCACCCGCGGCCGTCAGGGTCAATTCACTTAACTGGCCGATTGTGCGCTGGCTTTCCGGCTCAAATGGGCGAATGGATTCCAGCGTATCGCCGAATAAATCAAGCCGCACAGGTGTTTCACTGCCCGGCGCAAACAAATCAATAATACCGCCGCGCACGGCATAATCGCCGGGCTCCATGACGGTAGAGCAGCGGCTATAGCCATTGCTCCTCAAAAAACCGGTCAGTGCACCAATATTGATATTATTGCCGGGCTTCAAAGCCATCGACAATCCGGCCAGCATGTGACGCGGCGGCAGGCGCTGTGCCGCTGCCGATATGGTGGTGATTAGAATATGCGGCGAGCCCTCAAGCAAAGGCAGTTGCGCCAAAGTGGCCATGCGTTCCGACATGACAGCAACCTGCGGTGACAGCCGGTCATAAGGCAGGCAGTCCCAAGCCGGTAAATAAAGCGTGGCGATATCGGGCGCGAAAAAAAACAGCATATTGCGCATGGCCGTGGCGGCGGAGGCATCGCGCGCAATATAAACCAGCCGGTCGCCCTCCAAGCGCGCCATATCGGCCAGCACCAGAGGCTGATAGCCCTCGGGCGCGCCACCAACGGCCAATCGGCCTTTGTGCGAAATCAGTTTTTCTATTTGCGCGTTTATCAACTCTGCCTCTTTTCTTATTGGCAGCTTACATATGCTCCAGGCTCAACAGACGGTCGAGCAATGGCGAGCGCACCTCAACAGGCACATCTTCACGGCCTGTGGCCCAACTGAACAGCTTGTCATCGGGCAATTCGAGAATGCGCTGATAATCGGCCAGCTCATCTTGCGGCAAGTCGGCCAGCACCGTATCGGCAAATTTGCCGAAGATAATATCCATTTCCTTAATGCCGCGATGGCACGAGCGGAAATGCAATTTGCGGCGTTCAGCGTCAAGCTCTTGTGTCATTTTTGAACCTCTGACGGGGTTATAGCAGAGCCGGGCGGAATGTCATCTGCCCGATGCTTGTCTGATATAAGCCCTTTTCTGTGCTAGTCTAATGACGATTCATGGCTGTGAGA
>JAYOCI010000232.1:0-1573 GCA_038105345.1 Rhodobiaceae bacterium
CGTGTTTATATTTGGCCAGCGATGAGGCGGCTTATGTCACCGGACAGACGTTGCACGTCAATGGCGGCATGGCGATGATTTAATTTTGTCTTTTGACGAGGCATTTTATAGGTGCGCTCGTCTATGGACATGGTTTATAAAGGGTGATAACTAGCCATTGGGTGTGACTGTCACACTTTACTTAATTGAAGGCAAATGTGACTAGATTTTCTGGCACATGGTATTTAAGGAGCCAAAAATGAGCGATACCGTAGAACGCGTTAAAAAAATTGTTGTCGATAATCTAGGCGTAGACGCTGATAAAGTAACAGAATCAGCCAGCTTCATTGACGATCTGGGCGCTGACAGCCTTGACACGGTTGAGCTGGTTATGGCTTTTGAAGAAGAGTTTGGCATCGAAATTCCAGATGATGCTGCAGAAACAATTCTGACAGTTGCCGATGCTGTGAAGTTTATCGACGCAGCTGCCTAATCGACATTTCAATCAACCATGAGACGCGTCGTCATCACGGGCATTGGGTCGGTTAATCCACTCGGTGAAACAATCCAGAAAAGCTGGGAAAGACTTATTGCCGGTAAATCCGGTGCTGGGCCGATTACCAGTTTCGACGCTTCTGATTTGCCGTGTCAAATTGCATGCACGGTAGAGCGTGGTGAGAACGGGTTTAATCCCGACCTCTATATGGACCCCAAAGACCAGCGTCGGGTTGATGATTTTATCATCTTCGCCGGAGCGGCGGCCGACATGGCTTTGGCGGATTCAGGCTATAAGGCAGAGACCGAAGAGCAACAATGGCGCGCTGGCGTGTTGATTGGGGCAGGTATCGGTGGCCTTTCGGGCATTGAAGACGGCGCCTTTACGGTTCGTGATCGTGGGCCGCGCCGTCTCAGCCCATTTTTTGTTCCTGGCGCTTTGATCAATCTGGCCGGTGGACATGTTTCCATTAAACACGGGCTGAAAGGCCCTAATCACGCAGTCGTCACGGCTTGCTCAACGGGCGCTCACGCGATTGGTGATGCAGCGCGTTTGGTGATGCTGGATGACGCCGATGTGATGGTTGCCGGCGGCACAGAGTCGACGGTCACACGTTTGGGCATTGCCGGTTTTGCCGCTTGCCGCGCGCTGTCGACGGGTTTTAACGATGCGCCAGAAAAAGGCTCGCGTCCCTATGACAAAGACCGCGATGGTTTTGTCATGGGTGAGGGCGCTGGTGTTGTGGTGTTGGAAGAATATGAACACGCGAAAAAACGCGGCGCTAAAATTTACGCTGAAGTCGTTGGTTATGGCCTATCGGGCGATGCTTATCACATTACCTCGCCCGCCGAGGATGGCTCAGGCGGTTATCGCGCCATGCAGGCGGCGTTGAAACGCTCAGGTCTAAACCCTGAAGATATTGGCTATATCAATGCTCATGGCACATCGACGCCAATGGGCGATGAAATCGAATTGCGCGCCGTCGAGCGCCTATTTGGTGCGCAGGCAGCCAATATGGCAATGTCGTCAACCAAATCAGCGGTTGGCCATTTGCTGGGCGCAGCTGGCGCAGTAGAAGCAATTTTTTCGGTCTTGGCC
>JAYOCI010000233.1:0-1562 GCA_038105345.1 Rhodobiaceae bacterium
TATTGGATGTGTTTTTCCAGCGCGTGCAATTGACCCGCCATCAAGTGGTCGCCACCAAAGCGGTGGCGCAAGCATTGGGCCATATTTCGAAAGTGATTTTCTATGGCGGCCTTGCTGCCTCAGCCGGTCAACAGGACTGGCCGACACTCTGGTTGCTCTGCGCCGCCATTATCGCCTCTATCACCGGCACGACGCTTGGCAAAAGGGTCTTGGACAAGATGCAAGACGCGACTTTTTTCAGCTGGACGCAGCGCATTATGCTGAGCGTCGGTGCGGTTTTGATTGCCCGAGCGCTTTATCTGATGTCGGCATAATGCGCATGGCGCGCCGCCGTGCGTGCCGCATGCGTTTGGCTCGAAGCCGTGCCGGACGCATCGCTTAATTCTCGCGGAAAGCGACACCGGCAGCGCGGTTTAGCGGCGTCATAATGTAGTTCAACACGGTTCGCTTTTGGCCGATAAGGTCAACCATCACCGTCATGCCCGGCACAATTTCAACTTCGTCATCGCTTTTCGACAATTTCGGCTTGGGTATGGCAATCAGTGTTTCATAAAAAGGCGGCATGTTTTGCTCCTGGGTGGTGTTTTGCGCAATGCGCTGCACCTCGCCTTCAAGATTGCCATAGCGCGACACGTCATAAGTGTTGCAGTTTTGCCCGCGTGTGTAGCCGATAAGCGCCCTGTCTTCAAAAACCGCACGACCACCGGCACGGTCGGGATGGTCGCGCAATTTCTGCTGCAATTCGATGAGATGCGGCGGCGTGATATCGACACTTTCAAGCGGCGCGGCAATGGGCGGCGGGGGCGTTTCTTCAGCGCCCAACACAACGGCCGGTGGCATAATATCAGGCACGGGTGGCGCGTCTTGCGCAACCGCGTTTTGCAAAAATGTGCCGACCAGTAAAGCAGCCGGTAAGAGTGACAACGGATACAATCTATCCTCCTTGACGGAACACAACCGATTTGACGCCACATTAGGGCGCAAGGGTTTTTTTTCGGTTAATGCGAACGCGGTTTAATGCGTGTTCCCGTTTTTATTTTTCTTCGCTCTCAAGGAGCGCGCGCAAACTCGCAAAAGCATGCGGGTTTTGCCAGTGAATTACATATAATTATTTATGCCCAAATAAAAAGGGCCGCCCCGAGGGACGGCCCTTAAATTTTTGAAGCGAAAAGCGACTTACATCATGCCGCCCATACCGCCCATGCCGCCCATATCCGGCATGGCCGGGGCTGCGCCGGCCGGTGCCGGTTTTTCGGCAACCATCGCTTCTGTCGTAATCAATAGACCGGCAACCGAAGCGGCATCGCGCAGAGCCGTGGTCACCACTTTGGCCGGATCAACAATACCTGCGGCGATAAGGTCGCAATAGATTTCGTTTTGCGCGTCAAAACCGATTTTGCCCTTACCGTCCAGCACTTTGCCAACAACGATAGAGCCTTCAACACCGGCATTTTCAGCAATCTGACGCAGCGGCGCTTCCAAAGCGCGGCGGATAATATTGATACCCGCTTGAATATCGGCATTGTCGTTGGTCAGTTTTTCAACCGCTTGCGTGGCCAGCA
>JAYOCI010000067.1:0-9043 GCA_038105345.1 Rhodobiaceae bacterium
TAATGTGCCATTGGATAAAATCCAGTCGCCAATACCAGCTGACGCATCAGGGCCATTTTGCACATATGCTTCTGCCGTGGCTGAGGTGATTTGTTCGGCGACCATGGTCGGCTCGGCTTGCACACCCATCGGCCAAACCATGAGGCAGATGGTGAAAAAACCGCTTAACGAAAAGACCCGCATGATAAAACCCCCGACTGTTTTGCCATGCCACATCCATGGTCAAATATCGCCAGATTTTGCTCATAAAGCGTGTTATCCGCAAGTCAATTTAATCGGCTGCGGTTGGCCTCCCATTCGATCATTAACTGCTTTCTCTGCATGCCCCAGCGGTAGCCCGTCATGCTGCCGTCACTGCCGATCACCCTATGGCAGGGAATAAGAAAAGCCACATTATTTTTGCCAATGGCACCGCCAATGGCGCGGCTCGCCGTCGGGCGGCCAATGGCAATGCCAATATCACGATAGCTGGCCAGCTCGCCAAGGGCGATGTCACACAGCGCGCTCCAGACGGCTTCTTGAAAGGCGGTTGCTTCAATATGCAAATGAACATCGGCGAGGGCTTTTTCTTCGCCGCGAAAACAAGCCATAGCGGCGGCATGATTTTCAGTCGCGCCGGTTTCTATTATGGCGCGCGGAAACCGCTGCCGGATGTTTTGCAAGGCCGCTTGCTGGTTGTCGTCGAATGATAAATGGCAAATACCCTGAGGGGTCGAGGCGATCAGGGCGCGACCAAAAGGCGTGTCATGAAAATTTATGTTTAATTGAAGCGTCGCGCCATTGGCGGCATATGGCTCTTGTTTCATAATGCGAATATGAGGCCTGTAACGACCATGTTTGGCTTTTTCTATGGGGGTGTCTTGTGTCATCTTCTTCCCTCGCTAACCAAATTCTACCGCAAGCCATGGTCTATTTCGATGAGAATATTGCCTTTGCATTGCCGATAGCGAAAACTAGGGTAAGCTAGCGCCATGGAAGATAATCAACATAGGGGCCGTCGTTCTCGACGGTTGATTTTATTAGCCGTCGCCTTAATCGCCGCCGGTTTTTGGTTGTTCTCGCAAAATTCAACCCGCTTGCACGATGATTTATTAGTGCTCGACGCGCATTTGGATACGCCAGCGGTGCTCGATCGCCCCGGCTTTGATATTACCGCGCGCCATGACCCGCATTATGATTTTTCGCAAGTCGATGTGCCGCGTATGCGTGAGGGCGGTCTTGATGGCGGCTTTTGGGTGATTTACACGCCGCAAGGCCCGCTGACCGAAGATGGTTTTGCGGCCGCCCTAGCGCACGCGCGTCACCGCAATCAGCTGATTGATGAAATGGTCGCCAATCACAGCGATTTATTCGGCCATGCCACTTTGGCTGAGCACGCTGCGCCGATTGCTGCAGCAGGCAAGCGTGTGGTTTTCAAAAGTATTGAAAACGCCTATCCGCTGGGCATGGATGTGTCATTGCTCGACGAGTTTTATGCCAATGGCGTTCGCATTATCGGCTTGGTGCATATGAGCAATAATCAGTTTGCCGATAGTTCGACCGACAAGAACGGCCCGCAATGGGGGGGTCTCTCGCCGCTGGGGCGCCAATTGGTTGAACGCGCCAATGCTCTAGGCATGGTGATTGATGCCTCGCACGCGCATGATGCAACACTGGCGCAATTGATTGAATTGTCGCGCACGCCGATAATTCTGTCACATTCCGGCGCTAAGCAAATTTTTGATCATCCGCGCAATGTGCCCGATGATTTATTGCAAAAACTAGCGGCGCAGGGCGGGGTGATACATATTAATTCGCTGTCGGGCTATTTGAAGACATTGCAATCCGACCCTGAGCGGCGTCCAGCGCTGATGACGCTTTATGGCGATTTGCGCGCTAATCCGCCGCAAACACTGGCGGATCAAGAAGCCTTTTTGACCCGTCGGCGGGCCATTGATGCGCAATACCCACCTGATTTTGCCGACTTCGACGATGTCATGGCGCATATTCAGCACACATTGACACTATTAGGCCCGCGCCATGTCGGCATTGGTCTTGATTGGGATGGCGGCGGCGGCGTCGAGGCGCTGCACGATATTGCGGCTTTGCCGAAAATTACCCAAGCCATGCAGCAGGCTGGATATTCCCGCCAACAGTTGAACCAAATATGGAGCGGTAATCTTCTGCGTTTGGTGCAACAGGCTCATGAGGCGCGCCAGCCTTAGCCGAAACCTGCCTTTCGCGTAAACCCCGCTATGGCGTGGCGGTTGACGATGATGTCAATATTGCTGCCTTTGGTGGCGGGCGCTAGTCGGCTTTGCGTCCGGCATTTGGTCGGTCATTGCCACGACGCGCCGGACTTCCGCCAGATTTGCCACCAGATTTGCCGCCAGATTTATGGCTCGGGCGACCTCCGGCCTTGCCGCGAAATGGTTTTTTGCCAGCAGATTTGCCTGCGTCGCCGCCTTTGAAACCACCCTCAGCACTTTTGCCCTTAAACTTAGGCTTGGCTTGACGATGGCCCGGATTGCCGGTTTTGCCACTATCGCGGCGATTGGCCGGTTTTTTGCCTGAGCGTTGCGGGCGTCCGCCTTTGGTGCCGCGCGGTCGCCGTGGTTGGCTGCCATCCTCGTCATAGTGCGTGGCATCAAGCGGATGCTCGCTATTTTCATGGCGGCGCTTGGTCTGCGGGGCAGAGGCGGCCGATAAATCCATAGTCGGTTTGACCTGCTTGCCTTTGAGCGGGTCATAACCAGTGGCATCCATGACCACGGAATGGGCAACATTTTCGGTCGGAATTTTATTTTTCATCATCCGCTCAATATCGCGCAAACGCGGGCGTTCTTCGCTTGAGCAGAGGGAAATCGCTTGCCCATCGCGGCCAGCGCGCGCGGTTCGGCCAATGCGGTGAATATAGGCTTCAGGCACCGTTGGCATATCATAATTGACGACCAGCGAGACTTCCGGAATATCAATGCCGCGTGCGGCAATATCAGTGGCGACAAGAATATGCTCTTTGCCTGAGCGGAAGGCTTCAAGCGCTCGTTGGCGCTGGCCTTGCGATTTATCGCCATGGATGGCCGAGGCTTTTTTGTCGTTTTTGGCAAGATATTTGACCACTTGATCGGCGCCATGTTTGGTGCGGGTAAAAATAATCGTGCGGAAAGCATTTTCGAGGGCGCGCAGAAGAAATGGCCGTTTTTCAGCTTTTTCAATCAAAAACACAGTTTGGTCGATGCGCTCAACCGGTTGCGATTGCGGGCTGACGGCGATGTCGGACGGATTATTCAGTATTTCATTGGCCAGCTGACGAATTTGTTTCGGCATGGTGGCGGACAGCAAAACCGTCTGGCGCTGTTTTGGGCTTTGCGCCACAATCCGCCGAATGGCTGGCATGAAACCTAAATCCAGCATTTGATCGGCTTCATCGAGAATAATTGTCGTCGTGTCGCGCAAGGAAATACTGCCAGATTTTAAATGGTCTTCGAGACGCCCCGGCGTGGCCACCATAATATCCAATCCGCGCGCCATTTTTTTAATCTGTGGCGGATATTTCATGCCGCCAACAATCGTCGCGCGCAAATGCGGCACGTTAATTCCATATTTGGCGATATTATCTTCAATCTGGCTGGCCAGTTCGCGGGTCGGCACAATAATCAAGGCATGACACGTTTTCGGCCTTGGGCGCTGCTCATTTTTGCTGATTTTCTCAAGAATGGGCAAAACAAAGGCGGCGGTTTTACCCGTGCCGGTTTGGGCAATACCCACCACATCTTTGCCTTTCAGCAAAAGCGGGATGATTTCATTTTGAATCGGCGTTGGGGTTTCATAGTTATTGTCTTGCAAGGCGCGTGTGAGGGCTTGCGACAAACCTAGTTTAGCAAATGTTGACATTTAAAATCTTTCGACCAAGCGCTTAGACATGAGAGTGCACATGGGCAACATTGAACCGCTAAGCTAATAGGCCATCACCTAGCACGTTTTCAAACTTATGCACCTATTAAATTATTTTAGGCCCTTAAGTTTATTTGGCGTTTGGCCAACACAAGGGTAGACTAGACACTCAGCTAACCGCGAAAGGTGGCAACGGACATCATGAATGATACGCCTGACTTAAAAAATCCCAATCGGCGCAGCCTATTCGCGGTTATTCGGACTTATTTCCTCACCGGTCTGGTGGTGGCAGCGCCGATTTATATCACCTTTTATCTCCTCTCATGGGCGGTCAATGTATTGGACGAATGGTTCCGGCCATGGATTCCGCTGGCTTTTCGCCCGACAACCTATCTGCCATTTGAACTGCCTGGCGTTGGCGTCATTATGGCTTTTGTCTTATTGACGGTTATTGGCGGGCTGACGGCTAATTTTCTGGGTCGTTCTTTCTTAGCCTTTGGCGAGCGCTTTATCCGCCAAATGCCGGTAATCGGCACGATTTACACCGCCTTGCAGCAAATTTTCAAAACGGCGGTGCAAGAAGACGGCAAGGCATTTTCTAAAGTTGCGCTGATTGAATACCCGCGCAAGGGTCTGTTCGCCATTGCTTTTGTCACCAAAGCCGCTGATCGGCGGGTCAATAAATCAACTGGCCAAACAATGATTGGCGTGTTTTTGCCGACCACGCCTAATCCGACATCAGGGTTTTTGCTTTTTGTACCGGAAGATGAGCTGACGATTTTAGATATGACGGTAGAAGAGGGCGCACGTTTGGTGATTTCCGCAGGCCTATCAGATGACGATGGAAATAGCTCATCCTGAGTGCAGATAACGGATCGCTTCGTCACGGCGGAATAAATATAGCAAACAGCGCAAAGCCTGACCGCGCGGGCTTTCAAGATTAGGGTCATTATTCAGCATCAGCTTCACATCATCATGCACTGTCGGCAAAAGTTCCGCGTGGTCTTCAAGACTGGCTATACGGAAGGTCGGCAGGCCGCTTTGGCGCGTGCCCAATAATTCACCAGCACCGCGCAAACGCAAATCTTCCTCGGCAATCACAAATCCGTCTTCCGTATCGCGCATAATCTCTAGCCGTGACCGCGCTGTCTGCCCCAGTGGCGCGCGATAAATCAGCAGGCAAGTTGACTTATCCAAGCCGCGCCCAACGCGACCACGCAATTGATGCAATTGTGCAAGACCAAAACGTTCAGCGTGTTCAATCACCATGACTGTCGCTTCGGGCACATTAACCCCAACCTCAATGACAGTTGTGGCGACGAGTATACGAATATCACCAGCTTGAAATTTGGCCATCACCGCGTCTTTTTCAGCCGCTTTCATTTGCCCATGCACAAGGCCGACCTGAGCGCCATAAAGTTTTTGCAATTCTTTGAAGCGCTCCTCAGCGGCTTGCAGATCACTCAATTCGCTTTCAGTGACCAAAGGGCACACCCAATAGACGCGGGCGCCATCAGCCAGAACATTTTTCAAATTACCGGCGATTTCTCCATAGCGATCCATGCTGAAAATATGCGTGCTTATCGGTTTGCGACCGGCTGGCTTATCGACCATGCGCGACACATCCATATCGCCATAGGCGGTTAATGTCAGCGTCCTCGGTATTGGCGTGGCGGTCATCACCAAAACAGCCACGCCTTGGCCTTTGGAGGACAGGCTCATGCGCTGGTGAACACCAAATCGGTGTTGCTCATCAACGACCGCAACCCCAAGGTCTTTGAATGCCACATCATTTTGAAACAAGGCGTGTGTGCCAATGGCAATTTGCGTTTTGCCAGAAGCCAAATCATCTAGCCGCTCTTGCCGCAGTTTGCCTTTATTGCGGCCGCTAATCAGCGCCCAGCGAATACCCAGAGCATCCAACCATGGGCCGATGGTCTCACCATGTTGCTGGGCGAGAATTTCGGTCGGCGCCATAATCGTCGCCTGCGCCCCATTGGCAACCGCTTGCAACATGGCCAGAACCGCCACCACAGTTTTGCCGCTGCCGACATCGCCCTGTAGCAGGCGCAACATACGCGTCGGGCTTTGCATATCAGCCTGAATATCGGCGATGGCCTGTTGCTGCGAGCCAGTCAGCGCGAAGGGGAGTTGCGCTAAAAACGCCTGCTGCATTTTTTGGTCAATGTGAAACTGGCGTCCGGGTAATTGTCGCCGCTGACGCCGCACCAGCGCCAGCACTAATTGATGGGCGAGCAATTCATCATAGGCCAAACGTGCGCGATTGCGATGTAGCGGCGCCAGCGCTGCCAGACCCGTCGGTTGATGGGCGCCATAGATGGCATCATGCCAATTTGGCCATTGGTTTTTTTCGATCCATTGCGGATCCTGCCATTCGGCCAGCTGCGGCACTTGTGGAAGCGCCGCTTGCGTGGCTTTCATCAATACTTTGGCCGAAATACCAGCGGTTAGCGGATAGACTGGCTCAATCACTGGTAATTGATCAAACGCCCGCTGTTCCAGCATATGGTCGGGGTGGACGATTTGCAGATTATCGCGAAATCGCTCGACACGCCCTGAAATCATCCGCGTTTCGCCGATCGGCAGAGCTTTTTGTAACCAGTCGCCGCGGGCATGAAAAAACACTAAAGACCAAAACCCCGTGTCATTTTGGCAGGTCACCCGATAGGGCATATGGCGGCGCGGTGGCGGCTGATGTTTGACAATGGTCACTTCAAAAGTTGCGATACGGCCATCCTCGACATCGGCCAGAGACGGACGATATTGTCGATCGATCAAATTGCTTGGCAAATGCCACAGCAAATCAATGATTTTATCGCCGATAAAATTTTCCAAAACCTGCCCGAGCTTCGGCCCAATGCCCGGCAAATCGGTGGCATCTTTAAACAGCGGGTTGAGGACTGACGGACGCATGGATGGTTTCCTGTTTCGAGTCACACTAGTTTACCATAAATTTTCACCTATATGGTCAGCTAAGCCCGTGCAAGATGGCGCCACAGTGTGTATATAAACCCAGAGATAAGGTCGAGACCCATGCAACATTTGAACGATCATAAGCGAAAATTATATCACCGCTCCTGCTATCGCGGCATTAAGGAGATGGATATCATCTTCAAGAAATTCGCCGACACCTTTTTAGAGGAGCTCGAAGGCGATGATTTGGTCGACTATGAAAGAATTTTGGAATTGCCAGACGACCAATTATTTATCTGGGCTACGGGGCGCGATAGCGTGCCAGAAGATACGCGTTCACCGCTTTTGGACAAGTTCTTGAGCCTCTCTTTTATGAATCAAAATAACGCAAGTTAATCGGCTTCACCGACAGGCCGCTGGGGACAATGGTGTCACAATCTCATTTTGATACGCTTATCGCGGCTGAAAGACGTTTGCACATTGGCGGTATTCCCAATGGCTACCAGCCTTTAGTGCTGGCCGATATGGCGCGTTTGGCACAAGACCGCATGGTGTTTATCGCCCGCGACGCCGCACAAGCCGCCAGCTTGGTCAATATGTTGCAGTTTTTTGCCAATGATGTGCCGGTGCTTGAACTTCCGGCATGGGATTGCCAGCCATTTGACCGTCTTTCCCCGCATGGTGCGCTCATGGCCAAACGCATGGCTTGTTTAGCCGCTCTGCCACATTTTGACGGCCAGCCGCATATTGTTATCACCACTGTGTCGGCCGCCGCGCAACGTTTGCCGCCGCGGCATATGTTGGCGCAATTAGGGTTTTCCATCCGCCCCGGGCAAATGCTCGACAGCGAAGCTCTGGTCGGGTTTCTCGCTGGCAATGGCTATAGCCGCTGTTCAATGGTTATGGAGGCCGGTGATTATGCGGTGCGTGGCGGTATTATTGATCTTTTCGCGCCCGGCGAAGAGGCTCCGGTGCGGCTTGATTTATTCGGCGATACATTGGAGTCGATCCGTCATTTTGACCCTGAAACCCAGCGCACCACCGGCCAATTGACCGAATTGCAATTAACCACGGCCAGCGAAATTCATTTAACCGAGGAAAGTATTCTGGCGTTTCGGCGCGGCTATGTCAGCCAATTTGGCACAGTGATGGACCAAGACCCGCTCTATCAAGCGATAAGTGAGGGCGCGCGTTACCAAGGTATGGAACATTGGCTACCCTTATTCCACGATACGCTGGAAACCATTTTTGATCATTGCGGCGCCTGCGTTTATTTATGCGATGATCAATTGGAAGCCGCCTATCAAGAGCGCTTGAGCCAAGTCGATGACTATTATCAAGCCCGCCACCAAGCCATGGTGGAGGATAGTAAACGACCAACTACCCAGCGCATCATCAAACCCTTGCCGCCAGAAAATCTATATCTCTTGCAAGAGGAGTGGAGCGCCCGTCTGAACGAGGTGCGGTTGCGGCAATTATCCGGTTTCACCTTGCCAGAGGGTGAGCAAGTGATGAATTTCCAAGGCCGCGATGCCTATCAATTCTCAAGCGAACGGCAGCAAGAAAACATCAATCTGTTCGACACAGTGGTGGCGCATTTACGCGATAAGCAAAAGCAGGGTAAAAAAATCCTGCTAAACGCCTCAAGCGCGGGTGCTGTCGATCGGCTGGTGCAATTATTTCAGGAACATGGTCTGGATGCCATTCATGTGAGCCAAAATTGGCAAGACGTCGTGGCCTCGCCAGAGCCGATTCACATTGCTGATTTCCAAATAGATCACGGCTTTGAGACCGATGATTATTATCTGCTGACCGAGCAGGATATTCTTGGCGACCGCATGGTGCGACCGGCGCGGCGCAAGCGAGCAGAGAATTTTCTCACTGAAACCAATAGTCTCAGCCCCGGCGATCATGTGGTGCATGTCGAACATGGTATTGGCCGTTTCGAGGGCTTGCAGACGATTGATGCCGGCGGCGCGCCGCATGACTGTTTAAAACTTGTCTACCATGGTGACGCGCGGCTGTTTTTGCCGGTTGAAAATATCGACTTGCTGAGCCGTTTTGGTGGCGATGATATGACCGTCAGCCTCGACAAAATTGGCGGTGGCGCATGGCAAATGCGCAAGACGCGGTTGAAAGAAAAGCTGAAAATCATCGCGGCTGAACTGATTAAAACCGCCGCCATGCGAGCCATGCGTCAGGGTGAAAAACTGCTCGCCGATCATATGATCTATGA
>JAYOCI010000234.1:0-1542 GCA_038105345.1 Rhodobiaceae bacterium
GCTACCGCCCTAATATTTCGGCGCGCCAATTGGCCAGCAAGCGCAGTTTTGTCATCTCGCATTTTTACGACAATCCGAATACCGATTATTTGTCGGAAATTTATGAAGGCATGCGGCGCGCTTGTTCTGAGCAAGGTTATTATGCCGTGGCCGAAAAGCTGGCCCCACATAAAGGCTCCTACCACAAGGCGCTGCTCGATTATTTGCTGCGTTATGATGTTGATGGGGTGATTTTATCGCCGCCGGTCAGCGATGATATGGCGGTGATGAGGGAAATCGAAAAACGCAATATTCCCTATGCGCTCATCTCGCCGGGCAAGAAAAAGAAAAACGCCATTAATGTTTTTATTGATGAGAAAAATGCCGGCCGCAGCATTACCGATTATTTGATTGCCCGCGGCCATGACCGATTGGCCTTTATCAGCGGGCTCGACAGCCATGCGGCCAGTCGCCAGCGCGAAGCCGGCTTTTGGGAAGCCATTGAGGCGGCGCAATTGCCGAAGAAAAATACCGTGCGCCTGGCCGGTGATTTTTCCATGCAGTCGGGCTTTGCCGCTTTTGACATGCTGATGAAAAAAGCACCAAATGTCACCGGCATATTTGCCGCCAATGATGAAATGGCGGTCGGGATAATTGTTGCGGCATTGGGCAATGGCAAAAAAGTGCCGCAGGATTTGAGCGTTGTCGGTTTTGACGATAGCCCATTTGCACGCGCCATGTGGCCGACCATCACCTCCTTGGCGCAGCCGGTCGATGAAATGGCGCATTTATCGACCCAAAAACTGATTGAGTGGGTGCATGCCGAAGCGCTCGACCAATCGCGCTTTGAATTCTCCACCGAAATCATCATTCGCGAAAGCTGCCCGTAAATCATTCCGCCCATTATTGCAAAGAGAAAAGCATTTTCACAGGCCGTTTGACAACGTTGTCATCTTAGCGCTATTTTGGCGCTCATTCTTTGGCATAGGAGATTGCCGTGGCAGAGTTCGTGCCCGTCGAACCTTTTGATATCGTGATTTTCGGCGTCACCGGTGATTTATCGCGGCAAAAACTTTTGCCCGCTTTATTCCACCGCTATTGCGACGGCCAGATTGACGATACCAGTCGCATTGTCGGCGCGGCGCGTGGCGCCATGCAGGCCGAGGCTTATCTCGATATGGTGCGCCAAAGCTGCAGCGCCGCAACCGACAGTTTCGAGGAAGATAAATGGCGGAAATTTGCCGCGCTTTTGTGCTATTTCGACATTGATGCCACAGATGCAAAGGCCGATTGGGATGGCGTGAAAAATGCGCTGTCAAATGACTCGCGTCCGCGGATCTTTTATCTCGCCGTGGCGCCGCGGCTCTATGTGCCGATTTGCGCCGCGCTCGGCAAGGCCGGGCTTAAAAACCGCTCAGCGCGCGTGGTATTGGAAAAGCCGATTGGCTCGGATTTGCAAAGCGCCGATGAAATCAATAAGGGCGTAGGCGCGGTTTTTGAAGAGCATAATATTTTCCGCATGGACCATTATCTCGGCAAAGAGACGGTACAAAATCTGCTGAT
>JAYOCI010000068.1:0-1216 GCA_038105345.1 Rhodobiaceae bacterium
TGGCTGTCTTTTGGCAGATTGCGCGCTGATTGGCGGCGAAACAGCGGAAATGCCGGGCATGTATCATGATGGCGATTATGACCTTGCCGGTTTTGCCGTTGGCGCTGTCGAACGGGCTGAGATTTTGCCGCGCAAAGATGTTGCTGTGGGAGATGTGGTTCTCGGTCTCGCCTCAAGCGGTTTGCACTCCAACGGATTTTCACTGGTACGCAAATTAATTGCCGCGCACAATCTGCAGTGGCAAGACGCCAGCCCCTTCACCCCGGGTCTGTCGCTGGCTGAGGATTTGCTCGAGCCGACGCGAATTTATGTGCGCTCCGTGCTGGCGGCCCTAAAACAGACGACAGGCATTAAAGCATTAGTGCATGTGACAGGCGGTGGATTTCAAGAAAACCTGCCGCGTATTTTGCCCGATGCGTGCGCCGCCGAGATTAATTTGTCGGCTTGGCGCTTGCCACCAGTATTCGCTGGTTTGCAAGAAATGGGCAATATTGAGCAACATGAATTATTGCGCACCTTCAATTGCGGCATTGGCATGATTGTTATTGTCAGCGCCGATCAAGCCGCGGCGGTTAGCCAATGCCTCGATGCGCAAGGCGAAGAAGTGATTGAAATTGGCACACTCGCCCCGCGCCAAGGCGATGCGGTGGTGTTTTCGGGCAGTCTTGAAAAATGAGCCAAAGTCGGCGGCTAGTGCGTATTGCGATTTTATTTTCGGGCCGTGGCTCCAATCTGCAAAGCTTGGCGGCTCATATCGCGCGCGATGAGGTTGCCGCCGAGCTGGTTTTGGCGCTTAGCAATCGACCCGATGCCGGCGGACTGACATTTTGCGCCGAAAACCACATACCCGCACAAGTCATCGACCACCGACAATTCGACCAGCGCGCCGATTTTGACGCCGCCCTGCACCAAAAGCTGACAGAGGCAAAAGTTGATTTGATTTGCTGTGCCGGTTTCATGCGCCTATTGACGGCGGATTTTGTCAGCCAATGGCATGATAGATTGCTCAATATCCACCCCTCATTGCTGCCTGCCTATAAAGGGCTGAACACGCATCAGCGGGCGCTTGACGATAAGGCAAGCGAACACGGGTGTTCGGTGCATTACATGCGCCCAGAGATGGATGACGGGCCGGTGATTGTGCAAAAGAAAGTGCCCGTGCTGGCCGATGATACGGCTGATGGGCTTGCCGCGCGGGTTTTACAGCAAGAACATA
>JAYOCI010000068.1:1226-3819 GCA_038105345.1 Rhodobiaceae bacterium
CATATTGCCTATCCAGAAGCGCTGGATATTGTGCTTAAAAAAATGGCGGGCACTGAATAGGCCCGCCAATTTCAATTTCATTTTTTATCTATTAGCCAACCAGTTCGGCGTCTGAGAAGAAATATTTGATTTCTTCAGCAGCGGTTTCGGCGGCGTCTGAACCGTGCACGGAATTGGCTTCAATGCTTTCAGCAAAATCTTTGCGGATTGTGCCAGCGTCGGCATCGGCTGGATTTGTCGCGCCCATGATTTCACGGTTTTTCAAAATTGCGTTCTCGCCTTCCAAGACCTGAACAACAACGGGGCCAGAAATCATAAACTCAACCAATTCGCCGAAAAAAGGACGCTCTTTATGCACAGCATAAAAGCCCTCGGCTTGCTCGCGAGACATATGAATGCGCTTTGAGGCGATGATGCGCAGACCATTGCTTTCGAAACGGTCAATAATTTTGCCGGTCAAATTGCGGCGTGTGGCGTCTGGTTTAATAATCGAAAAAGTGCGTTCAAGAGCCATAAGAGCTTCCTTTCAGATATCAGGAGATAACAATTCTCAGGCCTTATAGGGAAGATATGCCCGCGTTGCAAGAAGCTATGCCTGCTTCTCCCAAACACCTTCATTATTCTGCTGCCAATAGGTCATGTCGTGGCCAGCCTGTTTCAAGTCGCTCCATTTTTTGCGCGCTTGCGCCAAGCCCTCATCGTCGCGGCCATTGAACATAAAGACGCAACGCTCAAAATTATCCAGCGCCTGACGCTCTGCCCCCTCGACCAAAAACAGCACTTGTGCGCCATTGGGCGTTTCATCTTCGGCGGTAACCCATATTGGTTGATCAGCGGCATAATCTTGCAAGCGTTCATCTCCCGCCGCCCCATGCGGCAGAAAACTATCACTGCGCCAACGCCATAAATGCTCGTCCAAAGCCTTCACGCGGGCTTCGTCGGGGGCTTGAACCACGGCTCTCCAGCCGCGTTTCAGCGACGCTTCAAGCAATTTCGGCAAAGCCTCCTCAAGCGATTGGCGCTCTAAATGATAGAACAGAATTTCGCTCACAATCTTCCTATTCGTAATGTGCCTTTAGCAAACGGTCGAGCAGGCGCACGCCATAACCGCTGGCCCATGTTCGGCTAATGGCAGTTTTCGGCGACCCCATGGCCGTGCCAGCAATATCCAAATGCACCCATGGCACATTATTGGTGAAACGCTGCAAGAATTGCGCTGCCGTGCTCGAGCCAGCATAGCGAGCACCGATGTTTTTCATATCGGCATTGGGCGTATTGATCATTTTGTCGAAGTTTTCGCACATTGGCATGCGCCAGACCTTTTCGCCCTCTGCATTGCCAATGGCGGTCAAACGCTCTGATAATTCATCGCTATTGCTAAACAGACCGGCATATTCTTGCCCCAGGGCAATCATAATAGCGCCAGTCAGCGTCGCCAGATCAATCATGAATTGTGGCTTAAAACGCTTTTGTGTGTACCAAAGAGCATCAGCCAAAACCAAACGCCCTTCGGCATCAGTATTCAATACTTCAATGGTTTGCCCCGACATTGAGGACACAATATCGCCCGGGCGCTGCGCGTTTGAGCCGGGCATATTTTCCACCAGCCCCAAAACACCCACGGCATTAACCTTTGCCTTACGTCGCGCCAGCGCGTGCATCAGGCCAGTCACCGCAGCGGCCCCGCCCATATCGCCCTTCATATCTTCCATGCCACCCGCTGGCTTGATCGAAATACCGCCCGTGTCAAAACACACGCCCTTACCAACAAAAGCCACAGGCTTTTTCGATTTGGCTGCACCATTCCACTGCATCACCACCATTTGGCTCGGCTGTTTACTGCCTTGGCCAACACCCAGAAGCGAGCCCATGCCGAGCTTTTTCATTTGCGCTTCGCTCAATACTTCGACCTTCACACCAAGTTTGGTGAGGGTTTTTGCCCGTTTGGCAAATTCGGCGGGCGTTAGAATATTGGCCGGCTCATTGACCAAATCGCGGGCCACAATTGTGCCCTCAGCGACCGCTTTTAGCTCGGCAAAGCTTTTGCGCGCAGCGGCCAATTCCGATGTCGCAATGGTCAGTTTCTTCGGCCCAGCTGGTGCCTTCTTCATTGTCTTATAGGTTTCAAACTTATAGTCGCGCAGCAAAGCGCCAGTGGCAGCCCGCGCCGCGAAATCTGCCGCCGTCAAGGCGCCGCGCATTGGCTCCAGCAAAATCGTTACGGGCGCATCGGTCTTTTCAACCGCACCCAAAGCCGTGCCACCGAATTTTTCGGCATCCGTATTGCTCAGTTTTTTCGGATCTCCCAAACCCATCACAACGATACGATCAAGGGTTGTTTTTGACGGCGCCAAAAGCGTGAAAGACGCCCCTGCCGCGCCAGTGAATTTCTTTATTTTCATGGCCTGCGTAATCGCGCCGCCAGTTTTCTTATCAAGCGCTTTGGCAAGGGGGGCGAGTTTGCCACCTTCCGTAACAGCGATAATCAATGATCCATTAGAAGGGGTTTTTTCGGCAGTGAAACTAATTGTAAGAGACATTTTCTTCTCCAGGAATTGTGATATGGATGGCAGCACACGATATGCGTGTGGGG
>JAYOCI010000068.1:3829-8940 GCA_038105345.1 Rhodobiaceae bacterium
GGACAACACTATGGCGAAAAACTCAACAGGTCTAGTTCGATTTAGGTTTTGTGATGTCGCAGGCAAATGTGTTAAACAAGGTCTCAACCAAAGAGTAGATTATGCAAAAATTCAAATTTCCTAGCGCTTTAAGCCTCGTTCTCGCCCTAAGTTTTGTGGTCGCGCAGCCCGCCGTAGCCGCAATTGACCGCGCGATTGAGGGCATTGCCGCAATCGTAAATGATCAAGTGATTTCATTATTTGACGTTGATCAGCGGGTTGATTTGATTTTTGCCACATCTGGCTTGGAAAAATCCAATGAAATGCGCGAGCGCCTTCGCCAGCAAGTTTTGCGCTCCTTGGTCGATGAAAAATTACAAATGCAAGAGGCCGACCGCGTCGAAATCAAGGTGGAGCCGACAGAGGTCGACAAAAGCATTGAGCGCATAGCGAAAGAAAACACAATGTCCTATGACGGCATTAAGACGTTTCTGAGCGAAAATAACATTGAAGAAGATACGCTAAAAAAGCAGATTGAAGCCGAATTGGCATGGTCGCAATTCGTCCGTCGGAGCTTCGGCGGTCGTTTGCAGATTAGTGATCAAGAAGTCGACGAACAATTTGAAAAGGCCATGCGGTCGATCAATCAGCCGCGCTATTATGTCAGCGAAATTCTTCTCAATCTGGACAGTTTTGCCGATGATCGGCAAATCGAGGCGCTTTCCAGTGAAATCGTCACCCAGTTGAAAAACGGCGTCGATTTTGGTGCTGTGGCACGACAATTCTCCGTCGCCCCTTCATCAGCGCGCGGCGGCCAATTAGGCTGGCTGTCAGCTGACCAGCTCGACAAAGATATTGCCGCCATTATTGTTCAAATGCAGCCCGGGCAAATTTCAACGCCAGTACGCACACGCGCTGGCATTTATATTCTGGCTCTGGGCGACGTCAAACAGGGCGGCACGAAAGACCCGATGAAAAATCAGTTTGATTTGCTGACTGTGAGCTTTGACAAAGATACGCCATCGGCGACAGTCACCGACTTCGCCAATGATTTCAAAACATGTCGGCAAGCGCAAAGAGCCGCCAAGCAATTGCAAGCCGATGCGAAACGCTCGGGTCTGAAGCAAATGCAGGAATTACCAGCCGCTTTGCACCCTTTGATTGGCAATCTTGAAGCCGGTAAAGTGGCACCGCTACAAACGGGCGCAGATGGCACCAGCGTAATCATTGTCTGTGACCGTAAAGACGACCTCGGTATTCAGATTTCACGCGCAAGCATTGCTGACAATATTTATTCGCAACGCCTTTCGATGATGGCAAGACGTCATCTGCGCGACCTAAGACGCGAAGCCGTTGTCGAATATCGTTAATCTTTATGAGTGAAGATGGACTGCCGCCGCTGCGTGATGTCATTGCGCATCACCAATTGCGCGCCGACAAGCGTTTTGGACAAAACTTCATCCTTGATCTTAATCTGACGCGACGCATTGCCCGCACGGCTGGCGATATTGCCAATTGCGATGTGATTGAAATCGGCCCTGGCCCGGGCGGTTTGACCCGTGGCTTGCTGATGGAGGGCGCGCGCAAAGTTATTGTCATTGAGGCCGACCGCCGATTTTTGCCGGCACTGGAAGAAATCTCTGCGCATTATCCCGGACGGGTCGAGATTATTCATGGCGATGCGCTAAAAATCGACCCAGCGAGCTTGACCGACGCGCCCTATCGCATTGTCTCCAACCTCCCCTATAATGTGGCGACCCAGCTGCTTATCGATTGGTTGCAATCGGCTTGGCAGGATGACCAATGGCGGCCGAAGTTTTTGTCCTTCACACTGATGTTCCAAAAAGAAGTGGCGCAACGCATTGTCGCCAAACACAAAGAGCGCGCCTATGGCCGCTTGGGGGTTTTGGCCGGTTGGCTGACCTATGCGGATATGGTCTTTGAAGTCGATCGACAGGCTTTTGTGCCGCCGCCGAAAGTCACATCGGCGATTGTGCAGCTGACGCCGCGGGCGCAGCCATTGGCCGAAGCCAATCCGAAAACATTTGAAAAACTTACCGCTGCGGCCTTTGGTCAGCGACGTAAAATGTTGCGCGCCAGCCTAAAACAGATATGCTTGGAACCACAAAATCTTCTCGCCAGCGCTTCTATTGATGAGACCGCGCGGGCCGAGGAGATTTCAGTCGAAGCCTTTTGCACATTGGCGCGTCTTTTGGACGAAGCCGTTTCATAGTTGATAGGGAGAAAGCAATGAAAAGTCAGGCAATTGTAAATTATGGAGCACCACTAGAAGAAGTGGAGTCGGAGCTACCGCAGCCAAAAGGCAATGAAGTGTTGATTGAAATCAGCCATTGCGGCGTTTGCCACTCAGATGTGCATTTTCACGATGGCCATTTCGACATGGGCGGCGGCGAAAAACTCGATGTGACACGGGCCCGCAAAACGCCGTTCACCCTCGGACATGAAATTGAAGGCATTGTTATCGCTATCGGTGATGATGTTAAGAATGTCAAAGTCGGTGAACGCAAAGTAATTTACCCATGGATTGGCTGCGGCGACTGCCCTGATTGCCATAATGACCGTGAACATTATTGCACTGGTCGCGCCCTCGGCGTGCGCTTGCCGGGTGGCTTTTCTACCCATTGTCTGGTGCCTGAGGAACATTATTGCCTCGACGCTGATGGGATTGAGCCAGGCTTGGCCAGCACATATATGTGCTCTGGCATTACCGCTTATGCAGCGCTGAAACATCTCAAACCAATGGATGATAATGAACCTGTGCTGATTATGGGGCTTGGTGGCGTTGGCATGATGGCGCTGCAATTCGCGCTGCAAATGCTCAATCGGCCAGTTCTTGTGGCTGATTTAGACGAAAATAAATTGCAAGCCGCCATGGGTGCTGGTGCGCATGCGGCCTATAATCCGAAAGACCCAGAGGCCTTGGCCAAATTGCAAGCTGACACAAATGGTGGTGTTGGTGCAGCGGTTGACTTTGTTGGTGCTGAAAGCTCTCTGGCTTTTGCCTCAGCCGCGCTGCGTCGTGGTGGCGAAGCCAAAGTGGTCGGCCTATTTGGTGGCGCTTTCCAAATGCCAATTCCATATTTCCCATTCCGCGCGATTTCCATCGGCGGCTCAATGACCGGCTCTTTGGCCGATACAATTGAAATGTTAGAAATTGTGAAATCGGGCAAAATCAATCCGATTCCGGTTGAAATGCGCGATATGAGCCAAGCCAGCCGGACTTTGGATGATTTGCGTGAAGGCAAAATTCTTGGCCGCGTGGTGCTGACCAATTAATTTCTAAAGCGAGCCGCGCAAGGTTTGGACGAAATCTGAAAGTCCGGTCTGACGATCACGTTTTAACCGCTCAGCGGTTAAAATGGCGCGCAATTGCGCCAAACTGTGTTCGGCATCCTCATTGACAATGACATAGTCATATTCCGGATAATGGCTAATCTCATTAGAGGCTTTAGACATCCGGCGGGCGACCACGTCGGCGCTGTCTTGAGCGCGGGTTTTCAGACGTTTTTCAAGCTCAGCGGCACTTGGCGGCAAGAGAAAAACCTTGACCAAATCAGCCGCTGCGCTGGCTTGCAATTGCTGCGTGCCTTGCCAATCAATATCGAACAAAACATCGCGACCAGCGCCCAATGCCGCCTCTACCGGTTGGCGCGGGGTGGCGTAATAATGGTCAAACACTTTGGCGTGTTCCAGCATATCGCCACGATTTCGCATTTCACCAAAGGTCTGCGCATCAACAAAATGATAATCCTGCCCGTTAATCTCACCGGGGCGCGGCGGACGTGTGGTCAGTGAAATTGACATTTCAATGTCATCATCAGCCATTAATAACCCACGTGCCAATGTGGTTTTGCCAGCTCCCGACGGCGACGATAATACCAACATAAGACCACGGCGATGAATAAAACTCGACATATGCGCTCCTCGAATCAACTGAGTATAGCGGATTATCGGCGCGAGCTACGAATTTGCCGCCATTTTTTGACATTTCGTTCATGGTCTTGCAAATTTTCGGCAAATACATGACCGCCCGTGCCATCGGCGACAAAATATAACGCCTCACTGCTGGCCGGATTAAGCACAGCCGCAATCGCCGCGCGGCCGGGATTGGCAATTGGCGTCGGCGGCAAACCGTCAATGCGATAAGTATTATAGTCAGTGCGGCGGCGGATTTCGCTGCGCCGAATGGGACGCCCCAAAGTGCCAACACCGCCGACCAAACCATAAATAATTGTCGGATCAGATTGCAGCCGAATATTTTTGCGCAATCGGTTAATGAACACAGCCGCAATCAATGGTCGTTCGCTCTCCAACGCTGTTTCTTTTTCGACAATTGAAGCCAAAATCAGTGCCTCTTGCGGCGTTTTAATCGGCAGATCGGCGGCCCGTTGCGGCCATAAAACCGCCAATAAATCGCTTTGCGCTTTTTGCATTTGCGCAATCAAATCAGCCCGCATTGTGCCGCGGGGCAAATGATAGGTTTCGGGCAAAAGACTGCCCTCTGCTGGCACATCGACCGCGCCATGTAAAATCGGCTCCTCAGCCAATAACTCAACCACTTGCTGGCTGGTCAGACCCTCTGGCACCGATACGGCGTGCAGCACACTCTTACCAGAGGTTAAAATCTGCAAAATCGCCGCCATACTGGCATGGGCCGGCACATCATATTCGCCCGCCCGCATTTGACTGGCCTGCCCGCTGAGCCGCGCTAATAGACGGAACATGAGGCGGCTATGAATTAAATTTTGACGTTCTAAATCACTGGCGATGAACGTCAGGGACACACCTTTTTCAAAGCTAATGCGCTGGTCTTGGCTGTGTGGGCCGGAGGCAAACATGAAGCCAAAGCCCATAAGTAAAACCATGAAGCCGATAAATAAGCTCAGAAGGAGCCATTTTTTGATTTGAAAGACGTCGGATGCCTGCGCCACAATATTTAGGAAACGGCCTTAAACACCAGAGACGCATTGGTACCGCCAAAGCCAAAACTATTCGACAGAACGGCGGTTACTTTTTTCTCCTGCGCCTGATGCGGCACCAGATTCAAACTTGTTTCCACCGATGGATTATCAAGGTTCAAGGTCGGCGGCAAAACCCCATCGCGAATGGCC
>JAYOCI010000235.1:0-1525 GCA_038105345.1 Rhodobiaceae bacterium
GCACGCCGAACCGACACGCGCCCTATGTCGGCGCATCTGCCTTTGCCCATAAGGGCGGTATTCATGTATCGGCGGTGATGAAAGACCCATCGACCTATGAGCATATTGATCCGACCAAGGTCGGCAATCAGCGGACGATTTTAGTGTCTGACCAAGCGGGCAAAAGCAATGTGATTGATCGTCTGGTGTCGGCAAAGATTGATGTCGACGCCAAGGATCCGGCCATTGACCGCATTCTTTTTGAAGTGAAGCAAAAAGAAATGGAAGGCTATAGCTATGACGGGGTCGGCGCTTCCTTCGAAATTCTGGCGCTTGAGCAATTGGGCCGGCTGCCGGAATTTTTCAAGGTGAAGGGCTATAATGTTAATATCGCCAATGATGGCAATGGGGTGACCCAATCAATGGCCGAAGTATCCTTGGTTATTGATGGCGAGACAGTGGTCGGCAGCGGCACTGGTAACGGCCCAATCAATGCGCTGGATATGGCTCTGCGCGGCGATTTGAAACGTTATGCGGTGAATATTGAGAAAATGCGTTTGGTTGATTTTAAAGTGCGTATTCTCAACACAGGCACAGAAGCCGTCACTCGTGTGACCATCGAAAGTGTTGATGAAAATGGCCACTCTTGGCGCACCATAGGGGTCAATGCCAATATTATTGTTGCGTCTTTCGAAGCTTTGAAGGATGCAGTAGTCTATAAGTTAATATTAGACGGGGTATCGGCAACACCGGTCACCCAAGACGAACAAGGCGAAAGCCGATAGGAATAAATATGCGAGCTCTCAAATCTATACTCTTCCCCATCCACCCGGAAGGTTATCGCTTCATTGCAATTTTTGCCGTGATTGCGTTTCTGCTGTTTTTTCTGGCAGATTTTCTTGGTTGGATTGGCGTTATTTTGACACTTTGGTGTGCTTGGTTCTTCCGCGACCCAGCCCGCGTAACGCCGCAACGCGAAGGTCTGGTCATCAGCCCCGCCGATGGTGTGGTGAATATGATTACCAATGCCGTGCCGCCGGAAGAATTGGGGCTTGGCGACGAAGCTCTGCCGCGCATTTCGGTTTTCATGAATGTCTTTAACTGCCATGTGAACCGCCTGCCAGTCAGTGGCACAATTCGCAAATCACTTTATCGCACCGGCCAATTCCTGAGCGCCGATTTAGATAAGGCCAGTGATGCCAATGAGCGCCAGTCGCTATTGGTAGAGATGGCTGATGGCAAACAGCTGGTGGTGGTGCAAATCGCCGGTCTGGTCGCGCGACGCATTCTATCGTTTGTGCATGAAGACCAAGAAATGCAAGCTGGTGAGCGTTTCGGCCTCATTCGCTTTGGCAGCCGCTGTGATGTCTATTTGCCAAAGGGCAGTGTGCCATTGGTGGCGATTGGTCAATCAGCGATTGCCGGTGAAACTGTATTGGCTGATTTGGCATCAAAAGAAAAACAGCGTGAAACAGTAACGGCCTAAAGGTTTTTCAATGACGCTAGAGCCGAGATTAGATGAAGAAAAAAGCCTGAGCGAACGCCG
>JAYOCI010000069.1:0-8864 GCA_038105345.1 Rhodobiaceae bacterium
CCGATGGGCATAAGCGACAAGCGCCGGCGTCACCATAGGAATGCCCCGATGGGCGCTGGGGAATTGCAAACAATCGGCGCGATATGGCATGGGCAGTTGCAAGGTCGCCGCAGCACGAAATTTGGTCGCCTGTCGTGGCCCCATGCCGCGACAGAGGCGGGCTCCCGTCAGGGCATAAACTTTATCAATACGCTTATCGTCAAAGGCGCCAATACAGACACGCTCATGCGTTTGCATATGATTGATGACCGCTGCCAATGGCTCAACTACCGACCACGCTTTCGCATCAATATTAAACCGCGCCTCGGGAAAGGCCTCGAAAAGGTCGGACATTTTGGGGATTTCATGACCGCCTTCCAAGCGAATGGCCGACACCTCTGCGGCACTCAGTGAGCTAATCGCAACATCCTCACCAATCATGCGGCTGAGGTCATCATCGTGAAAAGCGAAAACCTCGCCATCAGCGCTGGCATGAACATCGGTTTCCAAATACCGATAACCAAGTTCGACGGCATGGGCAAAAGCCGCCATCGTGTTTTCCGGCGCCACGCAGTTTCCGCCACGATGGGCAAATGCCAAAACGCCGTCATGATCTAAAAAGGGATGGTTGACGTCCATCATAACCAAATCCAAACGCTAAATTTTATTGCCTATAAGCTAAATCAATATAGATTGATTTGCACTATGACATTAATTGACCTTGTAATTGACAGTCCGTTTCGGGCCGGAGCCGCCGCAGCCGCGATTATGCTGGCCTTGGTATGGCTTGTGAGCGTTCGCATTAAAGATGCGAGCATTATTGATATGTTCTGGGGCCTTGGCTTTGCCGTCATTGCGGCAAGCTGTTTGCTGACCGGCGAAAACCTCGCCCCCCTCACCCTCGCCACTTTATGGATGGTGATTTTATGGGGCGTGCGTTTGTTCGTTCATTTGGGCACGCGCTGGCGGCGCGAAGGCGAAGAAGATTACCGATATCAAAAAATGCGCGCTTATCATGGCGACAAATTTTGGTGGCGCAGTATTTTTACCGTCTTCACCTTGCAAGGCATTTTACTCTGGCTCGTCGCCATGCCTTATATGGCGGCGACTTATTTCGGCGGCATTGTCGCCCTCCCCGGTGTGACAATCA
Organism: Rhodobiaceae bacterium; assembly: GCA_038105345.1. Classification (GTDB taxonomy): domain Bacteria; phylum Pseudomonadota; class Alphaproteobacteria; order RS24; family RS24; genus JAHEGN01. The sequence continues at coordinate 1,130 of JAYOCI010000069.1, forward strand.
TTGGCCTGATTATTGCTCTGGCCGGACTGATTATGGAAACCCTGGCGGATATTCAGCTGACCAAGTTTCGCGCCAATGCGCAGCCTGGCGACTTGCTTGATAGCGGTTGGTGGGCCCGCACGCGTCACCCGAATTATTTTGCTGATGCCATGTTCTGGTGGGGTATTTACATTGCCGTTGTGGCAGCAACACCGGAAGCGATTTGGACGATTTTTGGCCCCATCATCATGACTTATCTTTTGATGAATGTTTCAGGTGCCAAAATGCTGGAGCGTCGGCTGATTAAAAAACCAGGCTATGCCGAATATATGGCGCGCACCAATCGCTTTGTGCCACGGCTTTTTGGCCGTCGAAAATAGCCGCCTAAAACGCCCCTTTGAGCATTTGTATAATGCCTGAGAAGTCGAGGTCTTCTTGGCCCTTTTCGGCCATTTGCTGATAAAGCTCCGTGGCGCGTAAGCCCATGGGGGTTTGGCAATCAGCAGAGCCAGATGCCTCTTGCGCCAATTTCAAATCTTTCAGCATCATGGCGGCGGCAAAACCGGCTTTATAATCATTGTTTGACGGCGCGGTCGGCACGGGTCCCGGCGCTGGGCAATAGCTGGTCATCGACCAACATTGGCCCGAAGCCGTGGCTGAAATATCGAATAGGGTTTGCGCATCCAGTCCCAGTTTCTCGCCCAACATGAAAGCCTCGCACGTGCCAATCATGGAAATGCCGAGCAGCATATTATTGCAGATTTTCGCCACCTGCCCATTGCCATTGCCGCCAGCATGGAAAATGTTTTTGCCCATCACTTCGAGAATTGGCTTGGCATTGGCAAAAGCTTGCGCGCTACCGCCGACCATAAAGGTCAATGTGCCAGCCGCCGCCCCGCCGACGCCACCCGACACAGGCGCATCAACCATGTCAAATCCGGCCGCTTGAGCAGCATCTGCCACACGCCGCGCAGTATCGACATCAATGGTGGAGCTATCAATCAGCAAAGCCCCAGCCGGTGCCGAGGCCAAAACGCCTTCATCGCCAGTATAGACGGTTTCAACATGACGCCCTGCAGGCAACATGGAAACCACCACGTCAGCCGCAGCCACCGCTTGGCCAGCGCTTTGCGCCATATGACCACCAGCTTCCGCTAATTCATTGAGGGCCGCTTGCGACAGGTCAAAGCCGGTCACATGGTGACCTGCGGCCACAAGGTTTTTCGCCATAGGTAGGCCCATATTGCCGAGGCCGATAAATCCGATAGATGCCATATGCTTCTCCGTCGCGTTAAAAGGTTAATTCGTCGGCCCCTAATGACGCGAAAATTGCGTCAATTTGGGCCGCGGTAACATCTTGGTGGCGGGCTGGCGACCATTTTGGCTGATTATCTTTTTCAATAATAATCGCCCGCACACCCTCATAAAAATCATCTAAATGCATAAGGCGTGTGACGGCCCGCAATTCAATTTTCATACATTCATCAAAATCAGCCTGCGCGCCATCGCGCATTTGCCGCAAAGCGACAGCCGCACTGGTCGGTGATTTGCTTTCAATCAAAGCATATTGCTGCATTGCCCAATCGCTGCCGTCAGCCTTGAGCGCATCCAGCACATCGACGACGCTATCGGCACAAAACAGGCGATCAATATCAGATTGCAAATCGGCCAGACTTCCGCCCTCAGGGGTCTCATGAAATTGCGCCAAAACAGCTTCGACGTCGCCGCCCGTTGCCAATACCTGTTTCAAAGCGTCTAAGTTTTCGGCCGGCGTATAATGAGTGGCAATGCCAGCATAAAGCGCGTCAGCTGCTTTTAATCGAGCGCCGGTCAATGACATATAGGCACCAATTTGGCCGGGCAGACGCGGCAGAAAATAAGTGCCGCCAACATCTGGCAAAAGGCCGATACCAGTTTCCGGCATGGCAAAAACGGTCGCTTGGGTGGCCACACGATAGCGCCCATGCACTGACATGCCGACGCCGCCACCCATGGTAATGCCATCAATCAGCGCGATATAAGGCTTCGGACAGGTTTTTATCATCCGATTAAGAACATATTCCTCGCGATAAAATCCGGTCGCCTCTGGCGCGCCCGCACGTCCCCAATCCTGTAGGGCGCGAATGTCACCTCCGGCACAAAAGCCTTTGGCGCCCGCCCCTTCAATAATGATGTTCTCAACCTCGGCATCGTCAATCCACGCCTGCAATTGCGGCGTTATTAGACGCACCATATTCAACGTCAAAGCATTGAGGGCTTCGGGCCGATTGAGCGTGATAATCCCACTGGCCCCATTTCTTTGCAGCAAGATTTCGTCGCTCATGCTTTCAACAAGCCTCGCGAAATAATCACTCGCATAATTTCATTCGTGCCTTCGAGAATTTGGTGAACCCGCAAATCGCGCACCATACGCTCGACTTCATAGTCTTTCAGATAGCCATAGCCGCCATGAATTTGCAGCGCCTCATTGGCGATATTGAAACATGTGTCAGTGACGAAACGTTTGGCCATGGCAGATTTTTGGGTTTTCTGCGGATCATTGGCGTCCACAGATTGGGCCGCGTGATATAGCATTAATCGCGCTGCTTCCAATTCAGTCGCCATATCGGCCAATTTGAATTGCATGGCTTGGAAATTGGCGATTGGCTGGCCAAATTGCTCGCGTTCCTTGGCATAGGCTAAGGCTTTGTCAAAAGCGCGTTGCGCCGTGCCCAATGAGCAAGCGGCAATATTCAAACGTCCACCATCGAGACCCATCATGGCGAATTTGAAGCCCTCGCCCTCCTCGCCAATGCGGTTTTCGACCGGCACGCGGCAATCTTCGAAAATAACCTGCGCCGTCGGCTGGCTGTTCCAGCCCATTTTTTTCTCATTGGCACCAAAGCTGAGACCCGGTGTGTCTTTTTCAATAATGAAACAGGAAACGCCGTCAGAGCCGTCTTTGCCTGTGCCGACCATGGCGACATAAATATCTGAGGTGCCAGCACCAGAGATAAAGGCCTTGCTTCCGTTCAGCACATAATGGTCGCCATCGCGCACCGCCCGCGAGCGCATGGCTGAGGCATCAGAGCCGGAACCTGGCTCGGTTAAACAATAGCTAGCAATGAGCTCCATTGAGGTCAGCCGCGGTAGATATTTTTCGCGCTGGGCTTGCGAACCAAAACGATCAATCATCCAGCTGGCCATATTGTGAATGGTCATGAAAGCCGCTGTTGATGTGCAGCCCATGGAAAGGGCTTCAAAAATCACCGCCGCGTCAAACCGCGTCAGGCCGGAGCCGCCGAATTCTTCTTGCAGATAAATACCAGCAAAGCCCAAGCCAGCCATCTCGCGCAATGTGTCGACCGGAAATATTTTTTCCTCATCCCACATGGCCGCATGAGGCGCCATCTTGTCCATTGCAAAACTGCGCGCCATATCCTGAATGGCAATTTGCTCTTCGCTCAGCATAAATCTCTCCCCAGACTCGATGTCTTGTCGTTGCTTATACCATGGCGGCGACGTAAGACAAATGTCGCAAAGCGGTCAACAAGCCGATGATTGGCGCAGGAAATATTGCGCCACGCCGCTGAGCGCGCTATGAAGACAGCTGATTAGAGGACCAAAGATGATTGATCGCCAATATCCTGCCACCCGTCTGCGCCGCTTGCGGCAAGCCGATTGGTCGCGCCGCATGATTGCTGAAACACGCCTCACGCCAAATGATTTAATCTGGCCAGTGTTCGTTATTGAGGGCGACAATCAGCGCCAAGCCATCAGCTCCATGCCAGGGGTTGAGCGCATCAGCATTGATTTATGTGTGCAAGCTGCCAAACAGGCGGCCGAATTGGGCATTCCCGCCATCGCCCTATTCCCCAACACACCAGACAGCGCCCGCGATGATTTGGGAACTGAAGCCTTTAACCCCGATAATCTTGTGTGCCGCGCCACGCGCGCCATTAAGGATGCAGTGCCGGATATTGGCATTATGTGCGATGTTGCCCTCGACCCTTATACGGCACATGGCCATGACGGGCTGATGGATGGCGATGAGATTATCAATGACGCAACCATTGAGGCTTTAGTCAAACAATCGCTCAATCAAGTGCGGGCGGGCTGCGATATTATCGCCCCATCAGATATGATGGATGGCCGCATTGGCGCCATTCGTTCGGCTCTGGAAGCGGAGCAGCATAGCAATACATTGATTATGGCCTATAGCGCCAAATATGCCTCTGCCTTTTATGGCCCTTTCCGTGAAGCGGTTGGCTCCGGTGACCGTCTGCGGGGGGACAAAAAAACCTATCAAATGGACCCATCGAATAGCGATGAGGCCTTGCAAGAAATCGCCCTGGATATCAGCGAAGGCGCCGATATGGTGATGGTCAAGCCGGGCATGCCATATCTCGATATTGTGCGGCGTTGTAAAGACCAGTTTGGTGTGCCGACATTTGCCTATCAAGTGTCTGGCGAATACGCCATGTTGGCCGGTGCCATGGAGCGCGATTGGTTGGCTCGTGAAAAAACAATTTTAGAGAGCCTCGCCAGTTTCAAACGAGCCGGTGCCGATGGCGTGTTGAGCTATTTCGCCATTGAAGCGGCGAAGCTGCTCAACGATCTTTAGTTTTATCGAGCTGACGCAAGCGCGCAATCAGGCTGGATGTGTCCCATCGCCCGCCGCCCATGTCTTGTACGTCGCCATAATAAGATTTGACGATTTCCGTGACCGGCAAATGCGACCCATTGCGCGCCGCCTCATCGAGACAAATGCCCAAATCTTTAACCATCCAATCAACCGCAAAGCCAAAATCAAACTGGCCATCAATCATGGTTTCAAAACGGTTTTCCATTTGCCAGCTTTGCGCCGCGCCTTTGGAAATCACATCAATCACCGCACGCCCATCAAGGCCAGCATTTTCGGCAAAGGCGAGCGCCTCTGACAGACCTTGCAGCAGGCCGCCAATGCAAATCTGATTGACCATTTTGGTCAGCTGTCCCGAACCAACCGGCCCCATGAGCCGTGCGGCGCGGGCAAAACGCATCATTATTGGTTGCGCTGTTTCGAAAACCGAAGCCTCACCGCCAGCCATAATTGTTAGCGCGCCATTGACCGCCCCCGCTTCGCCGCCAGAGACGGGCGCGTCCAGCATATCGACACCGGCTTCTTGGCAGAGCGCGGAAATTTCGCGCGCGACTTCGGCTGATGTTGTCGTGTGATCGATTAAAATCGCCCCAGCCGACATGCCGGCCAAAGCCCCATCTGCACCCAGAATAACCGCCCGCAAATCATCGTCATTGCCAACACAGCTAAAGACCAGACTGGCGCCTTCGGCTGCCTGACGCGGGGTGGCGCAGGCTTGCCCGCCATATTCGGCGACCCAGTTTTCAGCTTTTTGCGCGGTTCGATTGTAAACCGACAGCTGATGGCCGGCCTTGGCCAAATGACCCGCCATGGGATAGCCCATGACCCCCAGACCAATAAAGGCAATCTGGCTCATCAGACCTCTCCGGCGGCTTGCAAATTCGAATAAGCGCCTCGGAAATAAATTAATGGTGGGCGCTGCTGGCTGCAATAATGCGCCGCATCTACTGCGCCGATAAAGAGAACGTGATCACCAGCATTGATTTTTTCATAAGTTCGGCACTCAAACTGGGCCAATGAGCCATTCAGCAAAACTCCGCCATGGTCGCCAATTTTATACTCATCAGCGGCAATTTTATGGTCGCCCGGTTTGGCCAAGCGATTGGATAAATATTGCTGATCAGCAGCCAAAATATTCACACTGAAGGTCTCACACGCCGATAAGCGCGCCATCATGTCGGATTCATTTGCCAAACACCATGACAGCAAAGCCGGCTCTAGCGAAACAGAGGCGAAACTATTAATCGTCAGACCATAGGCTTGCTGATCGTCACCCCGCACGGCAATAATCGCCACGCCGGTTCCAAAATTGCCAAAAGCCTTGCGAAGTTCCTGCTGCATTCATTTTTCCCTTTACAATTCACTTTCTTATGCCCGAAAGCAGGTGTTTAATCTAGTGGCTACCTGGAGTTATATGTATAGTGATGGCGATGTTTGGCGAATTTTATATGTGGTTTACCTTTTTGGTCATTATCGCTGCCATGGTTCTCTATGTCAGCGAGAAATTGGCCATGGAAGTTACCTCGCTGCTGATCATTATTACATTGCTGCTGGCCTTTTCCATCGCCCCACCGCTCGACAGCCAAGGCGTGGCGCTGATTACGCCCTTGCAGCTGCTCTCCGGATTTTCCAATCCAGCGCTGATTACCATTGTCGCCCTATTGATTATGGCGCAAGGCTTGTTCCAATCTGGCGCGCTGGAAAAGCTGATTGATAAAGCCTCGCGACGCGCCCTGCGTTCGTCAAAAATTGCCATGATTGTTGTGCTTGTGGCGGCCATGATATCGAGCGCCTTTTTGAACAATACGCCGGTCGTTCTCATGACCATTCCGATTTTAGTGGCCATCGCCAATCGCACGCAAAAGGCCAGCCGCCCCTATATGATGGGGCTGAGTTTCATCACAATTTTGGGCGGTATGTTGACCCTGATCGGCTCCTCGACCAATTTGCTGGTCGCCGATACGGCGTTTCGCATTGGCAGTGACAAAATTGGGTTTTTTGATCAAACCCTCCCCGGCCTTGTGTTAATGGGCGTCGGCGGTCTTTATGTTTTCTTCGTGATGCCGCGTCTATTGGGAACCCATGCAGAGGCCGAATCCGAAGATTCCTCCGATAATGGTCGGCAATATATTATTGAATTGCGCCTACGCAGCGGCGATCAATTGGTGGGACGCCAATCAAAGGCAGGGTTTTTTCCGGAAATGACCGGCATGACAGTGCAAATGATTGTCACCAAAACCGAAACCATGCTGCCGCCATTTGATGATTACACATTGGCCGCAGGTGATCGCGTATTTGTCGCCGCCACACGGCGCGAAATATCTGATGCATTGGCACAAAAACAGCATCTTTTGCGTAATCAACTCATGCCGCTTGTGCCGCGCCCTGCCGAGAGCGAGGCCGAAGATTTAATGTTGGCGGAAATTGTCGTTGCCCCTGGCTCGCGCATGGCGTCACGGGCAATTTATCAAACCGGTTTCACCCATACGACCGATTGTTTCATCATTGGTGTGCAACGCCGCCGGACGATGTTGCGCCACGAAATGGCTAATGTGCGCCTTGAAGCTGGCGATGTGTTGCTGGTCATTGGCCACGCCTCAAATATTGAAGCGCTGCGCGGCAATCGTGACACTTTGCTGATGCAATGGTCGGCTCGCGAATTGCCGCGTTTTGAGAAAGCCAATGCCGCTCGGATGATTTTTGCCGCCACTGTCATCGCCGCCGCCTCTGGTCTGGTGCCGATTGTCGTCGCCGCATTGACCGGCGCGACGGCTATGGTGTTGAGCGGCGTGTTAAATGTCCGCCAAGCCAGTCGCGGCTTTGACTTGCGTATTTTTCTGGTCATCGCCGCCGCCCTCGCCATGGCCACTGCGCTGTCGGCCACTGGTGGGGCCAATTATATTTCAGACGGGTTTTTAGTGCTTTTCGACGGCGCCCCAACGGCGATTATTCTTTCGGCGTTTTTCTTGCTTTGCGCCATTGTCACCAATGTTTTGTCGAATAATGCGACAGCGGTGTTATTTACCCCGCTGGCGGTGAGCCTTGCGGCATCGCTTAATGTCGATCCTATGGCCTTTATCTTGGCCGTCCACTTGCCGCCCGGCAGGTCTTCGAGCAGGGCTTTAATGGTTTCGT
>JAYOCI010000236.1:0-1512 GCA_038105345.1 Rhodobiaceae bacterium
CGTAAACTCGTTACATGGACGCTTTACTTCTTCAGAGGGGTAGCGCCCTGGATCTTTTAATTTTATCCGACACTGCTATTCCCACTCAATCGTTCCCGGGGGTTTTGAGGTGATGTCATAGACGACGCGGTTTATGCCTCTAACTTCATTGATAATACGCGTGGAAACGCGGCTCAAAAAGCTATGGTCAAACGGATAATAATCGGCCGTCATGCCGTCGGTTGAGGTCACCGCCCGCAAGGCGCAAACATAGTCATAGGTGCGACCATCACCCATGACGCCCACGCTGCGCACCGGCAACAGCACCGCAAAGGCTTGCCAAATGTCGTCATACAGGCCGGCTTTGCGAATTTCATCAAGATAAACCGTATCGGCCTTGCGCAAAATTTCCAACTTCTCGCCGGTAATCGCACCAGGAATCCGAATGGCCAGACCAGGCCCGGGAAATGGATGGCGGCCAACAAAAGCCTCAGGTAGACCAAGCTCCTGACCCAAAACGCGCACTTCGTCTTTGAACAATTCTCGTACCGGCTCGACCAATTGCATATTCATGCGCTCAGGCAAGCCACCAACATTATGGTGACTCTTAATCGTCACACTCGGGCCACCGGTGAAGGATACGCTCTCAATAACATCAGGATATAAAGTGCCCTGCGCCAGAAAATCCGCCCCACCCACAGCATTGGCTTCAGCCTCAAACACATCGATAAAAGTCGCGCCAATAATCTTGCGTTTTTTCTCCGGATCATCGACACCCTCGAGCTTGCCAAGGAATAAATCACTGCAATCTTTATGCACTAATTTAATATTGAAATGATCGCGGAACAGCCCCACGACTTGCTCGCTCTCGCCAGCTCGCATCATGCCCGTATCCACATAAACACAGGTTAATTGCTCGCCAATCGCCTCATGCAAAAGCACCGCCACCACAGAACTATCAACGCCGCCCGACAGGCCACAAATCACCCGTCCCGTGCCCACTTGCGCGCGGATCGCCGCAATGGCGTTTTCGCGGAAGGCAGCCATTGTCCAATCGCCCGAACAGCCAGCGATTTTATGGGTGAAATTGGATAATATTTGAGCCCCTTGCGGCGTATGCACCACTTCGGGATGAAATTGCACGCCGTAGATTTTGCGCGCCTCATCGGCGACGGCGGCAAAGGGCGCGTTCTCGCTCGTGCCGATAATCGAAAACCCGTCAGGCAATTTATTGACCCGATCACCATGGCTCATCCAAACCTGAATTTGCTCGCCAACAGCCCCGACCCCGTCGAACAGGGGGGAGGCGCTGGTCAGCTCTAAAAAGGCGCGGCCGAATTCGCGCTCATCAGATTGCTCAACCTCGCCGCCTAATTGCGTGCACAAAGTTTGCTGCCCATAGCAAATGCCAAGTATTGGCTTGCCGCTGTTCAAAATACTATCGGGCACACGCGGCGTATCAATATCAGCCACACTATTTGGCCCACCCGATAAAATCACCGCTTTCGGGTCCATATCGGCAAAGGCTTGCTG
>JAYOCI010000237.1:0-1507 GCA_038105345.1 Rhodobiaceae bacterium
TGATGACGGCGTGCTCATTGCGCTGCAAAACCGCATCAAGATGCGCCGTCGGCACAGTGCCGTGCTGCCCGCATTGCGGGCATTCAAAATGGCTGTCATTTTCTGACTGATATAAAAACATATCACGCTACTTTCCCGGCCATCTTAGAACCGGCTTGTGTCAAAGTTCAAATAATATTGCACGGCCCATTGAAACGGCGCGACCCGGCGCTATCTCTTGCACATGCGATATTTAAGCTTTTTGTTTGTGTTTTTGGCCACAACGGTGGCGGCTGAAATGCCGACAGCGCATGATTTTTCTTTGCCCGCCATTAATGGCGACAAGCTGCATTTGGCCGATTATCGCGGCAAGGCGATATTGGTGGTCAATACGGCCTCTTATTGCGGCTTCACCAAGCAATATGACGGCTTGCAGGCCTTGTGGCAAAATTACCGCGATAAGGGTTTGGTGGTGCTGGGCGTGCCGAGCAATGATTTCGGCGGCCAAGAGCCGGGCAGCAAGGATGAGATTGAGGAATTTTGCGCGGTCAATTTCAATATTGATTTTCCGATGAGCGATAAATTGATCGTCAAGGGTGCTGCGGCGCATCCTTTTTATCAATGGCTGGCCGCTGAAACCGGTGCCCATCCAAAATGGAATTTCCACAAATTCCTCATCGCCCCGAATGGCCGCGCTGTGCGCGATTTTTCATCGCTCACCAAACCGCAATCGAAAAAATTGCTGCGCGCGGTTGAAGCGGTCTTGCCGCAATAGCCGGGCTATGGACGCCCATCATATAAAAAGGCGTGTTTTTTGGCCTTGTTCCAATACTTGAAAAAGCGCCGCAAATCGGGCGGGCTGTCCATTTGCACAAAAGGTGCATCGGCAATGGCACTGACTTTCGTCGTTTCGCGCAAGCGCTGCATCACCGCTTTCAAAGCCGGATTTGGGGTTTTACCGGTCACAATGTCTCGCCCGTCTGCCGCCAATTGGGCCAGCAGGGTCACCGTGTCGCCGGCATAAATCTCAATCGGCAATTGGCACAATGTCTCATAGATAAAAACCCGCCGGTTGAGCCCGTAATGCATGGCCGCCATATGGGCGTCGTCCCAAATGAATGCGGCTTGCGCGTCTGGCGCATGGGCAAATAAATTATGCGTGGCACGCAGACAATCTTCGTGCAGCCAAATCAGTGAGCCCATCACACTGTCTCCAGATTGGGAAACAGGCGCATCGCCACATCATCATAAGTGCCGCCAAAGCATTTATTGGCATGATAATCGCACGGTGCCTGCATGGCGGCGAATTTCTGCAGATTTTCGAGATTGAAGAAATAGGGCTTATTGGCAAATGTGCTGGCCACCCATTGAAAAGATAAATTATTGGAGGCGGCATCGCCATCGAGCAAATGGCTCAGGAAAAATACCGCACCGGCTTGCCATTTGACGCGCCGCCAATGGACGATATAAGCCGCCAAATACATGCGCGCATGATTGTGCAAATAGCCCGTGCTTTTCAATTCATCGA
>JAYOCI010000238.1:0-1506 GCA_038105345.1 Rhodobiaceae bacterium
TTGCGCCGCCACGCTTCGATACGGTTTTCTTCGCTGGCAATAAAATCCTGAAACATGATGGGCGCCATGCGGGTCCACACACCACCCGGGCTTCTAAAGTCAGGGATACCGCTATCCGTACTCATACCCGCACCGGTAAAAATCACAACATTCTCTGCTTCATCGACCCATTGGCGCAGTGTTGAACTCATAAAATCAGGTGCTCTTTATAATAATCAATGGCTTCATCAATCGCCATTTTGCGAGTGCGATTGTTCTGCAGCATGGTGAAATGATCGGCATCATATGTAGTCAGTGTAGCTAATGGCCCGCAGCGGCGCACAAAATTACCGATGGCCTCATTGGACACCAGCCGGTCGCTCTTACCCATTTGAATAAGCATGGGCACGGTCAAATCATCGGTCAAAAGCGACGCATTATTTTCGTTCAATTCGCCGGTTAAGAAACTGTCAGGATGCAATTCATTGCGCCAGCTCGGGCCACCCAATTTCGGATAAATCTGCGCCTCTTTCGCCGCCAAAACGGCGATGTCATTATCATTATTCGGCGCGGCCAGCATCATTTCAGGTTTTTTGAAAAACATTCGCTCTTTTGAACGCTTTATCAATTGCTGCTGAATTTGCAGCGTCTTTTTCACCCCGCGCTCATAATTGCCGATATTCATCGACAATATCGGATCAATGGCAGGGACCTGAGCGACAACGGCGCGAATGGTCGGGTCTTTATGCGCCATATGAATGACATGGCCGCCGGAAAAAGACATACCCCAAAGACCGATGCGCTCTGAATCCACATTTGCATGGCTGCGTAAGGTGTAAATGGCGCGCGCCCAGTCACGACGCTGGCGCGGCACAGAAACATATTGGCGCGGCGTACCATCGCTAAGGCCGAAACCGCGATAATCAAACAACAAAGCGTGAAAACCCGCTTTGGCAAAAGCCTCAGCATAGGGAAAAAGCCCGGTATCCATCGTGCCGCAAAATCCGTGCGCCAGCACCACGCCTGCACCATTGCTGTTTTTACTGTCCGGCTCATAAATGCGACCGTGACAATTAATGCGTTGCGATTTGAAATCGATTTCCTTGAACATCGCGTTATTAAATAACAGCGGCCAAAAGAAAACCACATTTATGTGCGGTTTGAGTTAAAATAGGGTTCGTTTTTTAAGAGGACTGCAATGAAGTATCTTCACACCATGATCCGCGTCACTGATTTGGATGCGACGCTTGATTTTTTCTGCACCCATTTGGGGCTTGAAAATGTCGGTCGTTTTGATGTTGAGGAAGGGCGATTTACTTTGGTTTTTCTCGCACCGCCTGGACAGCCGGAAGCACAAATCGAACTGACCCATAATTGGGATGAAAAAGAAGTCGATGAGGGCCGCAATTTCGGCCACCTCGCTTATCAGGTTGACGATATTTATGCCACCTGTGAGAAGCTGGCCGCCGCCGGCATCACCATTAATCGCCCGCCGCGCGACGGACGCATGGCCTTTGTGCGCTCTCC
>JAYOCI010000239.1:0-1501 GCA_038105345.1 Rhodobiaceae bacterium
AAGCCGGTGCCGCCTTGCTCTTCAGGTATCAAAATACCGGCAAAGCCAAGCTCAACAATCTGCGCCCAGACCTCTTTGTCATAGCCCAAATCATCTTCTTCATCGCGCAATTTGCGCAAATTGGTCACCGGAACCTGTTCGGTGAAAAAATCCTTCGCCATATCGCGAAGCATGGTTTGTTCTTCAGTCAGCACGAGTGCCATGAGAAATCCCCCTAATATTCAAGAGTATCGGCAGTGCCGGTTTAAGCGTCGGGCAGGCCGAGCACACGTTTGGCAATAACATTCAGTTGCACTTCTGATGTGCCGCCTTCAATCGAATTGCCTTTCGAGCGCAGCCACGAACGGGTGACGGCCAATTCTTTGCTGTCAAAGCCTTCGCCTTCCCAGCCCAAAGCTTGCGTGCCCAAAACATCGAGCAGCAATTCAAAGCGGCGCTTGTTCACTTCCGTGCCGTAATATTTAAACATGGCTGAGGCCGCGCCCATGCCTTGTCCTGATTTGGCTTCGGCGGATGCGCGCTTCAGCGTCAGGCCGAAAGCTTGCTGGTCCATTTTGTGGTCGGCAATGGCTTGGCGAATGCTGGTGTCAGCGATTTTCTCGCCATCTGTGCCGAAATTTTCTTTCGCCACGGCTTCCATGCCGCCCATAGAGGCCGCACCGGCGCCCATGCCCATGCCTGAAATCATGCTGCGCTCATGCTCCAGCAAACGCTTGGCAATGGTCCAGCCTTTGTTCAGCTCGCCGACCAGATTTTCTTTCGGCACTTTCACATCGGTCAGGAATGTTTCGCAGAAGGGCGATGAACCGGAGATCAGTTTAATCGGGCGCGCTTCCACGCCTTCATTATCCATATCGATGAGCAAGAAAGAAATACCGTCATGCTTAACCGTGGTGTCGGTGCGCACGAGGCAAAAAATCATGTCGCATTTATCGGCATAAGAGGTCCACACTTTCTGGCCATTGACCAGATAATGATCGCCCTTATCTTCGCATTTGGTTTGCAGACCGGCGAGGTCAGACCCCGCGCCCGGCTCTGAATAGCCCTGACACCAGCGAATTTCACCCTTGATGATTTCAGGAATATATTTCTGCTTCTGCTCTTCGCTGGCAAATTCCAACAGTGCCGGGCCAAGCATCCAAAGGCCGAAGCTGGTCAGGGCAGGGCGCGCTTTAATCGCGGCCAATTCCTGTTGCAGCACTTTGTTTTCCTCTTTCGACAGGCCACCGCCGCCATATTCAGCCGGCCATTCGGGCGCGGTCCAGCCGCGCGAGGCCATACGGTCCATCCAAACTTTGGTGTCAGGATTGGGATAGCTGGCATTGCGGCCACCCCACGGCATTTCGCGCTCCGGCATGGGCGTGCGCATTGATTCGGGGCAGTTTTCTTGCAACCAAGCCCGCGTTTCCTCGCGGAATGTGTCTAAAGCGGTCATCTCTGTCTCCTCAAACAATAATTGCCGAAACAATAGCATGACCCTGTTGCTTGGCAAGAGATTGGC
>JAYOCI010000070.1:0-544 GCA_038105345.1 Rhodobiaceae bacterium
TTTGCGCAAACGCGCGGTTTCTGACGTAAAGGCAGCGCGCGGCACCATGGTGGCAATGGTCGGCACGGCGCTTTCGTGCCTTGTGAAATGGGTGGAAATAATCGTCGTGCCAGCCTGTTCAAGCGCTTTGGCCAATTGCGTAATCTCATCCCAGCTCATGCCGCCTTGCAGCATATCCATGGCGGCAATGCGGAACACGATAATAAAATCATCACCAACGGCGGCGCGGCAACGGCGCACCACTTCCAAGGGAAAGCGCATGCGGTTTTCATAGCAGCCGCCATATTCGTCGGTGCGCAAATTGGTTTTTTCGACCAAAAACGTCGACAATAAATAGCCAGCAGAGCCAATAATCTCGACCCCGTCATAGCCCGCCTCTTGAGCCAATTTGGCGCAATGAGCATGGTCGTTAATTTGTTTTTCAATGCCTGCAGCATCCAGTTCATGCGGCACATATTTGCTAATCCGTGACTTGATGGCGGTTGGCGCAACCAGCTCATCATTATGCGCCAGCGGCCCCATGTGCAGGCTTTTAATGCAGATT
>JAYOCI010000070.1:554-8600 GCA_038105345.1 Rhodobiaceae bacterium
CGCCGGTGATAATCATGCCAACACCGCCAGCCGCGCGCTCAGCGAAATAAGCCGCCATGCGCTCAAAACCATCCGGCATTTCTTCCAAGCCAGTGTGCATGGAACCCATAATGGCGCGGTTTTTAATGGTCGTAAAACCGAGGTCCAAAGGCGTGAAAAGGCGGGCGTATTTTTCCATTCCCGCGCGTTGTTGTTGAGCACTCATTTTACAATCTCCTATCTAGCCAATAATGATAGGGCGATGATGGGCTGGCGACAAGCTACTTGTCGTCTTGCTGATTGATGATTTGCCCATTACGCTGATGGAAAAGGGGAGTCCACCATGCGTAGTTCCAAGTCGCCGCCATCACCGGCCATTGCCACAGTGGTTTTAAGCTTGGTGATGCTGCTCGCGCCCTATCTCAATTTGCAATTTATTTATCTGCAACATCATTGGCGGTTGGCCCCCAAAGGGGTCTATGGCGACACTGCTATGGTGGTCAGCGCACATGGTTTGGCCTCCGATATTGGCCGTGATGTTTTGGCTGCTGGCGGCAATGCCTTTGATGCGGCCGTGGCGGTTAATTTTGCCTTGGCTGTGGTCTATCAACAAGCCGGCAATATTGGCGGCGGTGGGTTTATGGTTTATCGGCTGGCCGATGGCCAAACTGGCGCTTTAGATTTTCGTGAAAAAGCGCCCTTGGCAGCCAGTGAAAATATGTATTTGGATGCGCAAGGCGAGGTCATTAAGGGGTTGAGCCTTGCCGGTCATTTAGCGGTCGGTGTGCCCGGCTCGGTGGCTGGCATGGTGGCGTTGCACGAGAAATTCGGCACTCTGCCATGGGACGTATTGGTGCGCCCGTCGATTTATTTGGCGGATGAAGGCTTTGTGCTGAGCGATAAGGCGGCGCATATGCTCAATCGCTATCAGGATGAATTCGCCCGCCTGAACCGCCATCAACCGAATTTTGTGCGTGATAAAAAATGGCGGGCCGGAGAACAATTGGCATTTCCCGACTTGGCGCAGACTCTGTCGCGTATCGCCAAATTTGGCCATGACGGATTTTACGCTGGCGAAACGGCGCGTCTTTTGGTCGATGAAATGCGCGCCGGTGGCGGCCTCATCACGCAAGCCGACCTCGACGCTTATCAAGCCGTTTGGCGTCAGCCGGTGAGTTTCGAATATCGTGGCCATAAAGTTATTTCCATGCCGCCGCCATCGAGCGGGGGCGTGGCTTTGGCACAATTATTAAAAGGTGCCAGCGCTTATGATGTCGCCGCCCTCGGTCACAATAGTGCGGCGCATATTCATTTGATGACCGAGCTGCAACGCCGCGCCTATGCGGATCGGGCGACCCATTTGGGGGATACGGATTTTGTTGATGTCGATATAGCTGGTTTGACGTCGGCTGATTACATTGCGGCACGCAATGGCGATATTATGCCGGACAGAAAAACGGACAGTAAGAGCATTCGCCCGGGGCTGGTCAATATTATTGAAAGTGTTGAGACGACGCATTTTTCAATCATTGACCCGATGGGTAATGCGGTGGCCATCACCACCACGCTGAACGGCAATTATGGTTCGAAAGTAGTGGTCAAAGGGGCCGGATTTTTCCTTAATAATGAGATGGATGATTTTGCCATTAAGCCGGATTACGCCAATCAATTTGGTTTGGTCGGCAATGATAAAAACGCCATAGCGCCGGGCAAGCGGATGTTGTCATCCATGACCCCGACGATTGTCGAAAAAGACGGGCGTTTGAAACTGGTTGTTGGCACGCCGGGCGGGGCAACGATTATCACCTCAGTGTTTCAAACAATCTCCAATATTATTGATTTTGACATGACCGCCCAACAAGCTGTGCATGCGCGCAAAAGCCATAGCCAATGGCAACCGGATTTTGTCATGCTGGAAAAAGGCACGCTGAATATTGGCAATATGATGGGGCTGATGCGCCGTGGTCATGTGCCTTATAGCTGGCCGCGTTTCACCTATGCGCTCGGGCGCGTCGAGGCGATTTTGGTGCATCCCGATGGACGCCTTGAAGGGGCGGCAGATTACTCGCGTGGCTTTGACGATCGGGCCTCCGGCTTTTGATAAATTTACCTTTCACTTGCCAGTAAAGATTGAAATTTTTCACCGAATTGGGCATGGTCGCCAGCATGAAACAAAACCCAGCCATACAAGTGCCTCACGCACCTGACGAAACGCCGATTGTGGTCGCCGCTTTTTACAAATTCGTGGCTCTGCCGGATTTTCAAAGCCTGCAACCAAAATTGCAGGCCAGATGCCAGAAAGCGGGTATTTTGGGCACCATATTGTTGGCCAAAGAGGGCATTAATGGCACCGTTTGCGGGTCGCAAAATGGCTTGCAAGATTTGATGGATTATTTTGCCTCACAGCCACAGTTTGCTGATGTGACACCGAAATTCAGCTTTGCCGAAAGCGCGGCTTTTCACCGTATGAAAGTGCGTTTGAAATCTGAAATCGTTAGCATGGGACAGCCGGATATTGATCCGATTGGCGATGTTGGCGCTTATGTGAAACCGGAAGCTTGGAATCAATTAATCGAGCGGCCCGATACGCTGGTCATTGATACGCGCAATAAATATGAAGTGGCGATTGGCACTTTCGAAGGGGCGGTTGATCCGGCCACCACCTCGTTTCGCGAGTTTCCCGATTGGGTGGATGATTATCTTGCTCAGCTCAAAGAGAGCGAAAAGCCGAAAAATATCGCCATGTTTTGCACCGGCGGTATTCGTTGCGAAAAAGCGACGGCTTATTTGGTCGGCAAAGGGTTTGACAATATTTTCCATCTCGAAGGCGGCATTTTGAAATATTTGGAAACCGTGCCGGAGGCGGAAAGCCAATGGCGCGGCGATTGTTTCGTTTTCGATCAGCGCGTATCGGTGAAACATGGCTTGGCTGAGGGCGACTATGATATGTGCCATGCTTGTCGTATGCCGCTGACCGAAGCGGAAAAACAATCGCCCGATTATGAGGCTGGCGTGTCATGCAGCCATTGTATTCATACTCATGACGAAGCCGATCGCGCGCGCTTTCGTGAACGCCAGAAGCAAATCAAATTGGCTCGCCAGCGCGGCCAAGAGCATATTGGCGAAGCACAAAAGAAAAATGTCTGATCTGCCCATTCTCTATAGTTTTCGCCGCTGTCCCTACGCCATGCGGGCGCGCATGGCCTTGGCTGCTAGTGGTATTGCCGTTGAATTGCGCGAAATAATTTTGCGCGATAAGCCAGCCCATATGTTGGCATTGTCGGCCAAGGGCACCGTGCCGGTTTTATGGGTCGAGCAAAAACAGGTGATTGACGAAAGCCGTGAGGTGATGGCTTGGGCGCTGGCGCAAAATGATCCATTTGATTGGCTGGCGCGGGCTGACGAGGGGCGCATAGATGCTTTTGACGATAGCTTCAAACATCATTTGGACCGCTATAAATATGCCACACGCTATGCCGATGAAATTGACAATGTTTTGCTGCATCGCGCGGCTTGCCAAGACATGTTGCGCCAGGTCGAGCAGGATTTGGCCGATGATTGGCTGGGTGGCGGGCAAGCCGGATTGACCGATGTGGCGATTTTGCCCTTTGTCCGGCAATTCCGTATTGCTGACAGCGATTGGTTTGACCAGCAGCTGGGCTTGCCGCGCGTGCAAGCATGGCTCCAGCGGTTTCTCGCATGGCCGGTATTTGTCGCCGTGATGGATAAATATGCCCTCTGGCAAAGCGAAACTTCGGGGGTTCATTTTCAGCCGAAAATTGAAGGCCGCTAGACGCTTTCGCTTTATCGTGTAAATTATCAGTGGTTCACATAGGGGGGGTCTATGGACAGTCAAAGAGTTTGTATTATTGGGGCTGGGTGTTCTGGTTTTACCACGGCCAAGCGGCTGAAAGACTTCGGCATTGCTTATGATCAGTTTGAAGCGTCAGACAATATCGGTGGCAATTGGTATTTCAAAAACCCCAATGGCATGTCGGCTTGTTATCAGTCCTTGCATATCGACACCTCAAAATATCGCCTCGCTTTTGAAGATTATCCGGTGCCAGAGGATTGGCCGGATTTTCCCCATCACAGTCAGCTGTTCGATTATTTTAATGACTATGTCGACCATTTCGGTTTGCGTGAGGCCATCGCCTTTAATACCCGAGTGGAGGATGCGCGCCGCGATGATGACGACGTCTGGCACGTGACCTTATCGACCGGCGAAACCCGCCAATATAGCGCTCTGGTGGTCGCCAATGGTCATCATTGGGACGCCAAAATTCCCAGCGAATATGGCGATTCTTTCGACGGCTATCAAATGCACAGCCACAGCTATGACTCGCCGTTTGAACCGCATGATTTGCGCGGCAAAAATATTCTCATCGTCGGGGTTGGCAATTCCGCCATGGATATTGCCTCGGAAGTGTCGCAACGCCCGATTGCCAATAAATGTTTCGTCTCCGCCCGTCGCGGGGTTTGGGTGCTGCCGAAATATCTCAATGGCGAGCCAGCCGATAAAGCGGTCATGCCGGCGTGGATGCCAGGAAAATTGGGCCGCTGGCTGGGACAAAAAACCATTGAGCGTGCGATTGGCAAAATGGAAAATTACGGCCTGCCAAAACCTGACCATAAAGTGCTGACGGCGCATCCATCAGTGTCGGGCGAGTTTCTCACGCGCTTGGGCTGCGGTGATATTTCCGTCAAGCCCGGGCTGAAAAAACTCGATGGCGATGGGGTTATTTTTGAAGATGGCTCGCGCGAGCAGATTGACACGATTATCTGGGCCACGGGTTATCGCATTCGGTTTCCGTTTTTGAAGCAAAATGCCTTAGCGGTGGAAAATAATAAATTTCCGCTTTATCATCGGATGATTAAACCAGGTTGGCGCAATTTGTTCTTTGTCGGTTTGGCGCAGCCCTTGCCGACCTTGGTTAATCTGGCCGAACAGCAGTCAAAATTTATTGCTGCGGTTTTGTCGGGGCGCCTTGAGTTGCCGGATGATGCAGCAATGCAGCGCCAGATTGTTAAGGATGAAGAAAAATACCTCGGCCACTATTATGATAGTGAGCGTCACACCATCCAGATTGACTTCAATCAATATGTAAAAGATTTAAAAAAACAGCTCGGAAAAAACTGGGTTTGATAGGAACGTAAAATGAAAAAAATTATCACTTTAATTCTCAGCCTGTCGATGATGGGGGCATATGCCCAAACAGCGGCAGCGCAAAACGCCAAGCCAGCCTCGCGCGCCACGCAGCAGGCGCATGAAAAAGTTCTCGCCCGTTTGCCATTTGATAATGTGGACGATTTTGAATTGGCCCAACGCGGTCTTTTGGCCAAGCCGGAAAGCCTGATGGTCAAAAATGCCGAGGGCAGAGTGATTTGGGATATGACGCGCTATGACTATCTCAAAGGCCCGCGCCCCGATACGGTGAACCCAAGCCTGTGGCGCCAAGCCCAGCTCAATGCGCTGCATGGCCTGTTCAAAGTCAGCGACCGGATTTACCAAATTCGCGGCTATGATCTTGCCAATATGACGCTGATTGAAGGCGACACGGGTTGGATTATTGTTGACCCGCTAACCGCCACGGAAACGGCGAAAGCGGCCATGGAATTGGTTGATGCGCATTTCGGCAAACGCCCGATCAAAGCGATTTTATCGACCCATAGCCATGCTGATCACTTTGCTGGCATTAGAGCCTTGGCGACGGAAGAAGATCTAACCAGTGGGCGTATCCGCTTTGTGGCGCCCGAGCATTTTGTGAAGGAAACAGCCAGTGAAAATGTCATCGCTGGCAATGCCATGTCACGGCGGGCAGGTTATATGTTCGGCAATTTATTGCCGCGCACGCCGGTTGGCAATATTGACAGCGGACTTGGCAAAGGCGTTGCCTTTGGCACGCTGACCTTGTTAAAGCCGACCGATATTATTGACCGCACAGGGCAAAAATTGACTTTGGATGGGGTTGAATTTGAATTTCAACTCACCCCAGGTGCGGAAGCGCCAGCTGAATTCATTTTCTTCCTGCCGCAATTCAAAGCCTTATGCGTGGCCGAAGAAGTTAACGGGGTGATGCACAATCTATATACACCGCGCGGTGCCAAGACCCGCGATGCATTGATTTGGTCGCGCCATTTGACGCAAACCATTGAGCTGTTTTCTGATCGCATGGAATTAGTATTCGGCAGCCACCACTGGCCACGTTGGGGCCGCGAGGCGGGCACTGAATATATTGCCAAACAGCGCGATATGTATCGTTTCATCCATGACCAGACTGTGCGTCTGATGAACCAAGGTTACACGGCAACGGAAATATCCAATATGTTGGATTTGCCACCGTCACTGGCGACGGAATTTTACAATCGTGATTATTACGGCACAGTGAGCCATAACTCACGCGCGGTTTATAATTTCTATCTCGG
Organism: Rhodobiaceae bacterium; assembly: GCA_038105345.1. Taxonomy (GTDB): domain Bacteria; phylum Pseudomonadota; class Alphaproteobacteria; order RS24; family RS24; genus JAHEGN01. Next base: position 6,960 of record JAYOCI010000070.1, read on the forward strand.
TTATTTTGACGCCATTCCGGCCAATCTAAACCCACATGATCCGCAGACGCGGGCCCGCAATTATGTTGATCTGGCGGGCGGCAAAGACGCGCTATTGGCCAAAGCGCAATCGGCCGTTGATGCCGGAGACTATCGCTGGGCGGCGGAATTGCTCAACCATGCAGTATTTGCCGATGACTCAAATCAGGCGGCGCGCAATTTATTGGCCGATGCTTATGAGCAATTAGGCTATCAAGCCGAAAGTGGGCCATGGCGTAATTTCTACCTGACCGGCGCGCAAGAATTGCGCCAAGGTGTGCAAAAGCCTGAAATCGTCCGAACCGCGTCACCGGATTTGATTGCCAGCGTGCCAACTTCCATGTTCCTCGACTTTATGGGTGTGCGTTTCAACCCTGAGGGCGCTGATGATTTGGAAGTGAAAATCAATCTTGATTTCACCGATACGGGCGAACAATTTGTTCTCTCGCTGGATAATAGTGTGTTGAATAATATTCCGGATAAACAAGACCCAGAGGCAGATGCGACGCTGACGCTGAGCCGCGCCTTGTTTAATCAAGTGGCGTTGAAACGCACCAGCTTTCCGCAGGAGATTTTGAAGGGCAATGTGAAAATGTCGGGCAATCCATTGGCGCTGACCCGCGTCTTTGGTCGGCTCGATGATTTCGACCCTTGGTTTAACATCATAACGCCGTAACTTTATTTTACGCGCATGAAAAAAGCCCGGCGCCTGAAATCAGGGGCCGGGCTTAATTTTGGCTTCGCTCTGAGGCTTTAGCTTGCGAAACCGCTCAAACGTGCATTGATGATGTCATTGGCTTCTTTCATCATGCTGTCGACCAGTTCTTTACAGCTTGGTACGTCATGGATCAGGCCAGCGACCATGCCGCATGACCATGCACCAGCATCCATTGTGCCTTCCGACATGATTTTCGGATAGACGCCAGCAACTTCGCCCATGATGTCGTTGATTTGGATTTTATCGCCAAGCTCTTTTTCTTTTTCGATAATGCGCTCAACGGCGGCATTTTTCAAAACCCGCTCAGTATTGCGCAAGGGGCGCATAATGAGGGTTGTGTCCAGCTCGCTGGCGGCAACCAGAGCGTCTTTCACATTCTGGTGAACCGGTGCTTCTTTCGTAGCAATAAAACGTGTGCCCATATTGACGCCATCAGCACCAAGTGCCAAAGCGGCAACCAGCTGCTTGCCATTGCCAATGCCGCCTGAAGCGACAAATGGCACGGTCAATTCTTCAGCCGCGCGTGGCAGCAAAATCATGTTTGGAATATCGTCTTCACCTGGGTGTCCGCCGCATTCAAAGCCATCGACGCTAATCGCATCGCAGCCAATGCGCTCGGCTTTCAAAGCATGGCGCACAGAGGTGCATTTGTGAATCACTTTAATGCCGGCTTGTTTCATAACGTCCATATATTGTTCAGGACTGCGGCCCGCTGTTTCAACAATTTTCACGCCGCCGTTAATAATGGCTTCGATATATTCCGGATAGGGCGGATTGGCAAAACCTGGCAAAAAGGTGAGGTTAACGCCAAATGGCTTATCGGTCATTTCATGACAGCGGGCGATCTCATTGGCCAAATCGGCTGGGGTTGGTTGCGTCAGGCCGGTAATAATACCAAGCCCGCC
>JAYOCI010000071.1:0-913 GCA_038105345.1 Rhodobiaceae bacterium
CCACAACAATCTCACCATTTTCAGCTGATGGGGTGGTTTGAATAACCGCCGTGTCGCCATCCAAAATACCGGCTTCAATCATCGAGTCACCATGCACTTCCAGCGCATAATGTTCGCCCGAGCGCATCATTTCCATTGGAATAGAGATCTGATTGACTTCTTCTTGCAGGGCTTCGATCGGCGTACCCGCTGCAATGCGTCCCATGACAGAAATCGAAATACTGCGATCATCATTGGCGGCAAAGGGTGGGGCTGTGGCGCGCGACGGGGCCGACAAGCTGGATTTCATATTATCTGGCAATTTAACAACGTCGAGCGCGCGGGCGCGATGCGGCAAGCGGCGAATAAAGCCACGTTCCTCAAGCGCTGTAATGAGACGGTGAATGCCAGACTTTGATCTGAGATTAAGCGCTTCTTTCATTTCGTCAAAACTAGGCGATACACCAGATTCTTTAAGACGTTCGTTAATGAACATCAAAAGTTCACTCTGTTTCTTTGTAAGCACGGATTATCCCCTCAGACAAAATAGAACGAATCACTAACTTCTTTGTTCTACTTTTATTCGCTTTTTGGGGCAAGCGCTTTAAAGTGATTCGATAAGTTTTTTTGTCGCTTCAGTGAGATTATCTTGCCGCATTAAACTTTCGCCAACTAGAAATGCCGGAATTCCGTCATTCATAAGCCCTCGCACATCGTCAGATGAAGCGATGCCACTTTCACTCACTAGCAAAATATTTTCTGGAACCTGGCGCATCAGCCGACGGGTGGTTTCAAGACTGGTCTCGAAACTGCGCAAATTGCGATTATTAATGCCGATCAGCTGCGGCGATAAAGCCAAAGCCCGATCTAATTCTTCGTCATCATGCACTTCGAAAAGCGCGTCCATGGAAAGCTCGCTTGCGGCCGCATAGAG
>JAYOCI010000071.1:923-8593 GCA_038105345.1 Rhodobiaceae bacterium
TTAATATCGCATCGGCACCCCAAGCGCGCGCCTCGTCTACTTGATAGACGTCATACATAAAATCTTTGCGCAAAGCGGGCAGGCTGCTGGCTTGGCGAGCCTGTTTGAGATAATCCGGTGCGCCTTGAAAAGACGGCGTATCGGTTAATACTGACAAGCAGCTGGCGCCGCCAGCTTCATAGGCTTGCGCCAAAACCGCCGGATCAAAGTCGGCGCGAATGAGACCTTTTGACGGGCTGGCCTTTTTGATTTCAGCAATCAGCCCGGGGCGGTTTTCAGCCTGCGCCTTTTGTAAGGCCGCCAAAAACCCGCGCGTTGGATTGTCATTTTGCGCGGCCAAAGCCTCGGCGCGCATTTGCGCAGCCGGACGCGCCGCTTTGGCGGCGGCGATTTCTTCTAATTTATAGGCGGTAATATGCGCCAGAATATCCGTCTGCTGCTGCATTATGAGGCCAGACGCTGACTTGTTTTAACCAATTGAGCCAAAGTCTTTTTGGCCCCGCCATCGTCAATCGCCAAGGCCGCCATTTCAACGCCATCAGACAAATTCGGCGCTTTATTGCTGACGCAAAGGGCGGCGGCGGCATTGAGCAAGACAATATCGCGATAGGCGTTTTTCTCGCCCTCCAGCAAGGCGGTCAAAGCGGCGGCATTTTCGGTTGGCGTCCCACCGATCAAATCTTCAGGCGCGGCGCGGCTCAGGCCGACATCCTCCGGCGCGACTTCGAATAGGCGCACTTCGCCTTTACGCAATTCTGCCACTGTGCTTTTACCCGTGGTTGTCAATTCGTCGAGACCATCGCTGCCATGCACCACCCAAGCGCGTTCCGAGCCGAGTTTTTTCAGCACATGGGCGAGGGGTTCCACCCAGCGTTTGTCGTAAACGCCGAGCAATTGGCGTTTGGTGCCAGCTGGGTTTGACAGCGGCCCAAGGAGATTGAATATCGTCCGAAAGCCAAGCTCTTGACGGGTTGGCCCGACATGGCGCATGGCGGCATGATGATTGGGCGCAAAAAGAAAGCCGATACCGACTTCTTGAATACAGCTTTCCAGGCCTTCTGGCGACAAATCGAGGCGCACACCGAGCGCTTCTAAGACTTCCGATGAGCCAGATTTTGAGCTGAGCGCGCGATTGCCGTGTTTGGCGACATGAGCGCCGCAAGCTGCCGCCACCAAAGCCACGGCGGTTGAAATATTATAAGTGCCGCTGCCATCGCCACCCGTGCCGCATGTATCAATGGCATCAGATGGGGCTTTGACCTGCAGGGCGTTTTTGCGCATCACTTGCGCGCCGGCTGTGATTTCTTCAATTGTCTCGCCACGCTGCTGCAGGGCCATTAAAAACCCGCCGATTTGGCCGCTGCTGGCCTCGCCTTTGAGAATAATGTCAAACGCGCTACATGCTTCCGAAGAAGTCAATGTGTGACCTTGAGCCAGTTTTTGCAAAATCGGTTTCAGCGCTTCCATTATTGCCTCTATTTCGTCAGCACCAAATGCCGATCTTCTGGCACTTGAGTGACTTCCAAATTAGTTGTTTTTAGAAAATTGCTCAATAATTGATGACCATTTTGCGACGCAATGCTCTCAGGGTGAAATTGCACCCCATAGACGGGGCGTTGTTTGTGCTTGAGGGCCATAATCACCCCATCAGCGGTGCGCGATGTCACGTCAAGACAATCGGCGATGCTGGACTCTTCGACAATCAGCGAGTGATAGCGGGTGACGCGTAAAGGATTGGGCAGGCCGTCGAACAAATCATCGCCATTATGGCTAATCTCACTGAGTTTGCCGTGCATGATTTGCTGCGCCCGAATAATTTTTGAACCAAAGGCTTGGGCGATGGATTGATGACCGAGGCAGACCCCTAAAATTGGCAAGTCCTCTGGCGCTTGGCGTATCAGATCGAGGCAGATACCGGCGCGGTCAGGATCGCATGGGCCGGGTGAAATAATCAGCCCTGATGGTGCATCGGCCAGCACGTCTTCAACGCTTGCTTTGTCATTGCGAATGACTTTGCATGGCGCGCCTAAATCCCCGAGAAACTGCACGAGGTTGAAGGTGAAACTGTCATAATTATCAATCAAGGTCAGCATAGGGTCAGCGGTTCTTTCTCTCGCGCGCCAGTTTCAGCGACACTTCGGCAGCGCGGAATAGGGCAGCGGCTTTATTGACGGTCTCATCATATTCATATTGAGGTGTGCTGTCATAAACCACACCGCCACCGGCTTGCACATATAATTTGCCATCTTTAATCAGCGCCGTGCGCAGCGCGATACATGTATCCATATCGCCATTGGCAGAAAAATAACCAACGCAACCGGCATAAACCCCGCGCCGTTCCGGCTCTAATTCATCGATAATTTCCATCGCCCGAATTTTCGGCGCGCCCGATACAGTGCCGGCTGGAAAGCCCGCCGTCAGTGCATCAATCTCATCGCATTCGGGCAGAAGGGTTCCGGTCACATCGGAAACAATGTGAATCAAATGCGAGGTCTTTTGCAGACCGAAAGCAGTATTCACTTTGACGCTGCCGATTTCAGATACATGGCCGACATCATTGCGGCCAAGATCCAGCAGCATTAAATGTTCGGCGCGTTCTTTTTCGTCGCTCAGCAATTCTTCGCCTATGGCTTTGTCTTCTTGCGCATTGGGGCCACGCAAACGTGTGCCGGCAATCGGGCGAATATTCACCTGCCGGTTTTTAACCCCAACAAGCACTTCGGGGCTGGAGCCAACGATTGAGAAGTCGCGCATATTCAAGAAGAATAAATATGGCGATGGATTAACCCGCCGCAAAGACCGATATAGATCAAAGGCCGGCAGATCATAGTCAATATGAAAGCGCTGGCTGACCACGACCTGAAAAATATCTCCGGCCTCAATATAGGCTTTGGAGCGTTTCACCATATCGAAATAAGCCTCTTGGCTCATATTGGATTGAGGTGGCGCAAAGGCGTTGGGCACGTTTATGTCGCGTTCACCGATGGGCGCATATAGGCTCTCAGTGGCATTTTGCAGACGTTCTTGTGCCGCATCATAGGCTTGCTGCGCCGAGGTCTCACCATCGACACGCACTGGCGTGACCAAACGAATGGTATCGGTAACACTGTCAAAAACCGCAATCACAGTCGGGCGCATAAACAGACAATCCGGCACGCCGAGCACATCCGGATTATTATTCGGCAAGTCTTCCATGTGCCGCACCATGTCATAGGCCATATAACCGAAAATGCCAGCCGACATGGGCGCTAAACCCTCAGGAATATCGAGCCGCGATTGTTTCAACACAAGCCGCAAAGCATCAAGTGGGGCGCCATCCATTGGCTCATAAGTGTCGAGATCCGTGCCCGCTTGGCGATTGATTTCCGGTTTGCCATCACGAATGCGGAACAATAAATCCGGCGACAGACCAATCATTGAATAGCGGCCTCGAATGTCGCCATCCTCAACCGACTCCAGCAAAAATGAATAGGGCTGGCCGTCCGCTAATTTCAAATAAGCGGCAACCGGTGTTTCCATATCGGCAATCAGTTCCGACCAGACAAGCTGGGGGGTTCCGGCGAGATAGGTTTTTTCAAACTCAGAAAAGGCACCCGTGTCAGATGTCATCGCGCCGCCAATTGGTTCACAGCTTGCTCAACCGCACTGTCATAGACTTTCACACCATAAGTGGTGCGCAGGCTTTGAATAAATTGCGCTGTCAGGTCTGCGCGATATTTGCGCAATTCACCGCTATAGATCAAATCGCGGGCTTCGCCTTCGCGGATTTCAGCCGGAATGATTTTAGCTACTTGCATCACCACCAATTCGCTGCCGAAGCCAACAGGGGCCCAAGCAAATTTACCATTTTGAGCGGCGAACAATCGCTCAACCGCTTGCTCAGAAAAAGTCTCATTGCTGACCTGCCGCGTCATGGACTCAGATGTCAGCGCACGGCGAGGGAAATCTTTTGCCAAAACATCAAATGTGACGCCTGAATTGCCTTGTGACACTAAATGCTCAGCCATGGCTTCCAGCAGTTTGGCTTTTTCAAAAACCTTCCACTGCGCCACCGCTTCTTGGCGCACCGCGTCGAGCGGCTGAACCAGGCTGGGCTGAATGTCTTTAACCTGCGCCCAAACAAAACTTCCATCAGGAGCTTCATAGGCCGGAATATCCTCACCAACAACCGCCTCGTAAAGATTGTCGACCAAACTTGGATAGCGTTGCAATAGCTCAGAGCTGGCGCCATTCGCCAGAGAGCCGTCGCGGGTGAAGTTTTCAACGCTGACCACTTCAAGGTCAAAACGCTGGCCAATTTCCTTCAGCGTAACGCCGGCGGCAAGATTGTCTTCGACAGTCTCTGAGAAAGCCAGCATATCGTCCAAGGCACGATCAATGGCCATTGCGTCACGCAGTTTTTCCGATACGGCTTCAAAGCTCTGCACCACTTCGGGGCGAATATCGCGAACCCGCAAAACCACTGAACCCAATGGGCCTTCAATGACGCCGCTGATTTCGCCTTTATCCATGGCAAAGGCTTTGTCGCTCAATTCAGCGGAAATAATATCGCTGGCCTTCACCCATCCTAAATCTGTGTTGTCGAGGTCTTGGCCGGCGGCTTTGACGATTTCAACAAAGGGTCTCTTTTTGGCAATGAGATCGCTGACCTTAGAGATATCCGCCTCATCAGACAGCACAAGCTGATCAATGGCGCGCTCTTCTGGTGTGGTAAACAAATCAACGGACTGCTCATATTCGTCGCGCAATTCTTCTTCCGAAAACTTCATATTTTCAGAAAAGCGTTCCACCGAAAGCACCATTAAATCTGCTGAGCGGCGTTCGGCCTGGGTGAAGCGCAATTGGGTTTGCTGGTAAAAAGCCTCAAGCTCTTCGTCCGTTGGTTCACCGACATCGTCAATCTCGTCGAGTGTCAGGATCAGATATTTGGCGACGCGGCGCTCGAGAAAATGGCGGAATAATTTATCGCTCATCATCTCCGGCATTAATGCGCGCTCATAGGAGGCTGACGACATTTGCTGGCGAATGGCGAAGTCGCGTTGATCTTTGACGAAAAGTTTTTCACTCAAGCCATTGCGCTGCAAAATCGAACGGAAGGTTGGCTCGTCAAATTTGCCATTCGGGCCGGCAAAATTTGGATCGGCAATAATCTCTGCTGCTATGGCCTCATCGGATTTGGCCAGACCAAGGTCACGCGCCGCCGCTTTCAAAGCCGCTGAACCAATCATATTGCGCAATACTTCACGATCCAAGCCGAGGCTGCGGGCTTGCTCAGGGCTGACAGTGGTGCCGACCTGCTGTTCAACGGCCTGCAATTGCTGCAGATAGCGCAATTGAAATTCAACCCGCTCAATATCTTCGTCACCGACTTTGGCCAAAACGCTATTTGAGAAACCGGTGAAGGTATCAGCGATGCCCCATAGGCCAAAGGCCACCACCAGTAGGGCGATGAGGAGGATGCCAACGAAACCGTTGACGGACTTGCGCATAGTGTCGAGCATGAGAATTTCTTTCAGCTATCATAATTGTCTGCTGGTTTAGACCAGCCGTTGACGCGCATCATAGTCAACCTGAGCGATGTCGGCAAGCGGGTGACACATAAGTTATAACACTGTATGAAAAGCCAGAGATGACATCGAAATAGGAATACCCATGCCAACGCCAAAAACTGTTAAAGCCCCACGTCCGCTGATTGCTGGTAATTGGAAAATGAATGGCACGCCGGCCGATCTCAAGCAAATACGCGCCTTGATTACAAAATTATCCGGCTCTGTTCGCTATCGCTGCGACACTATGATTTGCCCGCCGACGACACTATTGGAACCAATGGCAAATTTACGTGCGAAAATGAAAGCCGCAAGCAAATTGGCTTTGGGCGGGCAAGACTGCCACGCCAACATATCCGGCGCGCATACCGGAGACGTGAGCGCTGAAATGCTGAAACAAGCCAAAGCCAGTGCTGTCATCGTCGGCCATTCCGAGCGTCGCAGTGACCATGGTGAAAGCGATAAAATGATTAAAGCCAAAGTGCAGGCTGCCCACAGGGCCGGACTATGCGCCATTATGTGCGTTGGCGAGTCGTTGAAAGAAAGAAAATCCGGCGATACTTTGAAAGTCGTGGGCAAGCAATTGCGTGGCTCATTGCCTGATGGCTGCACCAGCGCCAATACAGTGGTCGCCTATGAACCTGTTTGGGCCATTGGCAGCGGGCTGACACCGACCGTCGAGCAAGTGGCGGAAGTGCATTTGGCATTGCGCAAAGCGCTGGTTCGCCGTTTTGGCGATGAAGGCGCGACGATGCGTATTCTTTATGGCGGTTCGGTAAAGCCGAGCAATGCGCATGAATTAATGGCTGTGCCGCATGTGAATGGCGCTTTGGTCGGCGGGGCGAGCCTCAAAGCCAGCGATTTTCTTGGCATTTTGGCGGCATATAAGCGATAATTTGTAAAACGCTGGCCAAAGCCAGTCTTATGGTCTAAAACACCGGAAATTTTAGGAGCTTGCTATGACCACCATCCTTCTGGTGATCCACTTGATTATCGCTGTGGCGATGATTGTTTTGATTTTGCTGCAACGATCCGAGGGCGGTGCCTTGGGAATCGGTGGCGGCGGCAATGGCTTGATGACAGGCCGCAGCCTTGGTAATGCGCTGACCCGCTCAACGGGCATTCTGGCAGGCATTTTCTTTTTGACCAGCATCGGTTTGACGGTTCTCTCAACCGTTAGCAAAAACACATCCGTGCTTGATTCGGTTATTGAGTCGGAAGGCCAAAATCAGATCATCGCGCCGGCTCCGGTTTTGCCTGATTTGGATTTGCCAAGCCCAGAGTAAGTCCCAGTTTTTCACTTATCTGCGGATAAAATTTTCAGCTACGTTTTTCGACTCGCCCGAATCGAATCTATCGGTTAGGTTTCAATCCCATGGCGCGATTTATATTTATTACTGGCGGTGTGGTTTCTTCACTCGGAAAAGGTCTAGCTTCGGCGGCTTTGGGGGCTTTATTACAGGCCCGCGGCTACCGTGTGCGACTGCGTAAACTTGACCCATATTTGAACGTCGACCCGGGCACCATGTCGCCTTACCAGCATGGTGAGGTCTATGTAACCGACGATGGCGCTGAGACCGATTTGGACCTTGGCCATTATGAACGCTTTACCGGTGTGCCCGCCAGTCGCGGCGATAATGTCACGACCGGTCAAATCTATCGCGATATTTTAGCCAAAGAACGACGCGGTGATTATCTCGGCGGCACAGTGCAGGTTATCCCGCATGTTACCGACGCGATTAAGAATTTTGTCTTATCAGATGTCGAAGACGTTGATTTTGTTTTATGCGAAATCGGCGGCACAGTCGGCGATATTGAGGGGCTGCCGTTTTTTGAAGCGATTCGCCAATTGCGAAATGATTTGCCGCGCGGCAATTCAGTATTTGTGCATTTAACGCTCTTTCCATTTATTCCCGCCGCCGGCGAAATGAAAACCAAACCAACGCAACACTCGGTGAAAGAATTGCGCTCTATTGGTATTCAGCCAGATATTTTAATGTGCCGCTGCGACCGGCCAATTCCGGAAAGCGAAAAACGCAAAATTGCACTGTTTTGTAATGTCCGTGAATCGGCGGTGATTGAAGCGCGCGATGTCGACACGATTTACGCTGTGCCGCATAGCTA
>JAYOCI010000003.1:0-37740 GCA_038105345.1 Rhodobiaceae bacterium
TTGCGACAATTGCGGATCATTCCACGCGGCGCGGTGCAATAATGCCGCTTCATTTAACGCCAAAGCCACGGTTTGGGCGTCGCAGCCATCCATTTGTGAAATTTGCTGGGCCGGTGCCAAATCTTCCATCAGCAGCATGAAATTGCCAATATCGGCCTCATCAAGCCCGACATAATAAGCATAGGGCGTGCGCACCCCGACATTGGCCGCAAAGTCGCGATACCAATTGGCCTCTATTTCATAGAGATTCATATTGCGGGCCGTTTCGCGGCTGGTCGGATCGGCCGCCGAGCATTTGGCAATAATCGTGGCTGGCCCCGCCACCTCATGCCAATCAAGGCGAAGCCGATAGCTGTCACCAACTTGACCGGTGCCGACGGGCTTAAAATCAAAACCCTTTAGGGTGTGTTCAGGGAAGCCGAGTTTTTCGGCCAACCACGCTGTGGTGAATTTCTCCGGGTGGTCAGGTAAATGTGTCATCCGATAATCCGGTCGAGTAAATCTTGAAAGCCGCTCGGCGCGTGCGGACCAATGAATAATTGCTCAATCACGCCCTGGCCCTGATGCGTCCCGCTGGCGGTTGTGAGCTGCACAGTGGATAATTTCTGAATATGCAAATTCTCCATTTTGCCGCTCGCCAAATCACTTTCCGCTTGCCTCAAATCAATCGTGTCACAAGCCACACGCAAAGCGCCATGATGACACCCATGGCTCCATTCTGGATGGGTATAGCCGAGCCCCTGCATGTAAAACACCCGCTGGTCAGCGGCAAAGGACAGGCTGGCATCAGCCATTTCAATGTCCAGCTTATTGATCCGCCGCTTGGCCGCCTCATAGCCCAGCGCTAGCTGCGGCTTCTCAATTTCCAAACGCGTGCCAGCCAATAAATCATCTATCACCGCGCGGCGATTCCAAGCCTCGCCAGCGCCATCATCATTGGTATGGAAAAACACACAATGGTCTGCAAAATTAATCGGCGTCCACAGCCAGTAAAACTGCTGCGGTGCCGGTGGCACAATCGCTTGCGTATCCTTATCGCCAACGGGACGCAGGCCCCAACTGCGGTCGCGCGTGCCAAGAAAACCAGTAATCTCAATGGCCTCGCCGTTCAGCATAATTTCGCCCGACCAGCTGATATTTTGCGTCGCCCGCGTGTAATCCATAAACAAGCGCGTGCCTTGGCGACGGATGAAACGCGGCTCCTCAATGGCACGGTGGCGCGCCACCGCCGTCAATGTGCCGGTAATACCATGCTCATTGTCGCCAATCACCAAGCGGGTTTCCTGCAATGGGCGCACAATCTCGACAGAAACTGGCCCAACGCTGAGGTCGAGCCGATCACCGTTCATTTCCTTTGAAGCCCGCAAATTATATTGCGTCTCACCGACCGACAGACAAAATGCCGTATCCATAATATTGAGCTGCGGATAGAGACCGAGGGCAGCGGCGAAAAACACACTGCCATCGGCGCTATAACCATTGAAAAAAAACCGGTCGTAAAAATTACGGTCGCTTCCGGCAAAGGCCATCGGCTCCGGCGTTTGATGTAAGGGATAATCATCCGCAGCTGTTAACATGCTATCTCTCCTAACCGCTCAGGGCGGTCACTTACATGGCCGAAATACCACCGTCGATTTTAAGCTCTGCACCCGTCATGAACTTGCTTTCATCGCTGGCCAGATAAATCACCGCATAGGCAATATCATCTGGGTCGCCAATGGTTTTCAACGGCACTTGGCGGGCCAATTTGGCCTTTAATTCGTCGCGGCTGATGGTCGCTGCCATGGGATCCAGAATCGGCGTGTCGATAAAGGTCGGGTGAATTGAGTTGGAGCGAATATTATATTCGCGCGCCGCACAATGAAGCGCCACTGATTTGGACAATAGCCAGACACCCGCTTTGGCCGAGTTATAGGCCGCCATATTATGACCGGCAATCAGACCAGCAATTGATGAAATATTGATAATCGAGCCGGGCGCATGAGGGCGCATCAGCGGAATGGCGTATTTACAGCCGAGAAACACACTATCGACATCGACTTCATGGACTTTTTTCCAAATTGCGAAATCTGTGTCCTCGACCGTCGAGCCGCCGCCAATACCAGCATTATTGAGCAGCACATTCAGCCCGCCCATATCATCATGCGCCGCTTGCAGGGCCGCTTTCCAATTTTCCTCATGCGTGACATCCAGCTGATAGGCAAAGCCCTGACCGGGATAGGCGGCATTGATTTCATCTGCCACCGCCGCTGCGCCCTCGGCGTTAATATCTGTAACCGCAACTTTCGCGCCCTCTTTGGCTAACATGATTGCCGAAGCGCGCCCCAAGCCGGACGCTCCACCTGTTACAAATGCCATTTTACCTGCTACACGCATGTTTATTCTCCTAATTTTCTGATGATTTCGTTTTATTGATAAACGCCCTGATGGCGTCTTTGTTTTCGTCTGAACCGGTCAATAAGGCATATTGCTCACGATCCATGAAAGATGAGGCGTAATTCAAAGCATGGGCATGGGCATTGATCGCCTGTTTGCTCATGCGCACCGGTAGCGGCGGTAAGGCCACAACTTTTGCGGCTAATTCTTGCGCCTTGGCCAAACTCTCGCCCTTGCCAGTGACGAAATCAACCAGCCCCCATTGTTCGGCCTGCGCCGGAGAGATATTTTCACCGAGGATGATCACTTGTTTGGCACGCGAGGGGCCGATAAGCGCGGTAATGCGCGGATTGGCCTGCCAGCTCATATTAATGCCCAGCGGAATTTCCGGCAGGCGCAATTGCGCATCTTCTGCACACACGCGCCAATCACAGGCAACCGCCAGCGCCATGCCGCCACCGAGGCAATAGCCCTCAATGGCGCAAATCGTCACTTGCTCTAGCTCTTCCCAAGCGGCGCACATATCTGGCCCCAAGAGCAAAGCCTGACGCTGTTGCAAGCGCGGCAAATGATCTGTGCGCATATCCGGATCTTTCAAATCCGCCCCTGCGCTGAAAACAGGATCACCAGTAACAATCACCGCATGGGTTTCAATATCGGTTTTCAGCCAGCGCGCCACATCGCGCAAGCCGCTCATAATCGCGTGTGACAGGGGGTTGCGCGGGTTTTCGCGCGCCAAAGTGACGGTGGCGATACCATTTTCGCGCGTCAAGGTCAGCCCTGCGGGCAGATCAATCATGGGTGCATGTGGTGGCATTGGCGATGAAATTTTTTCTGACACTGGCGCCCTCCCCGACCGTTAATCATAGATTTCAATGACTAGAGCCTAGCAGGAAATGGCCGCCATTCAAGTGCTCTAAAGAGCCCAAGCGCCATGTTTTGCGCCAGCCCAAACAAAAGGCGACCCCCGTTAAGAGGGTCGCCTCATCTCAACATTTGTTAACTTTAACGCCCTAAACGACGAACATTAGCCGGCGTGTAATATTCTGGCGTCAAACGTTCCAGACCTGTGACGAAATTGGCCGGACGGTCGGACTTCATGCCCAGACCAAGATAGCGACTGGCCAAAAGGTCATAGGTAAATTCGCCGCCGGTTGTCCAGCAAGTATGCGCTTCGGGGCGATAATCTGGCGCTTGGCCAATTTCTTGAATACGCCACAATTCGCCACGGCCATCATACATTTCACCGGCCGTCATTTGGTTGCTGTCTTCATCCATGCGCAGCACCCGTTTGGCATAAATATGCCGCGCTGTGTTTTTCAACTTACCCTCAACAACCCATTGGCGACGCAATTCATAACGCATGACATTGGCATTGGCATGTCCTGGTTGCAGCAGCGTTTCATAAGGCGTGTGTACCGCATTATAATTATTCTGTTGCGAAAGGCGTTCAAACTTACCCAGCACCGTCCAGTCATAGCGGTCTGGCGCGCCGTTATAGCCGTCATATTGATCGGATGTTGCCAGACCATCACCATTGGTCACTGGATTATCATAAGCGATGTTTGGCGCACGACGCACGCGACGTGTACCTGGGCTATATGTCCAGGCTTTACGGCCTTCTTTCGCCATGTTCAATGTTTCATGCACAAGCACAACATTACCGGCACGACGTGCAGGCGCTGATGTGTAGGCGACAAAATAGATTGAAATATTATTCAAATCCTCGGCCCGCTGGTTTTGCGCATTGGAATATGGAAACACCACCTCATCGCGGGTAAAGGTCAGCGTATATTCGCCGGACACAGTTGGCGCCGCATAGTTGAAGTCGCGGGCAATCCGCTCACCGCGATAGCGCAGTGTGTGGTTCCAGACGATTTCAAGCGCTGATGATGGGATTGGGAATGGAGCAGCCATAATGGCTTCAGAAATACCATTGCCGCCATCAACCAATTGACCGACAGACGCATTGCGCCGCGCTGCTTTATAAACAAAGTCAGGATAAGTGCAGCTGCGCCGCGACTTATAGACTTTTAGCCGATAGCTGTCTGGATATGTTGCCAGCATGGCTTTTTGGCCAACGGTCAAAACCTTGGCATATTTATCGGCATTGGTCGCAGTGACCGTATAAATCGGCTTATCAGCCGAAAATGGGTTAGGCAATGCGCCGCCTTCATAATTGTTCAAAAGCTTACTGCCATTGACCCGCTGTCCGCTCCACTTATCGACACCGGCGCGCGTGCCGGCTTTTTCGGCCCCCATGGGGGTCAGATCTTTGCCGAGGCGATCAGCGACTTTGGCCGGTACAACCGCCATAGCCCCACTGGCCATCAGGCTCAGTGTCAGGGCTGTTGTTAAAAGTTGATGTTTCATTTTGTTTCCCTCCAAATGAATTGGTTTTCGAGGGCGAGCCGCAACCCGCCCCCGAATGACACTGATTAATAAGCGTAAGAGACGCTCAAGCTCACATGGTCGCGGTCGATGTTTGCATTATACAAGTCATCGCCCTCATACATTGTGTAGCCAAGGCGTGCTTTTAACCGGCCCTGACGCTCAAACTCGACTGATAGGCCCGTGGTGTGCTGATCTTCAATCCAAGCTGCCGCAGGCGTTGGTGACATACCAGAAATGCCCCGCGAATAGACAACTGTTGGTTTGGCGCTAAAGGCCGTACCAAACACGTTGTTATATTGCAGTTGGATAAATACCAGCCCGCCTGAGGAGTGCTCGGTTGGGCGACAGGCAGTGACTGTGCGCGGATCCAAAGACAGAATCCCACCCAATGGCAAATCGGAACCAGATGTGCAGCGCGAGGCCAGACGAGGCGCCCGATTTTGGACCACTGAAGCCACCAAATCCAATGAGTTTGCACTGTCATTGACCGGATCAACATCGGCACGATAGTCGTAGCGATATTTATCAATCCCTGGCGCATCAATATATTGGAACTCAGTTAGCAGCACCGCCAAATCAGCACCCAATAGATTGACCAGCGCATTAGAACGGGTAAATGTCGCCGTTGTGCCGAGGTCATAAGAGATTACGCGTTCAAAAGAATAACCATGATAGACGCTGTAATCACCGCACCGCGTGGTCGTGAGCTGCTGACCATAGAGCAGTTCTTTCACGCCTGTGAATTGCTCCCAAGTGCATGAACCGGCAATGGCCGAAATCGTGACCATGTCCGTATCTTGCTGCAGCGGCATGTTCGGACGATAAGCGACCTCGCCCTGAATACCCCAGCCCAGAGCTGTGGTGTTAAAGCTCATGCCAATCACTTCAATATCATCAGGATATTCGAAGAAAAGACTGCCTTGATAGCGCAACGCCGGCGTCACCGAACCGGTCGGCAAATACAGGCCAGCACCAGTGGCATTGAAAGCCGAAACTGTCGCACCCGCATTACCACGACCGCAACCGAGGGCTGTCGCTAGAGCGACATTAGTGCCATCAATTGTGCCATTAGGAAAGGCTGCTTGGCATTGGCTTAAATGCTCATTGAGCGACCCGCTGACCGCGGCTTGCGACACGGTCAACAGACAACCGGACAGAGCCAAATCGCCTAAAGTCGTTGGATCCGTGGTGTTAATCGCCGGACCGTCAGCCAGATTTACAGGAGCGGTTGGCGTCGAATACGCCATATCAAGCGCTGCTGCATTCGGCTCAACCGAGGCGCCAACAGTATTATAGTGCGGTGCCAAGCCCAGCGGATCTTCGAAGACGACATCATCCCCAAGCTGTGGCGTCGACCAATCTTGGCTCAAACAACCGGCAATACCGAACTGCCGCGTGAAAGCGCCGTCTTTGACACCAATCGCGCCAATACCGAGAATCGGTGCACCAGCTTGGCTGGAAACGTAAGGCACGCGACTGGTATAGTTTTGGTAATAAAGGCCAAATTCAGTTGAATTCAGGTCCTCTGAATACCAGCGCAGGGCAAATCCGTAATCATCAAAATCGTCATTGAAGAGGTCTTCGCCGCGCGCCATGCGATTGGTATCACCCAATACACCGACACTGGTTGAATATAGGAACAAATTGCGTTCCAATTCAGCTTGGCCAGTGGTCAGCGCACGACTGTAGCTTACCAAATCATTCGCCGCATCACAGGTTCCCAATTGGGTATCAAGCATTTGCCCTAAAGCCGCAGTGATGGGAACGGATGAGCCAGCGGCATCACAATTGCGCCGCGTGCCGCCATAAGGGCCGGTGCCAACGAGGAAAGCATCAGGTTGCGCACCTGAGCCGAGATTGGCAGCATCAGATGTGGCGTAAGGCGTGCCCCCGACATCCAGTCGGAAGTGATCCCAACCGCCAACATAAGCCTCAAACGTCAAATCAGCCGGCAAAGATACAGAGCCATAGACCGCCTCGACCGGCAATAGGGCTTCTTTAATTTCCGCCCCCGGACGACGAATAGCAGGCACGTCGATTGGGCTGAACACGGAGTTACCGCCAATGAAGAAGGTCGACTCGCCCCAGTTGATCACCTGACGACCAACGCGAATTTGGAATGGGTTGCTCCCTATTTCGCCAGTATAATCGAGATAGGCATCGAGAATATTGATATTCTCAATGGCATCACGCTTGGCGCGATCGGTTGGCCCAACACGTTCATAGGAATCATCCTCGTCAAGCACCGCATCATAGAACCCTTGAATCCTTAGAAAGGTTTTCAAATTAGGGGTGAAAAAAGCTTCAATGTCTGAGGTAAATTTCAGCGTGCCGCCCGTCAAATCAGACTGATCAAAGTTCAGTCGGCCATCATCGCCGTTTAACCCGCCGTCATAGTTATAATTGCCATCATTGGTGTCAAATTGACACGAACCAGACGTAAAGCCGGCTGCACATTGAATAACGGAAGCGCCTAACAGTGCTTCAGGAAAACTAAGACCAGCAGCTAAATAAGCATTATAGGTGTCTTGCGCCGTCGTGCCCCATTCAAGGTCGAGACCCGGCGAATTATCTGGCCGACCGCCATTTGCCGCAGGCAAGAGGTTTTTATTACGCCTTTCAACACGCACCTCAACGCCAACAGATGCCTCTGTATCAATTTGAATAGCAACATCGCCAAGCTGTAAATTATAAGCCTGAGCCGACGTTAAGGGTGTGGTTAAAAATGCAAGTGTTAGAGCCGTGCCGCAAACGGCCAGACTCCGCGGAAAAGTCATTTTTTTATAGTTATCAGACGACATTCGTCCCCTCCCAAATTAGGGGCTAATGATCCTCGCTATTCACTGCTAATCTTGACGAACACCCAGTATGGAGAAGGACAGATGGCACCTCCCCGATAACAACATACTCGGAACACATGACGGCAAGGGGCGCGCAAAGCGCACCGCCCTGAAAGGCTCACCCCCACATAGGCCGCGAGCCTTTGTGTCAGCGATAACCCCCATCAAACCAAACGATTATCAACGCCCAGTTCATTCACGACTCTGCGTCAAAAGGCGCAAACGTCATGTTGCTCAAGCTTGACGCAAAGACCGAAACGGTCAAGCCAGCTTTTTTTTATTATTTATCTCTAGTGAATTTATTTGCTTCGGTTGGGAGGGCACATCGGGAGGGCCATAAAGGCCGGCCAACAAAAAAGCCCGCAGCCGATAACACCGGAACTGCGAGCTTTTCATTTGGGCAGTTTATCCTGCCAATAGGCTTAAAACCGAGCGATTAGTCGCTCAAGTCGTGGCTCAAGATACCAGGGTCACCATAGAGCAAGACTGAGCCGTCTGGCCCGTCTGAAACCGTTGCAAAACTCTTACGGTCTGGACGAACGATCGATGCAAAGCTGACGCCATTATCTTTTGAGATCAAGACGGAACCCGACAGACCAGCCAAAACGACTGTGCCATCATCAAGCTGCGTGCCGCCAGAAACTGACCGGTCAGACCTGGTTTTTGATTTTTCCCAGCTCTCGCCGCCATCAGTGCTGAGGTAAACATTGCCGCGCATACCCCAAACCAGCAAAGAACCATTGTTCAATGTCATGCCGCCCCAGAAGGAACCATCATAAGGTGTTTGCAGAACGTCAAATGTCTTGGCCCCATCAGATGATTTATAAACCGTGCCATATTCGGCTGGAATATAGACATTGCCCTTACGGTCAGAGAACAGGCCGTTCAAGTGATAATCGTCATAGCTGTCTTCGATCAAGCGGCGGCTTGTCCATGTTTCACCGCCATCTGTGGTTTCGAAAGTGGTGGAGAAAGCACCAACGGCAACCCCTTTATTGGCGTCTGAGAAATAAACGCCAAACAATGGGTTTTCACCGCGACGGGTAACGCGCTGCAATTCCCAAGTATCGCCACCATCAGTGGTTTTGATAATGGTTGCTTCGTGACCCACGGCATAACCGGTTTGATTATCCAAGAACTCGACCGCTGTCAGCGTATTGCGTGTCGGCACTGAGGAAGCCTGTTCCCAAGTCGCGCCATTGTTATCGGAATGTAACACATGGCCAAATTCGCCAACGGCGACGAGGCGTGTACCGATTTTTGCAACATCCAGCAATAAGGCTTGTGTCGCCTTATCACTTGGCACCGCATATTCATAAGGTTCAACCGCAAAACTTGGCTGGCTGGCGACCAAGGCTGTCGAAAACGACGCTGTCGCGGCAAAAGCCAAAGAGGCAGTTAATGATACAGACTTTGCCAAAAAGGCGTTAAGTGACGAAAATGTCATAGTTTTTCTCCCTGAGGCGGGCTCCCGACCGCCAATTGAGATGTCAGAATAGGCGGTGAAATCGCCGCTTGCAAGCGGCAAATCGTCCCGCCGATGAATTTTGCCAAGCTGACCGCCTTAACGACCTAAACGACGCACATTGGCTGGCGTATAACGGCTTGGGTCAAGGTGATCGGCTTGAAAATCGATCGGTTTTTCTTCATTTACCAGACCGATCATCAAATAGCGCCCAACGACAAGGTCATAAACCGTATCGCCCGAACCGCCACACAGCGGCACATCATAGGCGACGCCGCCGCCAAGCTCTTGCACACGCCATAATTGCCCACGGCCATCATAAATCTCAGTCGCAACAATGCCTTTCGTGTCCTCGTCGATATAGAAGACACGCTGAGCATACACATGGCGGTATTCTGGTTTCAGATTACCTTCAACTTCCCACACGCGGTGCTTTTCATAACGCATGACGTCTTGGTTGATATGTTGCGGGCCAGTCAACTCTTCATAGCTGGATTTAATACGCCGGTAATTATTATAGGCGATGAATTTCTCTGACCGCTTGCGCATCGTCCAAGAGAAACGATCGGGCGCGCCATTATAGCCGCCGTAACTATCCGAGGTTGTAATACCATCAGAGTTGGTGCCCGGATTATCATAGGCGATGGTTGGGGCCCGACGCACACGCCGCGTGCCAGGGCTATACGTCCAAGCGCGCCGCGCTTCAATAGCCATATTGAGGGTTTCTTGCACCAGCACAACATATCCAGCTGAGCGGGCCGGCGCTTTGGTTTGCAGCAGATAAAGAATAGACACATTGTCCAAATCTTCCGCCCGCGACATTTGCGGATCTGACCAATTGAAAATCGCATCATCATGCACGGTGATTTGATAATACTCGCCGCTTTGATTGACCGGAATAGCGGTGAATTCGCGCTGCAATTTATGGCTGCGATAGCGCAATGTATGGTTCCAAACGATTTCTAACCCATTATTCGGAATCGGAAAGGGTGAGGCCATAATCGCCTCGGCCACGCCATTACCATCAGCTACTAACTCGCCAACAAGGGCGTTTTTCTTAGCCGCCGTATAAACATGCTCAGGATTGGCACAACTGCGACGGCTTGGATAGACGTCCATAAAATAAGTGTCATGACGCTCTAAAAGGGCTTTCTGACCACGGGTGATGAATTGATCATATTTATCCGTATTGGCCCCTGTGACGCGGAACAATGGCTTATCGGCAGCGAAGGGGTCGGGCAAGTGCTCGCCCTTGACATAGCCAATGCCTTCCGGTGGCGACGACAAGCCGCCCGTCCATGCTGGTATCGTGCCATCAGCATTGCCAGCCCGCTCTGAGCCCAATGGGGTCAGGTCTTCGGATAGGCGTTTGGCCTGCTCGGGTGGAACTTTGGCTTGCGCCGCAGCGGTTAGGCCGACAATCACCAAAAGGCGTATAAAAAAGGTCATGCAAAATCTCCTGAAATGACTTGGATTAATTAAAACCATATTCAGACTTCAGGCAAACAAAAAGGGCGGTGCCGAAGCACCGCCCTTAAACTTGTTACACATTTTAGATTAACGGCCGAGACGACGGACGTTAGCTGGTGTGTAATAGTCTTTTGTCAGACGTTCCAGACCTGTTACGAAGTTGGCTGGACGGCCAGACTTCATAGCCAGACCGAGGTAACGGCCAGCCAGCAGGTCATAAGTGAACTCACCACCGGTTGTCCAGCAGACTTGTGCTTCTGGACGGAAGTCAGGGGCTTGACCAATTTCTTGGATCCGCCACAGCTCACCGCGACCGTCATACATTTCGCCAGCGCTCATTTGATTGCTGTCTTCGTCCATGCGCAATACGCGCTTGGCATAAATGTGACGGGCATTGCCTTTCAGATTGCCTTCGACAACCCATTGGCGACGCATTTCATAACGCATCACGTCTTGGTTGGCGTGGCCAGCTTGAAGCAGCTCTTCATATGGTGTCAGAACAGCTTGGTAGTTGTTTTGCTGAGAAAGTTTCTCGGCTTTACCAGCCACTGTCCAGTCATAACGATCAGGCGCACCATTGTAACCATCATACTGGTCAGATGTACCCAGACCATCACCATTGGTCACTGGATTGTCATAAGCGATGTTTGGCGCACGACGCACGCGACGTGTACCTGGGCTATATGTCCAGGCTTTACGGCCTTCTTTCGCCATGTTCAATGTTTCATGCACAAGCACAACGTTACCGGCACGACGTGCAGGCGCTGATGTGTAAGCCACAAACCAGATTGAAATATTGTCGAGGTCTTCAGCACGCGAATTTTGCGCATCTGAATAACTAAACACAATCTCGTCACGCGTATAAGTCAATGTGTAATCACCATTGGCTGTTGGCGCAGCATAGTTGAAGTCACGTGCAACGCGCTCACCACGATAACGCAGTGTGTGGTTCCAAACGATTTCAAGTGCTGAAGACGGGATTGGGAATGGTGAAGCCATAATCGCTTCTGAGATACCATTACCACCATCAACCACTTTACCGACTTCGGCATTCCGCTTAGCGGCTTTGTAGACGAAATCAGGATATGTGCAGCTACGACGAGACTCATAAACATTCAGCTTATAAGTGTCAGGATAGGTTGCCAGCAATGCTTTTTGACCGGTGGTCAATTGCGCATCATAGTCGCCGGCATTAGCGGCTGTAATCGTGTATAGCGGCTTATCAGACGCATACGGATTTGGCAGCGCGCCGCCATCATAGCCTTGCAGCAGGGCAGAACCGTCGATTGACTTACCGCTCCAGCTGCCGACACCTGAATCAGAGCCGGCTTTTTCGGCCCCCATCGGTGTCAGGTCTTGACCCAGACGATTGGCTACATTGGCAGGAACATCTGCCATAGCCGCACTGGCCACGAGGCTCAGTGTCAGGGCTGTTGTTAACAATTGGGTTTTCATTTCATTTCCCTCCAAAAGAATTGGTAATTAGGGGCGGGCGGACCCGCCCCCAAAGACACTGATTAATAAGCGTAAGACACAGCCAAGCTTACATTGTCGCGGTCGATGTTTGGATTGTACAAATCATCACCCTCATACATTGTGAAGCCAAGGCGCGCCTTGATGCCACCCTGTTTCTCGATTTCGAGAGACAGACCAGTTGTGTACTGATCTTCGACCCAGCTTGCGGCTGGTGACGGAGACATACCCGAGATACCACGAGTGTAAACAACGGTTGGCTTGGCGCTATAAGCTGTACCAAAGACGTTATTGTACTGCAGTTGGGCGAACAACAGACCACCTGAAGAGTGTTCGGTTGGACGACAAACATTGATGTCGCGTGGGTCAATTGACAACACGCCACCCAATGGCAGGTCAGAACCAGATGTACAACGGCTTGCCAAACGAGGCGCGCGGTTGGTCATTACTGATATAACGAGTTCGGTTGAGTCCGCGATGTTGTTCGTTGGATTGCGGTCAGCCTTATAGTCATAGTTGTACTTCTCGATACCTGGGGCATCGATATACTGGAATTCAGTCAAAAGCACAGCTAAGTCAGCACCGAGGAAGCTCACCAGCGGGTTAGACCGGGTGAACGTCGCTGTTGTACCGATGTCATAAGTTGTGACACGCTCTTCAACGTAACCTTGATAGTTGCTGTAATCACCGCAAGTAGTTGGTGTCAACTGCTGACCATAAAGTAGCCCTTTCACACCAGTGAACTGCTCCCATGTACACGCACCAGCAATAGCCGAGATAGTGACCATGTCTGTATCTTGTTGCAGTGGCATGTTCGGACGATAAGCGACCTCACCTTGCACACCCCAACCAAATGCAGTGGTGTTGAAGCTCATACCAATAACTTCGATATCATCTGGATATTCCAAGAAGATGTCGCCTTGGTAACGCAGAGCAGGTGTAATAGTACCGGTTGGCAGGTAGAGACCCGCACCGGTTGCATTAAAGGCTGAACCAGTCACGCCGCCATTACCACGGCTACACCCAAGGGCGCCTGCCGTTGCAACATTCGTAGCGTCAATAGTACCGTCTGCAAAAGTTGCTTTACACTGTGCCAAATGCTCGTTCAAAGAGTCACTGACCGCCAACTGAGCCATCGTAAGCATACAACCTGACAAGGCCAACTCGCCCAATGTTGTTGGGTTTGTTGTATTGATTGCTGCAGCAGATGCATAGTTAGAGCCAAAAACGCCGTCGAAAGCAGCGGCTGAAGAAGCTTGGATCGACGCGCCGATTGTATTGTAGCTTGCGGCGAGACCGAGCGGATCTTCAAAGGTAACTGCGTCGGCAGCACCAGGAGCAGCTGACCAATCTTGTGACAGACAACCAGCGATACCATATTGACGCGTAAAGGCGCCATCTTTTGGACCAATCGCACCGACACCCAGAATTGGAGCACCTGCGCGGCTAGATACATAAGGTACACGGCTTGTGTAGTTCTGGTAGTAGAAACCAAACTCAGTAGAGTTCAGCTCTTCAGAATACCAACGAACGGCGATACCATAATCGTCAAAATCATCATTAACCAAATCTTCGCCGCGAGCCATACGGTTGGCGTCGCCCAAAGAACCAGCAGCTGATGTCAGCATAATGGTGTTACGCTCAAGCTCGGCTTGACCAACTGTCAAAGCGCGAATGTGGCTTTCAACGTCAGTTGCCGTACAAGTACCGAGAGCTGTATCAAGCATTGCGCCCAAGGCAGCCGTTGTCAAATTAGTCGAATTGGCTGCGTCACAGTTACGACGGTTACCGCCGAAAGGACCTGTACCAATCAAGAAGTCAGTTGGCTGAGCGCCTGAGCCGAGATTGGCGGCGTCAGATGTCGCATTTGGTGTACCACCAACATCAAGTTTGAAGTGGTCCCAACCGCCAATATAAGCTTCCACGGTGACATCATAAGGCAATGACAATGAGCCATAGATGGCTTCCACTGGCAACAGAGCTTCTTTGATTTCAGCACCTGGACGACGAATAGCAGGCACGTCGATTGGGCTGAACACGGAGTTACCGCCAATGAAGAAGGTTGACTCACCCCAGTTGATCACCTGACGACCAGCACGCAATTGCAGCGGGTTGCCACCAATTTCGGTTGTATAGTCAAGATAAGCATCGAGAATATTGATGTTTTCAATCGCATCGCGTTTCGCTTTATCCGTTGGCGCAACGCGCTCATAAGAAGAGTCGCTGTCCAATACGGCATCATAGAAACCCTGAAGGCGAACAAAAGCTTTCAAGTCAGGGCTGAATGAGGCTTCAATATCTGATGTAAATTTCAGCGTACCGCCGGTCAAATCACCATTGTCAAAGTTCAAGCGGCCATCGTCGCCGTTGATACCTGTGTCATAGTTATATTTGCCATCATTGGTGTCAAAATGACAAGAACCCGCAGTGAAGATCGTCGCACATTGAGTCGCAGAAGCACCCAAAAGAGCTGTTGCGAAATCAACACCAGCGCCAACAAAAGTAGCATAGGCGGAACCAGCCCCTACACCCATCGCCAAGTCAAGGCCAGGTGACAAATCAGGGTTACCACCATTGGCAGCCGGCAACAGATTAGTGTTGCGGTCTTCCACGCGCATTTCTAAACCGACTGAGACGATGGTATCAATCTGAATGTCGATACCCCCCAGACGCATATTATACGCACTCGCTGGACCCGAGGCCAATAGCCCCGCCCCGACGAGCGCACTCATTCCGAGTAATCGTAATTTATTTTTAAACATAGAAGCCCTCCTTATACGCTCCCTCTCACAAACGGATTCGCACGTGCCTCCACACGCAAAACACGAAAACGCTTTTTTACATTCTTAGCTTGCATTGCAAAAAATGACTTCGTCAACGAAGAAAGTTAATAAAATCATTATTTTTAATTGAAGAAAATAAATGGTGCAAAAATGTCACACCCCCAAATCGGCCGTTCAGCGGGCATATAAAATAGCCGTCTTTCTTTTTCGTCGGACATTTATATAATAGCCGGCAGGGCCGCCTTAGCTCAGTTGGTAGAGCACATCATTCGTAATGATGGGGTCAGGTGTTCAAATCACCTAGGCGGCACCAGCTTATTTTTCTTCCAGCGCCTGAACTGGCGGCAGCGATGAACCGGCGATAACGAGAGGCGGCGGTGCATTCAGCGGTTGGCCCCAGCTCACCGTGCCCAGATTGCCGGTCACCGGACAAATCGCCTGCCAATTTTCAAGCCGTAAGCCGGCCGCAATCCAACCCGCTTCAAGCGGCGCACGCGGCGCGCGATCGTGCCATAATTGTGCCGCCGCCCGATCACCTGCTCCGGCCTCAGCCTGCGCCGACAATAAACACAAGCGCCGCGGCACGTCGGCCGTCTCGTCATAGCGCAGACGCAATTTCTCTAACAGCGTTTGCGCCAATGACCAGCGCTGGCCGGCCAAGGCAACACGGGCGCGCAGAATATGGCTTTCTTCATGGTCACGGTTTTTGCCAGTCAAAGAGGATACGGCGCGCATTCTTTTTGTGCTGGGTTGGTCGGCATAACAGTCAAGCCAGGCTTGCGCCAAATCAGGGTGTGGTTCGCGGCTCCAGGCTTGCGCCAATAGTCGACGGGCTTTAGCGAGATTGCCATTGGCGGCATTTAAGCGAGCCGCCAAGGCAATGGCAGGCACCAGCGCCGATTTTTGCGCCACAGCTTTTTCAGCCAAACGCAAAGCCCGACCGCGAGCCGGTTTTGTATCTTCATCAACCAAGGCGAGCGCTTGCGCCAAAAACACAATGGCACGACGGGCGCGCACCACATCGCGCTTAACGCCAGCCCGCGACCAACGGCCAAGCCACAGCTCCGCCGCCTTCCAATCGCCATGTTTAACGGCCAGCGCCGTCAACCCATCCAACGCCCAAAGACTGTTTGGCGCCAATTGCAACACTTGCGCCGCATAAGTGCCGGCCGCCACATCATCGCCACGCCGCCGCGCGCTATAGAACAAACCCTCAAGCCCAAGCACTTTTTGTTGCGTCGTGCCATCAGCCTGCACCATATGCTGATATTCGCGTTCAGCCTCATCAGTAGCGCCTTGCAAAATGGCCGCCTGTGCCGCCATTAAACGCGGCAGGGCTTTATGCGGTAATTTCTGGCGCGCTTGATTAGTGGCCAATCGCGCCGCCCCGCCATCGCCACGCGCCAGCGCCATCAGGGCGCGGGCCATTGCCTGCTCACCCTGCTCTTGGCGCTTGGCACGCCGCGCGGCAGCTATGCGAGCCGGCAAACGGATAATGAATTGAACAAGGAGAATCATAGCGCCGAGACCAATGATGGTAATCACGGCGCCAGCCAGCAAGACGGCAATCGGTGCCGCCAGTTGATAGCCGGCAATAATCAGCCGCGCTTCACCTTGAATATTGGCCAGCACGGCGGCCAATCCTGCCAAGCCAGCGATAATGGTGAGCCATAATGTCAATCGGATCATGGTCGCCGCCCCAATAAAAAGTCTTGTTTCAACAGCCCCAGCCAAGCCTCATGGTCGGCCGCTGCAGTCAAATGCTCGAGCAATTCTTGGCGGCTATCTATGGCTTGCGTGCGGGCTGGTTCGTCTTGCGGCATCAAAGCCAAAATCTCAATACGCTGCAAGACGGCGAGGGCGGTCTGGTGCTGCTGCGCCGCCAAAGCGCTTTCGAGCGCGGCCAAGGTCGCGTCGCTGGCGACTGGTGGCGGCCCGTCCGGCAAACGTGTCAGGCTCAAAGTGCCGCGCGACCACTCATGCAGCCAGCTCAACGCTTGCGGTGGCGTGTCGCGGGTCGGCGCGGCGGCCGGAATTGTATCGCTTAAAGATAATTGCCCCTTAAAGCGCTGATAGCTGGCATTTATTTTGTCAGCCCCTATCACGCCGGCATCGCCATAAGCCTCCAGCGCCGCGATTTCAGACGCGGTTAACAATCCATCGGCCTGCAGATCAGCCAATAGCGGCGCAATGCTGGCTTTATTCTCGAGCCGCAAAATCAATTCGGCAATCATCGCCCGCGCGCGATTGTGGCTTTCTTCAGTGCGGCGAGATTTTAAATGCGCGCGTAATTGGTCGAGGGTCTGATTGGCCGTCAATAAAGCCGCTTTGGTTTCAGCATGGGCGGCTTGCTCTGCCTGTAGCGCCTTATCGTCAATCTCGTCATCGTCAATCTCATCTGTGCCCGCGGCGGCCGCCTGGTTCTGTGCGTCAAGCGCCGGCTCTGACTCAGTTTCTAACTCGGCCGCCAATTCTGGCGTCGCGACAGCGGGGTTCTCAGATGGCTCCGCTGGCGGCGACAGTGCCGCCTCATCGGTCAAAGGCGCGGCGTCGGCGTTATCCGATATGGCTGCCGTCGATGTTGCTGACTGCAGACCCAATAAAATCTGCACATCATTAAGGCGCAACAAAGCCAGCCAATCGCGCTCGCCTTTGGCCCAATCGCCAGCCGGTCGATTGATCTGCCAGAAGAGCAGGCCGACATATATAATGAGCAAAGTGACGGCCGACCAAAACCCGAGCCGCAGTAATCGCCGGAGCAAAAGGCGCATGAGGGCGACCAAGGCGAGGATGGGACGGGTAATATAATGATGCACCACACCGCCCTCAATCTGATCGATCAGCGGCGGCAATTGGCGGGCGCCAGTGGTGCCGCGCTGTGCGTCAGCATTGCCGGTTTCCGGCGGCATAATGTCATCATCATTTTCCGGTTCATCACGGTTTTTTGTCATGCTGCACCATGAGCTTATTTTAATATCAAAGCAATGAGCTCAATATCAGTTTATGTGTTTTCCTGCATTAACGCCAGCATCGCTGTTTCATCAGCCGTGGCCGCCGTGCGGGTTTCGAAATTGGCGGCCTGCATCAATTGGGCAATCGCCGGAGACAAACAAAAGGCAATCGGCTTTTTAACTTGCGGCGTCACAAGTCGGGCAAATAGATCCATGAAAATCCGCGCACTGCGTTGCGAATAAATCACCACGCCATCAATGGTGGCTTGCCGCAGGGCGGTTGCCGCGACTTCGTCAAATTCCGTGGCCGCCACCGCTTCATACAGCACTGCTTTTTCGACATTTATATGCTGCGTCGCCAAAAGCGCCTGAAGATTGCCCGCCAAATGACTGCCAGCAATATGCAAGATTGGCTTGTCGCCAAAATCGGACTGATGGCTGGCGATGAGATCGGCCAAGCTCTCGACATCACCCGCCGCTTGCACCGCTTTGGTGAAACCGCAGGCCAACGCCGTCTGCTGGGTTTGCGGCCCGACGGTAAAAGCTGGCAGTTCAAGCCATGGGGCAGCATTGGCGGCAAGGCGCTGGTGTAAGGCGCGCACCCCATTGGCGCTGGTAAAGGCCAAGCCGCATAGGTTTTCAACCGCTGGCAGGGCCACAGGCTGCGCGACAATCTTTATGACCGGCGCAATCACACACTCATGGCCCTGCGCCTGCAAATGCTGCGCTAAACTCAGCGCATCATCTTGCGGACGGGTGACCAGCAAGCGCATGTTAACGAGCCTGCACCAAATGTGGTTTTTCGGCTTTTAATTGCGCCGCCAATTCGGCCCCCAAAGAGGCGGCGGCGGCAATCGGCCCGCGCATTTGACCTTCGGCACATTCATCGCCGGCATCGGACAATAAACGCCCCGTCAGAACCAGCTCATCGCCGATAATTTCCGCATGGGCGGCAATCGGTGTGCGGCACGAGCCATCCAATTGATTAAGAAAACGACGTTCAGCGGTCACACAAGCGGCGGTTGCGTCGCAATGGAGCGCCTTCAACCATTGGCGCATTTCTTCATCGTCTTCACGACATTGCACAGCCAATGCGCCCTGCCCAGCGGCCGGCACCATCACATTCGGGGCCAGCGGTATGGCGCCTTCTGGTGACAGACCCAGCCGCTTGAGACCGGCCAGTGCCAAAATTGTGCCATCGAGACCCTCATCGGCGATTTTTCTCAGCCGCGTCCCAACACTGCCACGCAGGCTCGGTATCGTCATGTCTGGCCGCGCGTGCAAAATTTGCGCTTTGCGGCGCAGAGAAGCCGTGCCAATTTTTGCCCCTTGCGGCAAGTCAGCCAGACCATTTTTCAGCGTCAAACCAGCCCGCGGCACCAGAACATCGCGGGCATCCTCACGAGGCAAAATAGCGGCAATCACCAAACCAGGCTCATCCTCGGTCGGCATATCCTTGAGACTATGCACCGCTAAATCTAATGTCGCCTGACGCAAGCCATCGTCTAATTCCTGAGTGAACAAGCCCTTGCCGCCAATATCCGCCAATGGCTTGTCGAGAATGGCATCGCCGCGAGTGATGATTTCATGCGCTTTAATGGTTTCAGCCGACCAGCCATGCGCGGCCATTAATGCATCACGCACTTTTTGCGTTTGCACCAAAGCCAAAGGTGATGCTCTTGTTCCAATTGTAATCTGCCGTTTCATACGCGGTCCTATAATAACTTGGCAATTTGCCTAGCGCATATATAAAGTCGCGTCAAAGGGTTCGCTATCTTACCGATGGTCGCAGCCGATGATTGGCGGAAAGGTTTTTATGACTGGGCATAAAATCGTTTTGGGTATTGAGACAAGTTGCGACGAAACCGCGGCCGCAATTATCCGTGCGCCGATTGATTCCGAGGGCGCGATTTGCGGCGCCGGAGAGATATTGTCAAATGTCGTGCTCAGCCAAATATCCATGCACGCGCCCTATGGCGGCGTAGTGCCAGAGCTGGCGGCGCGAGCGCATTTAAGCCAGCTTGATCATTTGGTGGCGCAAGCCATGGATGAGGCGGCCGTGTCATACCATCAGCTGGACGCCATAGCCGCCACCGCTGGCCCCGGCTTAATTGGCGGCGTGCTCATCGGCCTGACGACGGCCAAAGCTTTGGCCTTGGCGGCCAATAAGCCATTTATTGCCGTCAATCATTTAGAGGGCCACGCCCTGACCGTGCGGCTTACCGATGCCACGCGCTTTCCCTATTTGCTGTTATTGGTTTCTGGGGGTCATTGCCAATTGCTGAGCGTCGACGCGCTTGGCGATTACCACTGCCTCGGCACGACCCGCGATGATGCGGTGGGCGAAGCCTTCGACAAGGCCGCTAAATTATTACGACTGGGCTATCCGGGCGGGCCGGAAATCGAAGCCCGCGCCAAAAATGGGAACAGCCACGCCTATGCGCTGCCGCGGCCACTGATCAATGGGCAGCAAGAAGATGACGACTGCGATTTTTCATTTTCCGGATTGAAAACCGCTTTGCGCCAGCAGGCAGAAAAGCTGCAGCCATTAAGCGATCAACATATTGACGATCTGGCGGCGAGTTTTCAGGCGGCGGTGATGGACTGTCTCGCCGATCGCAGCGCCAAAGCCATGCACATTTTCAACGCCCGTCATCGCACAAACGACGGCGCCGCAAGACCCTTTGTGATTGCCGGAGGCGTTGCAGCCAATCAGGCACTGCGCCAGCGTCTGGCCGCTCTGGCCGAGCAACATCAATTTATATTGCAAGTAGCGCCGCCGGCTTTATGCACCGACAATGCGGCAATGATTGCATGGGCGGGGGTTGAGCGACTGGCGGCTGGCCGGTTGACCGATCAGCCCATGGCGGCACCGGCGCGCGCCCGTTGGCCGCTTGCTGAATCGACCTAAAGCCGAGAGCGATCGCCCACGGGCTATTCGGAAAAATTGCCAAAAAAAACACCGATGGGGGAGGGTCCATCGGTGCTCTATTTGTGGCCGGGAGGGCGGCCAATTGAGTGCAAAAGGGAGGGAGAAGCACTCATAATTTTCTAAAAGCCGGGAGGAGGCTTTTAGATGATTGTAATTCCAGCGACCCCTTGGGTGACCAAAGCCACACCGTAGAGAGCGAGAAGACCCTTAACGACGGTTACGCCAGAAAAGGCTTGCCGTGTTGGTTTCAATAATTTGCTCATGTCAGTCTCACTGTTATGTATTCAAGTCTAGTTCACAAAAACTTACTCTGTTGCGTTACAATGATTATATAGGGCATTGGGAATGAAAAAACAATGAATAATTTGAAAATTATTCATTATTTATTGAAAATGTCACAAAACTTGCTAAGCTCTTGTTTTTATGATGTATTTTTTTCACATACAGGGCAAATACCGCGAATTTCGCCGAAATTCCCGTCAAAATGTCAAATTTTTTTTAAAATTTCGTCTGATTTCGCAGCTTTTACTGCTCTTGCGGCATTTTACTGCCGGGAATACTGTCGGGAACGCTTGTTGGCGCGACCAGTTTTCCGTCATGGCGAATAATCAGGCCGCGCATGATCAAGGTCAGTACGCCAGCCAGTTCTTTTTCTAATTCTTCCAATGTTTGATTGGTGAATAATTGCGCATAACGATATTTCAACGTGGCCGCTTGAATAGCCACTGTTGTTTGCGCCAGATTATCAATGGTAAACTCGCCGGAGGCTTGGCCCTCACGCAAAATACGCTGGAAAGCACGGCGCTCACGGCGGAAGCTTTCAACCTGAAATTGCGGCCGTTCACGAATAACAATTTGCGCCAATTCCAGCACTTTTGCGCTGTTTTCCAAGAGGTGGAAAGTGTAGCGAAGATCGGCAAAAACAATCTCTTCAAGACGCTGGCGCGAGCTGCGATGCGGGCATTCCAAAACCGCTTCAATCGTCTCAATCGCGGTCAGCGCCTGACGCCGTGCGATCTCTGCCGCAATGTCGATTTTACCCTTGAAAAAGCGATAAATATTGCCCGGAGACATGCCACAATCGCACGCCACCTCAGCTATCGTTGTTTTCGGATAGCCGTAATGACGGAAGCGCTCTTCAGCGGCGCCAATTATCTGTTCGCGTGTGGTATCTGCCTCACTCATGGCCGCAATCTAGCATGAAATACTGAACAATCAATAAAATATTCACACACCCTTTTGTGAAATAAATTCTGCCCGCTTGCATCTCAGCGACGAGATGGTTATTCAGAAGAATGAGAAAAAAAACCAGCACATATGGGGTGATTGGCGGCGGTGCATGGGGCACGGCATTGGCCACTGTTCTGGCTCGACGCCCAGAAAGCCAAGAGGCTCAGCCGGTCATTTTATGGGCCCGCGAGGCGCAGACCGTCGAGGCGATTAACAGCCATCATGAAAACCGTCCGTTTCTGCCTAACATTGGCCTGCCGGAAAATATTATTGCCACGGACGATCTGACGGCCTTGGCCGATTGCGACATTATTCTGATGGTCGCACCGGCTCAATTTGCTCGACCCATCATTGCCGAACTGGCCCCGCTAATCAGCAGCGATACATCTCTCGTGCTGTGCGCCAAAGGGGTTGAGCGCGGCAGTTTGAAATTCATGTCGCAAATGGCTGAGGAATATGTGCCCGCCGAGCAGATCGCCGTTCTCTCCGGCCCTAGCTTCGCCGCCGATGTGGCGCGCGGTATGCCAACCGCGGTTACCCTCGCCTGCGCCGATGAGCAACGCGGCCAAGAACTGTGCCAAGCCATCGGCTCGCCCGGCTTTCGCCCCTATCTATCGAGCGATATTATCGGGGCTGAAATTGGCGGGGCGATTAAAAATGTTCTGGCCATCGCCTGTGGCATTGTCATGGGTAAGGGGCTTGGCGAAAGCGCCCGCGCCGCCACCACCGCGCGCGGCTTTGTCGAAATGCAGCGCCTTGGCCATGCTTTGGGCGCACAGGCCGAAACTTTGGTTGGCCTGTCGGGTTTGGGCGATTTGATTTTGACTTGCGCCAGCCTGTCGTCGCGTAATTTCTCACTCGGCCATGCTTTGGGCGAAGGACAGAAAGCCGAGGATATTCTCGGCCAGCGCGCCTCGGTCAGTGAGGGCGCGATGAGCGCTGAAGCGGTGCGCCTATTGGCTGAAAAACACGAGCTGGATATGCCGATTTGTTTAGCCGTTGATAATATTTTAGCGGGCCGCGAAAGCGTCGACACGGCCATTAAAAACTTACTGGCGCGGCCCTTCACCGCCGAAGGCACAAACTAAGTTAGGATCTGAAATGTTTTGTCTAATTTGCAAAGATAAGCCCGACCATGTGCAGCTGCGCATGGATAATCGTCCGGCTCATATTGAATATGTTTTATCATCCGGCATTGTTGCTGCCGCCGGCCCTTTCACCGACGATGATCGTGAAACCATGATTGGCACAATGATGTTGCTGAATGTCGACAGCCGCGCAGCGGCGGAAGATTTCGCTGCTAATGACCCCTATGCCAAAGCTGGCCTTTTCGCCAGTGTCGAAGTGTTCCCATGGAAACATTTAATCGGCGGGCTTGAAGACCCGAATAAGGCATAGGCAAGATTATGGCTTTCTGGCTTTTCAAATCTGAACCCAATACATGGGGCTGGGACGACCAACTCAAGCGCGGCGCCAAGGGCGAGCATTGGGATGGGGTGCGCAATTTTTTGGCCAATAAGAATATGAAGCAAATGCGCCTCGGCGATCGTGGCTTCTTTTATCATTCGGTCAATGAGAAGCGCATTATGGGCACAGTGCAAATCATCAAAGAACACTATCCCGACCACACAGACCCGAAGGGGCGCTTTGGCATGGTCGATATTATGGCCATTGAAACCGCCGCTTATCATGTGACTTTGGCGGAAATCAAAGCCGAGCCGAAATTGGAAAATATGGTGCTGGTGAATAATTCGCGCCTGTCGGTTCAGCCGGTCTTGCCAAAAGAGTGGCAATTGGTTTGCAAGATGGCTGGCCTTGATCCAGACCGCACCGCCTAGAGCCGATGTGGCTGCCAGCTCGCGGCACGCTGATTTGTCCGCTCAGCGCTTTGGATGAGAAACCGGCGCGCAGTTTTATTCTGCGCGGCGACCAAGAAGGGCAAGAGATTGACCTTATCTTATGGCGCGCCGACGATCTGGTTTTGGCTTATGTCAATCAATGCCCGCATTTATATCTGCCGCTGGAGACCATGCCGGATCGTTTTCTCAATCGGGCGCAAAGCGCGCTTATATGTTCCGCCCATGGTGCACAATTTGACCGCCAAGGTCATTGTTTCGTCGGCCCCTGTGCTGGCGAGCGCTTAAAACGCCTTGAGGTCGCCATTGTCGAAACCGCCGATGCGACGGGCCAATTGGTCAAAAACATTGTGCTCAATGGCCCGCTAGAGCTTGCGGGCGACGAGCCGCTTGGGTAAGCTGAGCTCTCCGCCACAGCGGCGGCCATTACCAAAACCGAGCTATTCAGCGCTCCGCTTAAAAATAATGAGGAAGCCAATGTCTGATGATTTAATTTTTGATGTTCCCGCCGAT
Source organism: Rhodobiaceae bacterium (assembly GCA_038105345.1). Lineage (GTDB taxonomy): Bacteria > Pseudomonadota > Alphaproteobacteria > RS24 > RS24 > JAHEGN01. The sequence continues at coordinate 24,284 of JAYOCI010000003.1, forward strand.
ATAAGCGCCAATGCGCTGGTCGACGATGCCAAATATAAACAGATGTATGCTGCTTCGATTGACGATCCGGAACAGTTCTGGGGCGCCCACGGCAAACGTCTCGACTGGATGAAACCCTATAGCAAAGTCAAAGACACGCATTACGGCAAGGATGCGGTGTCGATTAAATGGTATGAAGACGGCACGCTCAATGCCGCGGTTAATTGTATTGACCGGCATTTGGAAAAACGTGGCGATCAAGTGGCGATTATTTGGGAAGGCGACGAGCCCAGCGATGACGCCAAAATCACCTATCGTCAATTGCATGAGGAAGTCTGCCGCTTCGCCAATGTGCTGAAAGCACGCAATGTGAAAAAAGGCGATCGGGTGACTATTTATATGCCGATGATTCCGGAGGCGACCTATGCCATGCTCGCCTGTGCCCGCATTGGCGCGGTGCATTCTGTGGTATTCGGCGGCTTTTCCCCCGATGCTTTGGCCGGTCGTATTTTGGATTGCGAAAGCACTTGCGTTGTCACCGCCGATGAAGGTGTGCGCGGCGGCAAAATTATTCCGTTGAAAGCCAATACAGACGCCGCTCTGGCGCAATGTCCGGATGTTGAAACCGTGATTGTCGTGCAGCGCACGGCCAATGATGTGGCCATGCAAAAGGGCCGCGATATTTGGTATCACGAAGAAAAAACCGCCGTCTTAGCTGATTGCCCAGCCGAGGAAATGAACGCTGAGGATCCGTTGTTCATTCTCTACACCTCTGGCTCAACCGGTAAACCAAAAGGCGTCTTGCACACCACGGGCGGCTATATGGTTTACGCCTCGATGACGCATGAATATGTCTTTGATTACAAAGATGGCGATATTTATTGGTGCACGGCTGATGTTGGCTGGGTTACGGGCCACTCTTATATCGTCTATGGGCCGCTGGCCAATGGCGCCACGACGCTGATGTTTGAAGGCGTGCCAAATTATCCCGATAATGCGCGCTTCTGGCAGGTCTGTGACAAGCATCAGGTGAATATTTTCTACACCGCACCGACAGCTTTGCGGGCGCTAATGCGCGAAGGCAATGAACCGGTAAAATCAACCAGCCGCGCATCATTGCGTCTATTGGGCTCGGTCGGTGAGCCGATTAACCCAGAGGCTTGGCTATGGTATCACCGCGAAGTCGGCGATAGCCGTTGCCCGATTGTCGATACATGGTGGCAAACCGAAACCGGTGGTATTTTGATTACCCCATTGCCAGGCGCAACGGCGCTGAAGCCGGGCTCGGCGACGCGGCCTTTCTTTGGCATTAAACCGATTTTGGTCGACGCCGACGGCAATGAGCTGACAGGTGCCGCCTCTGGCAATTTATGCATCACCGATAGCTGGCCTGGGCAAATGCGGTCGGTCTATGGTGATCACCAGCGTTTTATTGAGACTTATTTCATTCAATATCCCGGCAATTATTTCACCGGCGATGGCTGCCGGCGTGACGAAGACGGCTATTATTGGATTACCGGTCGGGTCGATGATGTGTTGAATATCTCAGGCCACCGACTGGGCACAGCAGAAGTCGAAAGCGCGCTCGTGGCGCATAGTGATGTCGCTGAAGCGGCCGTCGTTGGCTATCCGCACGATATTAAAGGGCAAGGGATTTATTGCTATGTCACCCTGAATGCCGGCCTATCGGGCGATGATGAGCTGAAAAAAACCTTGGTGCAGTGGGTACGCAAAGAAATTGGCCCGATTGCTTCGCCGGATTTAATTCAATTCGCGCCCGGCCTGCCCAAAACAAGATCGGGCAAAATCATGCGCCGAATTTTGCGTAAAATCGCTGAAGATGATTTTTCTAACCTTGGTGATACATCAACTTTGGCCGACCCGAGTGTGGTCGACGATTTGATCGACAATCGGCAGAACCGCTAACTATTGCGCCGACCCGCACCATTGCGCGCGTCGCCCGCGATAGGGTTTTGCCAGCTTAGCCTCTAACAGCGCTTGCGAAAGGCTGACCCCCTCAGCATTTTGCGCCGTCGCCAAAACGCGACCGGCGAATGTGCCATAGCGCACATTGACCAAATGTAAGTCATCTTGTTGCAACCACTTTACGGCGAAGGCGCGAGCCTGTTCGGCACCGGCCGTTTCAGCCGGACATTGGCCTTTCATCTCTGGCGTGTCGATACCGGAAAGACGAATTTTCACTGTCACTGTCTGGTCAAGCCATATTGGCACGCGGGCGAGGAATGTGTCGCCGTCAATCACTTTCAAAACGTCAAAACGAAATGGGCCGGGCAATATCTGCGCCGCCCGAGCGGCAAATGGAGCGCTGATAAGAATGAACGCCAGCAGCATAGACAAACCAAAGCGAGACATCAGACCTCCAAGCCCGTTATGGGCGACTTGTTTCATGGCCGCGCGCAATAAGCGAGTCACGGGGCGCGCGCGACCCATTTCCTAAACTATTATGCGTATAGAAAACAATCTACCAACTATTAGTTGAATGGTTGTCGCTCGCCTCGCCCGATTTCACTTAAAATCGCTTAAAAATCAGAGACGATGCCGGCTTTTTCCCAATCGCCATAACGTGTCGGCTCAGGGCCTTCTTGGCCGCCGCTTTCCGATGCGCGTTTCTGCACAATATGCGCGTCACGGCGCGCTTGTGCTTCCTGCAAAGCCCGCGCCGCCGCCTCTTGTTGCTTCTGTTGTGCCGTTGTTTTTTTCATATAGCTAATATGTATGCTTGCAAGCCATTTGCCAAGATGGTCTAACCGCGACATGAATACGCAATCCAAATCCGGTGGCCGCGGTCGCGGCGTTAACGCCAGTCGCCGTGCCGCCGCTTCTATGCTGGCCGCTATTGAGCGCGGCAAAACCCTCGACGAAGCCCGCGACAAGCTCGACGGGCTTGCCGATAATGACCGCGCCTTTGCCAATGCCATGGTGTTGTCGGCATTGCGCCATTACGGGGAAATCGAAATTCTTCTCCAGCCCTTTATGAAGCGCCCAATTCCGGGGCGCTCACATTTGGCGCGGGCGCTTTTATATATTGGCGTGGCGCAAATCGTTTATATGCAGGTCGCCCCACATGCCGCGATTAATGAAACTGTCAGCGCCACTGGCCGTCGCGAGCAACCCTTTCGCGGCCTGATTAATGCTGTCTTACGCCGCGTGGCCGAAGCCATGCCCATCGCCGCCAACCCGCTTGCCTCCGTGCCGGAATGGATGATCACGAGCTGGCATAATGCCTATGGCGAAACCGCTTGTGCCGCCATTGCCGAGAATATTCAGCAGCTACCGGCCTTGGATTTACAATTCATCTCAGCCGAGGCCATGGCCGAATTCACCAGTGCCCAGCAAGCGCGTCATGTCGATAGCGATGAGCCTCCTCGCCTATATGTGCTGAGCGCCGATTGTTTGCGGCTGGAAAATGCTGGCGCGGTAGAGCATTTGCCGTTTTTCACCGACGGCACGTGGTGGGTGCAAGACATTGCCGCCAGTCTCGCCGTGCGGCTGTTGGCTTTTGCCGCCGGAGATGAGGTTCTTGATATTTGCGCCGCGCCAGGCGGCAAGACATTGCAATTGGCCGCGCGTGGCGGCCGCGTGACAGCGCTCGATATTTCCGCCAGCCGCATGCGCCGCTTGCAAGAAAATCTAAGCCGCACCCATCTACAAGCAGACTGCCAAACAGCCGATTTTCTGGACTGGCAGCCGGGGCGGCAATGGTCGCATATTCTGCTCGATGCGCCCTGTTCGGCGACCGGCACTTTGCGCCGTCATCCGGATTTGAAATTACACAGACGCGCCAGCAGTGGCGCTTATATGGCCAAACAGCAAGCCGAAATGTTGGACAAAGCAGCCAGCCTGACCAAAGCCGGTGGCTCGTTGATGTTTTGCGTTTGCTCGCTGGAACCAGAAGAAGGTGAGGCGGCGGCTGAGGCTTTCTTGCAACGCAATCCGCGTTTTCGGGCGGTCGCATTAAAAGCCGATAATTTGCCAGCTGGTTTTGACGGCGCGGTGACGGCCCAAGGATGGCTGCGCACAACCCCTGCAATGCTGGCCGAAGCGGGCGGTTGCGATGGGTTTTTCGCCGCCTGTTTTGAAAAAAAAGCGGACGACTAGCGACACCGCATCTTGCGCCAAAGCGCGAATAGGCATAGTTACAGTCTATGAGCTCTGTAAAAATATCGCCGTCAATTCTTTCCGCCGATTTTGCTAAATTGGGCGAAGAAGTCGCGGCCATTTGCGCCGCCGGATGCGACTATGTCCACGTCGATGTGATGGACGGCCATTTTGTCCCCAATATCACCATTGGCCCAGATGTTGTGAAAGCCATTAAACCGCACGCCAGCAAGCCATTGGATGTGCATTTGATGATTTCGCCGGTCGATCCCTATATTGAAGCTTTTGCGGCGGCTGGTGCAGATATTATTACCTTTCATCCCGAAGCCGGCCCGCACGCCCACCGCACCGCTCAGGCTATTAAAGCGGCTGGCTGCAAAGTCGGCGTATCGCTGAACCCTGCCACGCCGGTTAGCGTGCTTGATCATTTGCTCGATGATATTGATTTGGTTCTGGTGATGTCGGTCAACCCAGGTTTTGGCGGGCAGTCTTTCATCGCCAGCCAGCTGGATAAAATCCGCGAAATTCGCAGCCGCATTACAGCCAGCGGGCGGGCCATTGAATTAGAAGTCGACGGCGGCATTAACCGCGAGACAGCCGGCGCCGCTATTGCTGCAGGTGCTGATGTGCTGGTCGCGGGAACCGCCACTTTCACCGGCGGGCCAAGCGCCTATGCCGACAATATAGCGGCGCTGAAAGCTTGCTCTGAGAACTGATGCGCCGAACCCGCAAGCTGGCCCTGACCTTAGATGTGTTAACATCGGTAAGCCGCCAATTTCGCGCCGCACTACAAAATCAATTTTATCGCAGCGCCCTTGGTCGCGGGCTTTGGCACCATCAGCAAACCGAGGATGAGCGCAATAAAGATTTGTCTTTCGACTATCCCTCGGAGTTGCGGCGCGGCAATGCGGCGCGTGGCGAAGCTTGGTTGGCTGGCGACTATAGCCTGCCGGGCGCCTTGCTTCGCGAGGCCAGCGCACCGGCTTTTTCTCTGACCCCGCCCAATCGCCAATGGGCCAATGCTCTGCATGGGTTTGATTGGCTCAGCGATTTGATGGCCGTCGATGATGATGCGGCGCGCGAACAGGCCTTGCAGCATATTCTGGCGTGGACACAGGCTGGCTTTATTTGGAAAAAACAACCCATGTTGCCGGCGGTGACGGCGCGGCGTCTGATGTCATGGAGCGCGCATATATCCGACTTGCGGCCCTATGGTGATCGGCGCCAATGGGCCTCTATCGAGCTTTCCATGGCCAATCAAGCGCGCTGGCTTAATCTGACAATCGGCCAGGTTGGAGACGGAATTGAGCGTTTGCAGGCGGCCGCAGGCTTAGCTTTTGCCGGCCTTCTCCTGCCGCACCGCGGCGACATTTTACGCGCTGGCATGGAGCACGTCAGCCGCGAAATGCGGCGTCAAATTCTCGCCGATGGCGGCCATATCAGCCGCTCACCACAAGCCATTGCCGTGCTTTTGGCTGATTTTATGGCACTGGGTGCTGGCCTTGCGCGACGCAATATCACCCCGCCAAATGGCTTTCCAGAAACCCTTACACGAATGAAAACACTCCTTGCCATGCTGCGCCATGAGGATGGTGGTCTGGCGTGTTTTCATGGCGGGCAACATATTGATGGGCAAGTGCTGGCGCCGCTTTTAAAGGGCCATCGAGCCACCGCCATTAGTTTTGCCCAGCGCAGCGGATATCAAAAATTGGCGGCCCAGAAAACCACTCTGCTGGTTGATGTTGGCGAGGCGGTTAGCGGGGCTGATAGCATTGCCGCTCATACCGCGCCGCTGGCTTTTGAAATGAGCCATGACAATCATCGGCTGATTGTTAATTGCGGCCCCAGCAAAACCCGCGGCCCAGCATGGTCTTTGGCCGCACGCGCCGCCAGCGCCCACTCAACGCTGAGCTTTGACGATGGCACTGAGGATGTATTTTTGCAAACCGGCTTAGCGGCGCGGCGACTTGGGCCACGCCTATTGGCCGATGATTGGCGGGCCAGCAATCGACGGGTTGAAGACCCGACCGGTGTCTGGCTCGAGGCCAGTCACAATCTTTTTGCGACAAGCCATGGCGTGCGGCACAATCGGCGGCTGTTCATGGATGCGCGAGGCGAGGACATTCGGGGCGAAGACCTATTATTGCCCGATAAAGCATCGCCGGTGCGCCATGGCGCTGGTTTTCATTTGCGTTTTCACCTGCACCCTAATGTGCGTGCCAGCCTTCAAAGCGGCGGCCAATCTATTTTATTAATCACTGCCGGCGGCCAAGGTTGGCAATTTCGTATGGCTGGTGAAGAAAATACTAGCCTGCGGATTGAAGACAGTGTCTATATGGGCGAAAGTGACGCGCCCAAGCGATGCCAACAGATTGCAATCAGCGGCACATTGAGCCAAAAGGACACATTGATTAGATGGGGCTTGCGCTATGCGGGCCGCACCGGTAGGAAACGCACAGCGTCAACATAGAGTAGTTTGTAAGCTTGGTTAGCAAAGAGGAACCCACCATGTCTGATAAAAAACCCATAACCCGCGCCTTATTATCCGTGTCAGATAAAACTGGCATTGTCGAATTTGCCAGCGCTTTAGCAGATCATGGCGTCGAGCTTGTATCGACCGGTGGCACCGCCAAATTATTACAAGACGCAGGCCTGCCATGCCGCGATGTTTCCGAGCTTACCGGCTTTCCTGAAATGATGGATGGCCGCGTAAAAACCCTGCACCCAAATGTTCATGGCGGCCTATTGGCCATTCGCGATAATGATGCACATATGGCGGCCATGCAGGCGCATGATATCCTTGCCATTGATTTATTAGTGGTCAATTTATATCCGTTTGAAGCCACTGTCGCCAGCGGCGCAGACGCTGATACATGTATTGAAAACATCGATATTGGCGGCCCGGCAATGATCCGTGCGGCCGCCAAAAACCATAATGATGTCGCGGTTGTCGTCGATAATGATGATTATCAAGCCATTCTCGATGGTCTGGCCAATGGCGGCACTGATTTGGCGCAACGCCAGCGTTTGGCGCAAAAAGCCTATGCCCGCACCGCCGCTTATGATGCCGAAATTTCCAATTGGATGGCGGCGCAACTTGATGTCGCCATGCCAGCCTATCGGGCTTTTGGCGGACGCCTGCAGCAATCTTTGCGCTATGGCGAAAACCCGCATCAGCAGGCCGGTTTCTATCTCGGCGGCCCAGCCCGCGCCGGTGTCGCTACGGCTCAGCAAGTGCAGGGCAAGGAATTATCCTATAATAATATCAATGACACAGACGCCGCCTATGAATTAGTGGCCGAATTTGGCGCCGACTCCGGCCCCGCTTGCGCCATTATCAAACACGCCAACCCCTGCGGCGTGGCACTTGGCAGCTCATTGCCAGATGCTTTTGCCAAAGCCCTGCGTTGCGATCCGGTGTCGGCCTTTGGCGGCATTATTGCCATGAACCAGACATTGGATGAAACCACCGCCAAAGCCATTACAGAAATTTTCACCGAGGTGATTATTGCGCCAGACGCCGATGAAGCGGCGCGTGAGATTATCGCTGGTAAAAAGAATTTGCGCCTGCTGCTGGCCGGTGGCCTGCCAAATCCAGGCGATAGCGGCATGACCATTCGCAATGTGGCGGGCGGCTTTTTGGTGCAAAACCGCGACAATGGCCAGCTCACGGAAACAGCGCTGACATGTGTCACCAAGCGCCAGCCGAGTGCTGCGGAAATGCAGGATTTATTATTCGCTTGGCGGGTCGCTAAACATGTAAAATCCAATGCGATTATCTATGCCAAAGACGGCGCCACTGTCGGCATTGGGGCCGGACAAATGAGCCGCCTCGACAGCTCGCGCATTGCCGCCCGCAAAGCACAAGATGCGGCCGACGCCAGCGGTGCTGACGCCACCCTTGCGCTTGGCTCTGTGGTTGCCTCAGACGCTTTCTTCCCATTTCCTGATGGCCTTTTGAGCGCTGCCGAAGCGGGCGCCACTGCGGTCATTCAACCGGGCGGGTCAATTCGTGATGATGAGGTGATTGCCGCCGCCGATGAAGCCGGTCTGGCCATGGTGTTCACCGGCATGCGCCATTTCCGCCACTAAATGCTAGGGCGTCGCGCGGCCGCATTGGCTTTGTGTCGCCTCGCCCCAAGCCTGTAATTTAGGGAAGGCCTCAACAGCCTTCTTCCAATTGGCTGGCGCTTGCTGGCGCGAAAACACTTTGGCCCGCATGGCGCAGGCCTGTTCGGTTTTGTCCAAGGTCAGGAAAATCGCCGCCAGACCAATACGCGCACCCATGCCAACCGGATCATCAGCCGGCGTGCGCCGCGCTAAACTGGCCAAGGCGCGAGCCGCTTCCAAACCACGATCGGAAGCACTAAGGGCAGCAGCACGCAAAAACCAAGCATTGGGACGGCGCGGAAAATCCTTGGCTAAAACATCGGCCAAATCAAGGGCTGGCTGCAGACGGGCGGCGTTGAGATTATACTCAATCAAAGCCTCCAAAAGCACCGCACGTGGGCGACCCTGAAGGCCATCCAGCCCCAAGGACAGAAAATCATAATAGGCGGCCAAAGTGCCATCGGCCTGCATTTCATCAAGCCGCTTCTTCCACTGCCCGAGCACAAAAGCAGCCCGCCCCTCATCGACCGGATCCAGTAAAGCGGTCAGACGGTCGGCATCGTTTTTGCCGACCAAATAGCTCAAAGCTTGCGGCACAAGCGGGCGCGTATCGCCGCCCTCGGCTTCAAACGTGCCCCAAGCAATGCCAAATTTATCGCCGTCCAAGTCGCCCTTCAGCGCCAAGTCAATGGCCGCCCGATGCACGGCAAGACGGTCACCCGCCAAACAGCCTTGCGGACATTCACTGCCCAACCACAGCCCATAAAGCACCTGTCCGCCCTCGGCCTGCCTGCGCAAACGCTTGTTTAGCGGCTGTTTTCCGGCGCCATCGGCGACCGCCTGAGCCAATAAGCGCACCCGCATGCCAAGAAATAATTGATAGGCCGGCATATCCGGCCCAAAGCCTGACAGCAAGCGATCAGCCGCCGCCCATTTCTGCTCTGCCGCCGCTTGACGGGCCAGCACAATGCGCGCCCGCATGGCCAATACGGGTTCCAAAGCGCCCGCATCCGACGACTTCAATGGCGCGTCCTCATAAGCCTTGGCCAAAGCCACACGCGCCGCATTGGGCGGCTCCTCGCTCGACAATTGCGCCAACACAATAAGCTGTTCAATGCGTTTGCGTTCCGGCCCGTCGGCCAATCCGACCAGAGCCGCGCGCAAATGCGTTAACGCCAAAGTCAAATCGCCAAGGCCGATTTGGCTGGCCCCCATTTGATAATCCACCTGCCGTTTCAGGGCGGCGGGCAGATAGGCATAATAGGGTTTGACGCCACGCCAGCCCTCGCGCACCACAGTATATTTCTGGGTCGCGAAACCATTGCGCATCTGCCGCAGTCCCGTTCCCGGCTGATAGTCCAATGCGTCCAATAAAGTTCGCTCGCCAGCGATTAAGGCGAGGGCTTGGCGCAAAATTTCCGGCTCCGCTTGCATGGCTGGTTGCAAAATCACGGCGATTTCATCAACCGGACGCGCCGCTTGAATGGCGTCAATGGCGGCTTGCAAAGCGGCATTGCCCGAGGCGCTATCCGACACGGGGCGTTGGGCTGGCTTATCATCGCCGCCATCAGCCAATAAAGCCGGCAGCGGTGGTTGAAAGCCGGGGGCCGAAATATCATCGTAAAAGGCTTGCACAGCGGCTTGAAACTGGCCGGAATCATTGCGTTTGAGGGAGGATAACAGCCGTTCCAACGTGGCTTGCGCCAAGGCCACATTGCCGTTTTCGACCTGTGCCACGGCCATGCCATACATGGCGCGTTGCACCACAACCGGATGTTTGAATTCAAAGGTCAGTTTCTGCAACTCGGCGCGCGCCGCAATCAGGGCTTGGCGTTTTTCATTGGCACTAATATAGCGCACAGCGCCAGCCAACTGACCCCAAGCGGCGGCATAGGCACTGGCGACGCGCAAACTTTCAATGTCGCGCCATAAATCAGAGGACAATAAATCCTCAAAGGCAAGCTCATTGCCGCGCACATTGGCTTCCGCCAAATCTCGCATGGCGTTTATTTTCTCCGCCAAAAGCGTCGCTTGTTTGGCAAAGGGAGCCAACTCCAACGGCCCCATGGGGCTGTCGTAACACGACTCCATAGCGACGGAATATTTGTCCATCGCCATAAGCATAGCGCGCGCCTTTTCTTGCCCGTCTGATAAATCGGCCAAAAGCTTATCCGGCGTGGCGGCGAACTCTGGCGGCACGGCGGAACATTGCGCCCGCGCCGGAGCCGCCGACAATATCAGCAAAAGACAAATGACAAAGCCGATTTGAGATAAGCGTTTTTGACCATGACGGAGACATTGCATAGCGGCTACTCCAAATTGGCCAGAAAGGGCGCCAGCTCATCATGGAACCGATCATCAAAAATCAATAAGGCCAGCGTTTTCATCAACTGGCGCTCATCCGACAATGTGGCTGCCGTGCCGCCGCCCAATTTGGCGAGACGGCGAAATGATGCCATGGCCCCTTGTTGGTTGAGGTCGATGCGATCTTCGGTTGGCGTCACGCGGCCCAAATAAGCACGATTGGCTTCAACCCGACTATCGAGCAAGGAAACCCGTCCGCCGCGGCTTTTCATCCGTTCAACAATTTGCGCGCCCTCATTGGCCTCACTGCGATGCGGCGGCGCATCACCAATAATAATCACCACACGCTGCGCCCCGACCCGCCAAGCGATTTTCGTCTCGGCGACGCGCAAGGCCTCAACCACTGCTTCGGGAATATCGCCGCCACCGACAGCATCAATGCCAGCCATAAACTGACGCGCTTTCAATATATCGAAACTGGGCTGCGACACGCGCGTGACAAACTCATGATCGCTGTAATCGCGATAGGCGATAATGCCGAACCGCGCCAATGGCACGAGATTGCGAACATAGGCCGCCAATTGCTGCATGCGCTGGCGCACATTGCGATGCACCCAAACCATAGAGCCGGTCGCATCAATCGCAAACACCACATCAATGCCGGTTTTTTGCAAATGTTCGATATAATCCGCGAAACTTTGCGGCACGCCAGATATGACCCCGCCGCCCGGCAAGGCCCGTTGTGTCACCGCTTGCGACGGCTGCGGCATGGCTGGCGCAATCGCGGCCATGGTCGCATTATCCATCATCATATCGTTGAAATCTGTATCCAGCGGCACTTCCAGCAATTCCGATAAATCCAATTCGGCCTCGGCTGGGCGTATTTCATCAACCGGCTGTTGTTGTGACAAATCAAGGTCGACCTCTTGCGGGCCATCGCTTGCAGCCGATACCACAATGCTTTCGCTCTCTGAGCCGCCACCGCGTTCCCCACCGAATAACAGCACCAGAACAATCGCCACGACGATGAAATGCAGGGTCAAAGACAGGGCGAAAAATGTCAGCCACCAACGCCGCGACAGGCGCAAAAGTCGTCGCCGCATGGTCTGGAACAGGCCGGTCTCAGACATTATTGCGGCCCCTCTGCATCGTAAAATTCTGTCTTAATGCGTATTTCGCCAACCCCAGCGCGTGCCATGGCTTGGCGGAAATCCAATAAGGCTTTGGCATGGGCGCGGCGGTCAGCGACCAATTCAATGGTCAGCCCCTGTTCGCCGACTTGCTTGTCAGAAAAATGCGTCACCAATTCGCCGAGCGTTAAGGGCGCATCACCGGTCAAATAAAACTGATCATCACTGCGCAACCAAACCGACAGGCCGGTGGCCTCATAGGGCGTTTCAACCTTGGAGCGCGCCACTTCGATTTGCTGCGGATGATTGGTCGTCGGGCGTCCGGCGACCAGAACGAATAAGATCAAAAGAAACACGACATTGATCAAGGGCAGCAGGTCAATCGATTTAATTTCTCGGCGTGTGTGTTGCAGCTTCATTTCGGATCCTAGAAATCTGCCAAATCAATATCGAACACATCGCGCTCTATGGTTACCGCGCGGGCGCCGGCTTTGGTCAGCACATCCATTGTGTCCATCACCATTTGCACATCGGCCTGACCGGCTGGCATGACGACAAATAAATGTTCCGCGTCTTGCGCCACCCTTTGGCCGACATAAGCGCTGATTTGCTGAGCATCGCTGAGCGTGCCATTGAGTTGCAAGGCGCCATCGGCGGCCAGTGAAATAATCGCTGGCTGGCTGCCGCCCTGTGCGCCGCCACTGCCGCGCGGCGGGGCTAATTGGGCTTGCGAGAACTGCACAAAATCAGAGCCCAATAAGAAGAACAACAGCAGCAGAAAGATCATATCAATCAGCGGCGTTAATCCCATAATGGCGGGCTTGCGGCGGGCGGTATCGATTTTCACTGCTGATTTGCGCTCTCACTGCGCACCAGAATATCTGACAGCCCGTCCTCAACCAAATCGCGCACATCATCAACCGCATTGTTCAAAATCGCCGATAAAATAGAAAACGGCAAAGCCACGGCCAGACCAAAGGCGGTCGTCAAAAGTGCCTCCCAAATACCCGAGGCCAAAATCGCCGTATCCGCGCCACCGCCACCCTGGCCGACGCCTTGGAAGGCGACAATCATGCCCAATACGGTACCCAAAAGGCCAAACAATGGTGCCGAGGCGGCGATTAATTCGAGCACCCAAATATTGCGGCTCAAATGGCGCAATAAGAATTGCGCCCGACGGCTTAATTCTTCACGCAATAAGGCCGGTGTCATGGCGCTGCTTTGCGCTTGGCTGATGGCAAAGGCAAGCAGAGCGGCCGCCGGATGCGCCAAGTTTGATAATGTTTGCATTGCTGGCTCGCCGCTTCGATAGGCCGATAGCGCCTCGCTTAATTGCTTCGGCTGCCAAATATCCATGCGATAGAATTGATAAAGTTTGACACAGGCGATTGGCAGACCAATGGCCGACAAAAGCGCGATGACCCAGGTCACCACACCACCTTTGTCAAATAATAAGGCCCAAAACCCTGGCTCTGCCGTTGCCTCTTGGGCAAAAGCGACAGACGAAAAGCCAGATAAAATGATTGCAGCCAAAGTGGCCGACTTTAGAAAATGACGAGACAACAGCATAAAACCCTCCGCATGGAAGCTAAATATTAGAGGTAAAAAAAAACGCCGCCAGTAAATTCTGGCGGCGCTTTTATTTTTTACAAAACAAAGACTAGAGAGAACGGGCGACCAGCATCCGCATAATCTCATTCGAGCCGCCGTAAATTCTTTGCACGCGGGCATCTGTATACATACGGCTGATTGGATACTCATCCATATAGCCATAGCCGCCGAAGAATTGCAGGCAGGTGTCGATCACTTCACACT
>JAYOCI010000072.1:0-3517 GCA_038105345.1 Rhodobiaceae bacterium
CAAATATTGGCGGTAATCGTCAAATGTGAGGGTTTTGAGCAGCCCGTCCTTGCGATCATAATAGACGATTTTGCGAACCTGATAATCGGTGGTGTCGGTCCAAGACACCATGCGTGTATAGCCAGAATATTCATATAGCGGGCGGCGTTCGACGACATGGCAGGTCAGCTCTCCACAAGCCTCGTCGCGCAGCCATTTATAGCTATATTTGCCGACCTCTTGGCTTGAGAAATCTTCAAAGGCAAATTCCGAGCCCATGAAGGGGCCAGATTTATTGACGGAAGAAATCCGTTTCACCCGCTTCAGAGCTGGCAGGAACATCCATTGTTCGTCGGCTTCCAGAATATGCGCATAGGTCAACATGGCGGTGCCAGCGACGTCGCGCGGCTCGTCAAATATCATCATGCTCCAGTCGCCATCATCCGGATTTTTATTTTCCAGCGTATTGAACCGCAAGCGACGTTCGCTGACATCACCATTGGCATTGGTCAAAATCATTTCCATTTCAGTGCTGGTGTCGCCATAGCCGATATTGGTGGCGTCCGAAGTCTTGGCAATGGCCAGACCGCGCGCTTCAGGCTCATTTGCGCCCGGCAATCCAGGTGCTTCAGCAGAAGCTGGCATGGTGAGTGAAAGCGCGACAACAGCGGCGCCGATTGAAAGTTTAGAGAAAAAGGTCATTTTACGGTCCTTATCATTCAGCAGGTTGAGCCACAGAGGCTTGATCTTCGCCACGCGAGTCGATGGCAATAAGCAAAGGTGGCAACAGAAGAAAATCGAGTATCAAAGCCATGAGAATGGTCAATCCAACCACCGCACCCAGCATCGCATTGATAAGGAAAGGTGATTGCGTCAAGACCAAGAAGCCAGCGACGAGAATAAAGCTCGCCACCCAAAGGGCGGTGCCGACTGTGGCAAAACTATAACGCACCGCATCAGTGGCGTGATAGCCCAGTTCAGTGCGGGCATGGCGATATTTGGTCAGCATATGCACAGTGGCGTCAACAATCAGGCCAATGGCGGTGGCGGTGACAAAGGCCGTCCAAAAGCCGACTTCGGTCTGGAAGATTGAAAATAATCCCATAGCGACGGCTGGTGGTGCCATATTGGGCAATAGGCTGATAAGGCCGAGCCGCAAACTACGCAGGGCCAAAATCAGACAGGCTGAGATGAGGATAAAGGCAATAATTGTGCCAGTTACCATAGACTGCAAATTGCGCTCGCCAATATAGGAGAACATCACCGACTGGCCAGAGGCGTCAACCACCATGCGATCGGGGGCGTTTTCGGACAGCCAGATTTTGGCTCGGTTGCGGATGTCTTTGATTTGTTGCGTGCCCAAATCACTCGTCGTGACAATCAAGCGCGAGGCAGATTTGTCGACATTGAGCTGGTCGTTCAAATCAAGACCATAGGGCAAAGACATTTCATAGAGCAGGAGATATTGCGCCGCTAATTCGCGGTTCTCTGGCACTTTATAGAATGTTTCGCGGTCGCCATTCATTGAACGATTGATACGTTTGATGACGTCGGAAAAACTGGCCACATGTTTGACTTCTGGCTGTACCCGAAGCCAAGCGGCGAAGCGATCAAGTGTTTCGAGATATTCCGGATTGGAGACAGAACCTGTGCCCTCGCCGGGAAGGGAATAATTGAGAATATAAATACCGGTTAGATTGTCGGCCGCCCAATCAGAGGCAACGCGGAAATCCATCGTCTCGTCAAAATATTCAACAAAACGGTCGTTGAAAGTGAGGCGAGGGATCAGCAGCGTTGTGACAATGGTCAGGCCAATCATGCTGACCAGCAAAGGTTTGCGGAAATTAATCACCCAATTGGCGATTGATTTCATGGCGGCGCTTTGGCGGTCAATGGATTTACTGGCGTTCATCGGCAGCAGCGAAAGCAGCGCTGGGAATAAGGTCATTGACAGACCCCAAGCAAAAATCGATCCCATGCCGGCAATCGTGCCAAGGTCGCGATAAGGCGGCGCATCAGACAGGTTCAAGCTGAACAGGCCAATGGCGGTTGTGACCGAGGTCAAAAACACTGGCTGAGCATTGATTTTCAGGCTTTCCACAATCGCTTGTTTCTTGTCCATGCCTTGCCCGCGCGAGAGCGGAGATTAACAAATGCACGCAATCGGCCACGGCGACGGTCAAAATAATTGTCGGCGCACCCGATGCCGGCGGCGATAGAGGCACGCCAACCCAGCCAGCCGCCCCCATAGCGGTGGCGGCGGATAATGTGACGACAATCATTGACGCCAAAGTGCCAAAAATACTGCGCGTGGCCAAAATCAATACGACGGCAATAATCACAAACATCATCGGTGTCAGCGTCGACAGATCGCGTTGCGCAGATTCGGCGAATGACTGTGAGAGCATTTGCGAGCCGGTCAATTCGATGCGAATATTGGGATACTTGGCCCGCATATCACTTAATAATGCGCGCGCTGCCGCAATGAGTTCATTGGTTGCCGCCGGATTATCGCGCGGCGCTTTGAGAGAAACAAAAACCGCTGCTGTGCGCGCATCATGCGCCAAAAGTCGGCCAGCCAAGAGTGGCTCTTTCAAAATCGTCGCCTCGACATAGGCTAAATCATCATCGCTTAAAGACGATGGATCGCGCACCAAATCGCGCACCTCCAAATCATCCTCGCCAATAGCGCGGGTGTTTTGGAAATTGGTCAGACTGTCGATACGAATGGAATAGGGCAATTGCCAACCATTCGTGGTCAGCTCGTCAGCCAAGGACAAAGCCTCGCGGCTTACCGCCTTTGTGCCGTCTTTGGGCTGATAGACAAAGAGCAATGTATCTGGGCTGGTATAAGTGCGTTCGAGTTCTTCAAAAGCCGTGAGATAGGGATTATCATTGGTAAAGAAATAACGATAATCATTAGTAAAGCGTAGGTTTTGAACCCCCATAATCAGCCCGATGCTGATGACGATGGATAAAATTGTTACGACAATTGGGTGTTTGGTTACAAATTCGCCATAGCGATGCATAGCACTGGTCATACAGCTCTCCTCAAATATGAAACAAAACTAGGCCATTTTGCTAGTTTCGGCTACTCATCATTATCATGATGGTGGTCATCATCGTGGTCATCTAGGTGATGGTCATCATCATCGTGATGGTCAAGCGGGTGGCGGTCGCGCAAATGTTGGCCAATTTTGGCCCGTGCCTCGGGCGACAGGCCCTGCGCTAAGTCACGCAATATGCCGTGCACTGTTTGGTTGACCATGCCGGCGGCTTGTTGCGATTTATCAATGGCGGCGGTTAATTCTGCGGCGCTCGGCTGTTCGGCCCGCAAAGCCGTGCCGACATCTTGGCGGGCGTCACGCAATTGAATAAATGCGGTGCGCAAAGCTGGGCGGCTTTCGTCAAACACACGGCGGGCAAAACGTTGATCTTCTTCTTCAAGGTGGCGCAAAAATCTATTTTCCACACGTTCGATTTGGTCGGAAATCCAGTGTGAGTTTTTACCCATGCCTCGGAATTCATAGCCGTAATA
>JAYOCI010000072.1:3527-8355 GCA_038105345.1 Rhodobiaceae bacterium
CCGTAATAGCCGACGACGCCAAAAATGAATAAATTAAAGGCTAGGGAGAGGACGAAAACAAAAGTTAAAAATTTGCTGTTCTTGAACATATTCGTTTCTTTCAATTTTGCGGTTAGTTTAGGAGGAACTCATCGGCAAACAAATCTATGGAGGCCAAAATATCTGGCCGGCCAAAGATTAAGTCCAATGCATCAGGGGCAAAAATAATACCGGCAAGAAAACAAGCCGCCAGCGGCACAGCAGCGGATATGAATGTGCGCCGCGTCGATAATGGCACTGGCTGGCTGGTCGTCCTATTTGTATCAAGGCTAGATAATTGGCTTTGCATGTCGGCCATCAGGCGCGCCTGTAAGCTATCAGAGGCGGGGTTAAAGCGCCGATCGAGCCATTCGTCAAGCTTGCCCTCACGGCTGATTGTCGCCAGAGCTGGCTGATGGCTTTGCAAAAAGCTCTGCATGGCCGCGCGGTGTTCGTCGGGCCAGCGCTCCGGATGGGCGCCATAGGTGCCAACCAATAGGCTAAATTCATCTGATGTCATGCGCTTCGTCATTTTTTCGTCCGTCATGTGGTTAAACCATCTCCAGCTGGACCCGATATCCAGCCAATTCAATGTGTAATTTCTGCCGTGCGCGGCGCAGAACTGACTCTAAAGCCGGCAGGCTTATATTCATCATCTCCGCCGCTTCCCGCTGCGCCATTTCACGGTAATAGACCAATTCAATGGCTTGCTGCTGGTCTTGGCTCAACTGGCTGAGAGCCTTTCGGATGAGCCGGTTTTGATCGGCCGCTTGTTGCGCCCGTTCAATATCTATTTTGTCATCGGCAGGGTCTCCGGCCTCATCGAGTGCGACGTCGGGCTTGCGACGACGCAAAATGTCGATACACCGATTATCTGCCACCCGATAAAGCCAAGTGGTTACTTTGGCCTGACCGGCTTGCCAATGGCGGGCGTTTTTCCATACTGAGGCAAACACATCTTGCGCTGCTTCTTCGGCTTCCGCCTCACGGCCTAATTTTCTGCGACACAAATTCAGCACATAGCCGATATGGCGCTCGATGAAAACGTGACCGGCGAATTGATTGCCGCTGCCAATCTCAGCCATAAGCGCGTCGTCATCGAGCAGGCTCATGCGCTCAATTTCGCTGCTGGACTGGTAGGCTGTCATCATTTCCACCCTCCTCAATCGGTAGATGAATGTTGTCGTCTAAAACTATAACGTAGATGCAGCGGATTTCAGTCACCTAAAGTGAACGGCTTTACGCACCAATCAAATAATTGATTGCGCATTGGCGCGCTTCGACACCAGCCCGCTGCGAGATCGCAACGGTCAGCGCTTGATAGTGCCCCATTGGTGCGGCGCTCTGGCGTTGGGCAATAGCCCAACAGGCCAAATGACTGGCAAAGGGGGCGAATTGATTGCCGGAAATATCATATAGGCAGCGAATAAACGCCTGCTCATGGGCAAGATCGGGGGTTTCTTGCAAATCGCGCAAAGCATTTTGCAGCTGTTGTTTGGCCAAATCACTGGCGCGACTGCTGGCCAAGGCGGCCAGCGCTGGTTCAAGCGCCAAACGCATATCCAAAGCATGGTCGACAATGCTGGCCAGATTGTCATCGCCAATGGCAGCGCCATGGAGCCATTGCAGGACTTCTGGGTCCCACAAAGCCCAATGTTTGCTCTCAGCGACCAGCGTGCCCACGCGGGGGCGCGCGGTAATCAACCCTTTCGCCCCTAAAACTCGCAAAGCTTCACGCAAAACCGTGCGCGAGACTTGGAATTTTTCGCATAATTGGGTGTCAGAGGGTAATTTTGTGCCAATCGGTAATTTTTGCGACAAAATTTCCCCAGCCAAAGCTGCAGATACACGATATGTCAGTCGATTTTTGTTTTCCATATATAAATAGTAGTATTTTTATATGGAAAGGTCAATAATAGTGTGATTAATTAAATATTATTTTGTTCAATCCACGTTTTTATAGCTTGTCCAATCTCATCTGGCGAGTCTTCTTGCAGAAAATGTAAGCCAGAGACGCTAACTTCTGTCTGATTTTTCCAACTTCGGCAAAAATCACGCATTTTACCGACCAAAATTGATCCCGGCTCGGCATTGACAAATAATTTCGGCACCTCACTGGCCACCATCAAGGCGCCATAGTCATTTATTAAATCGACCATATGCGCTGGTTCGCCGGCAATCGGAATATCGCGCGGCCAACTCAAAGTCGGTCGCCGGTCTTCGCCAGCCTGGGCAAAGGGGGCGCGATAGACGGCCATTTCTGCTTCGCTTAGCCCACGCATCACTGATGAGGGCAGCACGCCTTCCACAAAGACGTTTTTCTCCAAGATGACGGTCTCGCCATCGTCCGAGCGGAAAGCTTGAAAAATATTGCGTGCGTTTTCTGGCCAGTCATCCCAAGACGGCACTGGTGCGACCAGGGCTTCCATATAGCAAATGCCAGCCACACGATCGCTATGGCGCGCGGCGTAATGGAACCCCAGCGCCGAGCCCCAGTCATGCACGACCAATATGGCATTTTGCGTAACGCCCAATGCTTCCAGCGCCGCTTCGAAATATTGGCTGTGGACGGCAAAACTATAGCTATCCGCTTTGGCGGGTAATTTTTCGCTATCGCCCATGCCGATCAAGTCAATGGCAAGGCAGCGTCCTTTATCGGCCACATGCGGCATGATATTGCGCCATAAATAAGATGACGTCGGATTGCCGTGTTGAAAAATAATTGGCCGCCCATTCGGGTCACCCAATTCGACATAGGCCATGCGCTTGCCCAAAACCTCGATATATTTCTTCTCATGCGCTTTTGTATTAATGGGTTGATCGCTCATATCTGCCTCCGATTTGTTTTAAATCTGGCACAATAAAATTCTCAACACAACGTCATGTCTAATCTTGTGCGCTTGGTAATTGACGAACGGCTGCTGCCAATCTTGCCACCGCTAGCGGCGTGGCGGCACCCGAACAGGTCACAAGATTGCTGGGCAAATAAATCCGCTGTGACTCGGGAAAGCGTTGCGCCAGTGCCGGATGGGCCAGAAACTCAATGCCGCGATCGGCTGGCTGGCCAATCGGCTCAGATAGTAAAAGACCATCAGCCTTTGAGGCGATGGCTTGCTCCAGCTTGAAGGGGCGAAAATCATCTGCCCGTTGGCTGGCATCACTATGAGAAGCACCGGCCAAGCGCATCACTTGCGCCAGAATGTGATTATCGCCAATGGTCAGGCCGCGCCGTTGCAAAGGCAGCAAAGTCTTACCCTGATCGGGGCGACGGGCCTTTGCCAATTGCTGCTGCAAGTCACGCCAATAAGCGGCGGCTTGCGCTGGCCGCCCAATGGCCGCGCCCAGGGTTAAAATCTCATCACCAGCCTGAGCAAAATCAGTACTGGCGGCGAGGCTCAAGATTTCAATGCCATGACTTTGCAAAATCTGCTGTTTCATGGTCGAGGAATAGGGGCTAACAATCACCAATTGCGGGTTCAAAGCGAGGATTTCTTCCAAGCCGCCATAGGTCACGGGCATATTTGCGGCTTGCTCATGAAACGGCGACAGCACCGCATCACGCGATAAATGGGAAAGGGCGAGAATTTGCTCCGGTGCAGCGATCGCCATTAAATAAGGATCGGCGCACATGTTCAAACTGACAATTTTCGGCAAGTCATTCGCCACCGCCTGCCATGGCAGCATAAGCAATGTGAGCAATGTTAAAAACCGGCGCATAACTTTGATTGCCATTGATTTTTGGCGATGTCTAGAGCTGACGTAATCATGCTTGGCAAATGCGCCGGCGAGGTTTAGCTTTGGCGCATGTCTTTTCCGCGTCTCACCTTAATCTTATGCCTCAGCTTAGGGCTGGCGGCGCTGGTTTCTTTTTTATGCGGGCCTGTGCTGTCGCGGCCATCTGACTTGCTGGCTTGGCTCAGCGGTGGGGGCGACGCGCAATTAAATATTATTTTTGCCGATATCCGCGCCCCGCGAATTGCGCTGGCGGCCATTACTGGTTTTGTGCTGGGACTGGCAGGCGCGGCGACGCAAGGGCTTTTGCGTAATCCGCTGGCCGAGCCGTCATTGCTTGGCGCTTCCAATGCGGCCGCTTTGGGTGCGGTGATCGCCATTTATTTGGGTCTATCGGGCACATTATCCTATGCCGTGCCACTGACCGCCGCTTTTGCGGCGCTGGTGTCGGTGCTGCTGCTGATGATTTTTGCTGGTCGCGGGTTCAGCTCAGTGCGACTGATTTTGGCCGGTTTCGCGGTCAGCGCGCTGGCTGGTGCCGGTATCGCCTTGGCGCTGAATTTTTCTGCCAATGTTTTTGCCGCATTGGAAATTTCCTTCTGGCTTTTGGGGGCGGTGGAAAACCGCAGCTGGCAACATGTTGCTTTGGTTTTACCGGGCAGTTTAATCGGCGTCGGGCTGTTATTGTCGGGCGGCCGCGCCCTTAATGCCTTGGCTTTAGGCGATGATGTGGCAGCCAGTCTGGGGGTTCATTTGAGCGCTCTGCGCTGGCGCTTTGCTGTCGGCCTTGCCTTGGCCATGGGGGCGGTGGTTTCGGTTACCGGCGTGATTGGTTTTATTGGTTTGGTGGCGCCGCATTTGGTGCGTCCTTTGGTCGGTCATAATCCGCATCAAAGCCTTATACCAAGTGCCTTGATGGGGGCGATTTTATTGCTTGTGGCCGATAGTTTGGTGCGCTTATTGCCAAGCCAGCAAGAGCTTAAGCTTGGAGTTCTGACGGCCTTTTTAGGCGTGCCCATGCTGCTATATTTATTACACCGCAGCCCTGCCGCCGACGCCTCTGCTTGACACGTTGAAG
>JAYOCI010000073.1:0-8284 GCA_038105345.1 Rhodobiaceae bacterium
ATGGGAACCAACGGTAAATTTTGACAGGCTTGTCGAAATGATGATTGATGAAGATATGCGGCGCGCCCGCGACGGACAGGTCTGGTTCTGATGAAATTAATTTCTTTTTTAATCCATGCCTTCACCGCATCTGGGATGATTGCCATATTGCTGTCGCTGGACGCTGTTTGGCAGGGCGATGCCAAACTCGCCATGTTGTGGTTGTGGGCCGCCCTGTTGATTGACGGGATCGACGGCCCTCTGGCGCGTTGGGCGAAAGTATCTGAACGCTTGCCACATATTGACGGCGCCATTCATGATCACGTGATTGACTATACGAGTTATTGCGTTTTACCGGCGGTGATGATTTATCAATTTGGCTTAGTGCCGGAAGGCTTTGAGCTGCCGGTTGCCGGACTGATTTTAGTGGCCTCACTTTATGTTTTCGCCAATCGCGATTTGAAAACGGCAGAAAATGATTTTCGCGGCTTTCCGGCGCTGTGGAATATTGTCGTGTTTTATCTGATCGTTTTTGAGACGCCAGCGATGTTCAATGCGGTGTTATGTGTGTTTTTATCGCTGATGATTTTTGCGCCGATTTTGGTTGTTCACCCATTCCGCGTGGTGGCATTGCGACCCTATACAATTTTCGCCAGTATCGTGTGGCTGTCGCTTTCTGTGGCCTATTTAATATTGCCGAATTTAACACAAAACGCGCTTGTCAATTTGGGCTTTGCCTTTGCTTCGCTGTATTTCACTATTTTGTGTTTGTGGCGTTCCCTGCGCTTGCCGCTGAAAAAAATATAGTTTGAGAGATTTCATGTCGTCGCAACCTCGAGCCACCACACCTAAAGAACGCACGCGCGGCCTAAGCCTGTTGTTCATTTGTCTTTTGTCATTGGGCATGGGGCAGTCGCTTTTCTTTGCGCTACTGCCGCCGATTGCCCGCGACCTTGGTTTGACTGAGGTGCAAGTCAGCGCAATTTTCACCCTGTCGGCGGTCCTTTGGGTGGTGATGAGCCCGTTTTGGGGGCGTCGCAGCGATATTTGGGGCCGTAAGCCAGTGATTTTGATGGGGCTGACCGGTTTTGGCATTTCCACAGGCGGCTTTGGCATTTTGCTGGTTTTGGGTCAGCAAGGGGTTGTGCCGCTGATGACGCTCTATGCCATGATGATTTTTGTGCGGGCGATTTTTGGGCTTTTTGGTTCGGGAACGCCATCGGCAGCGCAGGCCTATATCGCCGATAGGACATCGCGCGAGGAACGCACATCCGGCGTGGCGGCGATTGGCGCTGCTTTTGGCATGGGCACGATTTTAGGCCCGGGCTTTGCCGCAGCACTGGCGGCGTTTCATTTATTCGCGCCGTTTTTCGCCCTCTCGATTTTTGCTTTGGGGGGCGCCATTGCCATTGCCCTGTTCTTGCCGGAACGGCGTCGGCCAAAAGAAGTTGAAAGCACGCGCCCGCGGTTGAAAATCAGCGATAAGCGTATTCGTCCCTTCTTGTTCATGGGTATTGCCGTGTCGATGATACAGGCGGCGGTGATGCAAGTGGCGGCGTTTTTCGTCATGGATACATTATTATTAGATGGCGCCGAGACCGCGCAATTGGTTGGCGGCGGCATGATGAGCATGGCGATTGCGACATTATTTGCCCAATTGGTCATTATCCCGCGCGCCAATCTATCCGTGCGTGCGCTTCTGACCTATGGCATTGGCGTGAACATTATCGGCGTTGGTCTTTTGCTGGTTCCGATGAGTATGGGCGTATTTGTGTGCGCCTTGACCTTGCAAGGTTTTGGCATGGGGCTGATGCGTCCGGCGGTTGCCGCTGGTGGGTCGCTGGCGGTGTCGCCAGAAGAACAAGGCGCGGTGGCCGGTCTCAATAGCTCAACCGCTGCGGTTGGTATTATTTTCGTTCCTGTGGTGGCAATGCCGCTCTATCTGATTTTGCCGACTGGCCCATTTTGGATTGCCTTCGGCCTGTCAATTGCCATGCTGGCATTGGCGCGTTCACCGGCCCTCGATGTTCTCGAATCGCCGATTGATGTGGAAGAAGTCGAAGAAGATACTTTGTCGCGGGTCGACCGCCTGTAGAGGCTTATTTATCGAAAGCGCCGCCAGCGCGCCAATTTTCCATCTGCGTCATGACTGAGGCGGCAAAGCCATGCGGCCGGTCGAGCATGATGTGGTGGCGAGCACCGACAACGTCATAATGCGGCACATCGGGGCGTAAGCGGCGCATATGCGCGATGACATCAGTGCGGGTGACGGCGTCGAAATTATGACTATCAGCGCCAAACATGGCAGTCAGCGGAATGTCAATTGTGCGGTAAATTTCTGGCAAGTCCGTGCCAACAACAAAGCCCGGGTAAATAGCCGGATCAAATTTCCACGTCCAACCCGCTTCATCGGAATGACCGCGGCGACCATTTTCGCCGATATTAATCTGGCGAATGGAATGGCTGCCAATATATTCAACAATGAAATGATTTTCGCACGGCTGCTCGGGCGCCAAGCGGAAACGCGCTTCGGCTTCCTCGCGGCTGGCGTAAACTCTTGTCGGGCGGGCCTGTTTAATATCCGCATACCATTCGTGATGGGTTTCAGGCGATTTGACGTGAAAATCACATATCATCAAAGCCGCCAATTCATCGCCATAATGATGGGCTGTTAAAAGACCAACCAAACCGCCAAAACTATGCGCAATAAAGGCAGGCTTGCTGGTGAATCCGGCGTCGCGAATCATTGTGATCATCGCTTCCGCCATAATGTCGCGCGAATAGTTTTGCAGCCAACCGCTTTCGCCCATGCCCGGCATGTCCAAAGCAATCACATTATAATAGGGGGTGAGCAGCGGGGCGATGAAATCAAACCAATGGGCATGCGCGCCATCGCCATGCAAGAGCACAATATTTGGCGCATCAGCCGACGGGCCTTGCCATGCGCTATAGTGAATTTCGGAGCCATGAAAAGCAACAAAATGATCCGTGGGCTTGTTTTCAATGGCTTTTTCAAACCATGTGGGGGCTTGTAAAATAAGCTCGTGGGCCGGAATTAACAGCTGTTGTCCGCCATTATCGGTTTTCATTACGTCTACTCCTCATTGGTGTGCGCACACTACATAAAATTTGTTTTATGCCAAGTCAAAATCGGCGGATTGTGGTGCTTGACAGCGCCTCGTCGGTCGCGTAGTTTCCGCGCTTCTAGAGGGCGTTGCCCTTTTTCCTGCTCTCCTGTTGGAGAGTGTTTTACAGCCACCCATTGGGTGCCCATGGAGCCGTCGATGAAAGTCCGGAATTCGCTTAAGTCACTACGTGGCCGTCATCAAAAAAATCAGCTGGTGCGCCGGCGCGGTCGTCTTTACGTGATTAACAAAATCAACAAGCGCTTTAAAGCTCGCCAAGGCTAACAGCTGGTTTGCTTTGGCTCGGGCAAATTTTGATCATAATTTCCCTGATTTTGCTCTCTGTCTTTGTGGCTTTATGGGCGCACGATAGCTATCTGCGCCGTAAGATAAAAGCCCATCTTCCTGCCGCTGGTCAGTTCATTGAAACGCCGCGCGCGACCTTGCATTTCCTAAAAACTAAAGTTGAGCCGCCAGTCGATGAGCAGCCTGTGTTCGTGCTGATTCATGGCTCGTCTGCCTCTTGCTATGATGTCATGGCCTCAATCGGCGACGCTTTGCGCGCCTTTGGTACGGTTCTGGCATTTGACCGGCCGGGCCTTGGACGCAGCCGTTTGAAAATTTCGGCCAAGGCCATGGCGCATCCGGCACAGCAGGCCGATGAAATTCATTGGGCGGTGAAAGCGCTTGGCTATAAAAACCCGATCATCATTGGTCATAGCTGGGGTGGCAGTGTGGCCATGGCCTATGCAATGCGGCACGGCGATGAGATTGCAGGCGCGCTGATTTTGGCGGCGCCGCTTTACCCGTGGGACAATAAGCCGGTCTGGTATAATCGCATGGTCACATGGCCGCTGATCGGTCGACTATTGGTGCATAGTGTGGTGACCAAATATGGGCTAAGGCAATTGCAAGCCGGTGTCGCCGCAACCGCTTATCCGGAGCGCATTTTCGATGGCTATAGCGAGAAAGTTGGTCTTGCAGGGGTTTTGATGCCGAGCAATTTTATTACCAATGCCATCTACTCCAATCATTTGAGCGATCATTTGGCGGATATGCAGACCGGCTATGGGGCCATCACCACGCCATTGATTTTAATCGGCGGCGATCGTGATCAAACTGTGCATACCAAACGTAATTCACACCGCTTTCAGGAAAGCCAGAAACAGGCGGAGCTGATTTATCTGCGCGGTGTTGGTCATATGTTGCACCACACGCAAATTGACAAAATTACCGACGCCGCGCGCCGCCTTGCCAAACAACAGCTGCGCGCCGGTATTCATGAATTTGGCCAGAGGCAAGCGGATTAATGGATAAGCGCAATTCTCCGGTTCAAAATCTGCCGCCTTACACCACAGCGCATCTCAATGGCGACCAGCGGTTTTTGGTGATTTGCGACCATGCCAGCAATTATCTGCCGCCAGAATATAATAATCTCGGCCTGCCGCCCGAACAGCTCGACCGCCATATTGCCTCGGATTTGGGGGCACTGGCAGTGGCGCAAAAAATATCCGATCTTCTGGGCTGCCCGCTCGTGGCATCGCAGTTTTCCCGTTTGTTGATTGATCCCAATCGCGGTCTCGACGACCCGACTCTGGTGATGAAATTATCCGATGGTGCGGTTATCCCGGGCAATCGAAACATTGACCCTTATGGTGATAAAGCCGAGTGGCAACGGCGTATTGATTTATTCTATAAGCCTTATGACGAGGCTGTGAAAAGCGCCTTGCAAACGGCGGAAACTGCCGGTATTGCGCCGATTATTCTATCGGTTCACAGTTTCACACCAATATGGCGCGGCGCCAAACGGCCTTGGCACGCGGGCGTTTTGTGGGATAAAGACCCGCGACTCGCCGCTTTGATGATTGCCTATATGGCACGTCTGCCGGATGTGGTATTTGGCGATAATGAACCCTATGACGGGCGGCTAATCCACGACACCTTATATCGCCACGGCACCAGCAATGGTTTGCCGCACGCGATTATTGAATTGCGTCAGGATGAAATTGAAACAAATGCGCAGCAAGATGTGTGGGCCGCGCGCATGGTTGATTTTTTAAATCATGCCATTGACCAAGCAGATATGGCCAAACGGCAATATTTTGGTTCGGTAAATGACACCCTAATCGGCTAATGGGTGCTTGCCAGAGATGGCTTGTCTGCTATATTCCACGCAACTTTTACATAAGTAGGGGAAAAAATGTCTGAAGAACAAAACTCACAAGAATGGGGCCAGGAAATGGACCGTTCAGAACATGAAAATACATTTAGTGCTTTCATCACAATGTCTAAATGGGGCACCGTAGCGGTTACCCTGATTTTATTAGGCCTTTTGATTTTCGTTTATAATTAAACGACATTCCAATTCAGCTTGAAGGAGAACGACATGGCAGTCAGCCTCGTTGTAGTAAAAGAGCAGGGCGACGAGACACGTGTCGCCGCGACACCGGAAACCGTCAAAAAAATGAAAGCCCTCGGCTTTGATCTGACGGTTGAAGCGGGTGCCGGTATCGCATCTGGTTTTAGTGATGCGGATTATAAAGATCAGGGCGCAACGATTGTCGCCAAGCCGGCCACAGCTATCAAAAAAGCGGATATTGTTATTGGTGTCAAAACACCTTCCAGCGCAACCGTGAAAGCCATGAAAAAGGGCGCTTTATTGATTGCCCAGCTTAATCCTTATCAAAATGCTGAAGATGTAAAGCGTTTCGCCGCACAGGGTGTTGATGCGATGGCCATGGAACTGATGCCGCGGATTACCCGTGCTCAGTCAATGGACGTGCTGTCATCGCAGTCCAATTTGTCCGGCTATAAAGCTGTGCTCGATGCGACGAGCGAATATAACCGTGCTTTGCCAATGATGATGACGGCGGCGGGCACTGTGCCAGCAGCGCGGGTGTTTGTCATGGGTGCCGGTGTTGCCGGTCTACAAGCCATCGCCACCGCCAAACGTTTGGGTGCGGTTGTGAGCGCCACTGACGTGCGTCGGGCGGCGGCTGAGCAAGTGGAAAGCCTCGGCGGCACATTTGTTATGGTTGAAGCTGATGAAGAAGACAGCGGCGAAACCGCAGGTGGCTACGCTAAAGAAATGAGCGCTGATTATCAAAAGCGCCAAGCAGATTTGGTGAGCGACCATATTGCTAAGCAAGATATTGTGATCTGCACCGCGCTTATTCCCGGGCGTCCAGCCCCTGAATTGGTGACCAAGAAAATGGTCGAGAAAATGAAACCTGGCTCAGTGATTGTCGATTTGGCGGCTGAGCAGGGTGGTAATTGTAAATTGTCAAAATTGGGCACTGTAAGCGTTCATAACGGCGTTAAAATTGTTGCCCATGCGAATGTGCCTGGCCGCTTGGCTGGCAATGCAAGCGAGCTTTATTCGCGCAATATCTTCAACTTCATCAGTGCCTTTTATGATGCTGAAGCCTCGAAATTGGCGATTGATTGGGAAGATGAAATTATTGCAGGTATCGGCCTGACGCGCGATGGCGCTGTCGTCCACCCTGCTTTGGAAGGCGCTGTCACCCAAGGCAAGGCAGCCAAGAAAGAAATGGAGTAAAAAATGCAAGCTGATGTATTTATCTACCTCTTGAGCATCTTCGTAATGGCGGTTTTTGTCGGCTATTACGTTGTTTGGTCGGTAACGCCGGCGCTGCATACACCGCTTATGTCGGTAACCAATGCTATTTCTTCGGTGATTATTGTTGGTGCGCTTTTGGCCATTGGTGCCGAGACAGCGGTTAACAATGAAAATGCTGATTTGACCCGCTGGTTGAGCTTTGGTGCTGTCATTCTGGCCTCGGTCAATATTTTCGGCGGCTTCCTCGTAACCCAACGCATGCTTGCCATGTATCGCAAAAAAGACAAGTGAGGCTAGACCGATGAGCGCAAATATTTCTTCTCTTCTATATCTCGTCTCCGGTGTGCTTTTTGTATTGGCGCTTCGTGGGCTGAGTTCGCCTGTCACCGCCCGCCAAGGCAATTATTATGGCATGGCTGGTATGTTGGTGGCCGTGGTCACAACTTTGACGCTGATGGACACGCAAAGTCTCGACACATGGGGCATAATCATTGCAGGCATTGCCATTGGTGGCATTATTGGCGCGGTTATTGCGCGTCGTATTGCGATGACCGATATGCCACAATTGGTGGCGGCGTTTCACTCTTTGGTCGGCATGGCCGCTGTGCTGGTGGCATGGGCCGCCTTTTTATCGCCGGAAGCCTTTGATATTGCCGAGAATGGCGTCATTAAAGCCGCCAGTCTGGTTGAAATGTCACTCGGCGTAGCCATTGGCGCGATCACATTTTCTGGTTCAGTCATTGCTTTTGCCAAATTGCAAGGCACCATGTCTGGGGCACCGATTATGTTGCCGCAGCGTCATGCGATTAACCTGATTTTAGCGGGCAGCATTATTGCCGGCATTATCTATCTATGCACAGGCGAGGGCGCCAGCCATCAAATTGGTGAGGCCTTCCTATTTATTACTGTGCTGTCTTTTGTCATTGGGTTTTTGATTATCATCCCAATCGGTGGCGCTGATATGCCTGTGGTTGTTTCCATGCTGAATTCCTATTCAGGTTGGGCCGCCGCTGGCATTGGTTTCACCATGGGCAATTTGGCGCTGATTATTACCGGTTCTTTGGTCGGCTCATCTGGCGCGATTCTCTCTTACATTATGTGTAAAGGCATGAATCGCTCATTCATCTCGGTGATCCTCGGCGGCTTTGGCGGCGAGACTACTGCTGGTGCTGGTGGTGTTGTCGAACAACGGCCTGTCAAACAAGGCAGTGCTGAAGATGCTGCTTTCATCATGAAAAATGCCTCATCAGTTATCATCGTGCCGGGCTATGGCATGGCGGTTGCTCAGGCTCAGCACGCGCTGCGTGAAATGGTCGATGAGCTGAAAAAAGAGGGCGTTAAGGTAAGCTATGCCATTCACCCTGTCGCCGGTCGTATGCCGGGCCATATGAATGTTCTGCTGGCTGAAGCCAATGTGCCCTATGATGAAGTGTTTGAGTTGGAAGACATTAACAGCGAATTTGCACAAGCCGATGTGGCTTTTGTTATCGGTGCCAATGATGTGACCAACCCATCGGCCAAAACCGATCCGCAAAGTCCGATTTATGGCATGCCGATTCTCGATGTTGAACGGGCTGGCACAGTGCTGTTCATCAAACGC
>JAYOCI010000074.1:0-8235 GCA_038105345.1 Rhodobiaceae bacterium
GCCGTAAGCTCTGGTAGCGCCTGATTTATGTGAATATCCCGAGCTGCGGCGTCATGGCGCCTGTGTTTTGTTGGTGTCGCCTGCGCTTTATGCTAAACCCATGGAGGAATCATTGTTTGTGTTAGCCCATGGAAGGACCCGTTCATGTCTGAATCGAAACAGCTAAGCGACGCAGGTCAAAATCGCTTTTTTGAAGACAGTGTCGTCACCCGCGACCCCGCCATTGCAAAAGTTATTGATCTTGAAATGGGGCGTCAAAAAACGCAGATCGAACTCATCGCTTCTGAAAACATTGTGTCGCGCGCGGTTCTGGAAACGCAAGGCTCTGTGCTGACCAATAAATATGCAGAGGGTTATCCGGGGCGTCGTTATTATGGTGGCTGTGAGCACGTTGATGTGGCTGAGCAATTGGCCATTGACCGTGTTTGTAAATTATATGATTGCGCCTATGCCAATGTGCAGCCTAATTCAGGTTCGCAAGCCAATCAGGCTGTGATGCAAGCTCTGATCAAGCCGGGCGATACAATTTTGGGTATGAGCCTCGCCGCTGGTGGTCACTTGACCCATGGCGCCAAGCCAAATCAGTCGGGTAAATGGTTCAATGCCGTGCAATATGGCGTGCGCCAAGAAGATGATTTAATCGATTATGACGAAGTGCAAGCGCTGGCCGAAGAACACAAGCCGCAAATGATTATTGCTGGCGGCTCGGCCTATCCGCGGGTCATTGACTTCAAACGCTTCCGCGAAATCGCTGATAGTGTCGGGGCTTATTTGCTGGTTGATATGGCGCATATTTCAGGCCTCGTGGCCGGTGGCGCGCATCCAAGCCCATTGCCTTATGCCCATGCGGTGACAACCACAACGCACAAAACCCTGCGCGGGCCGCGCGGTGGCTTGATTTTGTCGAATGATGTGGAACTCGGTAAAAAATTCAATTCAGCTATTTTCCCTGGTATTCAGGGCGGGCCGCTGATGCATGTGATTGCCGCCAAAGCCGTGGCTTTTGGCGAGGCGCTTGAGCCGGAATATAAAACCTATATTCAGCAAGTCGTCGCCAATGCCAAAGCGCTGGCCGAAACACTTGTCGGCCATGGCTTTGATATTGTCTCGGCTGGCACGGATAATCATTTGGTATTGGTTGATTTGCGCCCCAAAGGCGTGACCGGCAATGTCGCCGAGCAAGCCCTCGAGCGTGCCTTTATCACCTGCAATAAAAACGGTATTCCTTTTGACCCGCAGCCGCCGACCATTACATCGGGCGTGCGCTTGGGCACACCTGCTGGCACAACACGTGGTTTTGGCGTTGCTGAATTCCAAAAAATCGGCGATTTAATCGCTCAAGTGCTTGATGCTGTCGCGCAAAATAATGGTGAGCCAGCGCCGGAAGCCGAACAAGCGGTACGCCAACAGGTCGAAGACCTGTGCAATCGTTTCCCGATTTACTAGGAGGCGGTGATGCGTTGTCCTTATTGCATGAACGCCGATACGCAGGTGAAGGACAGCCGTCCGACTGAGGAAAATACGGTAATCCGCCGCCGTCGCGTGTGCGCCGATTGCGGTGGCCGTTTCACAACCTTTGAGCGCGTGCAATTGCGTGAACTCACAATCGTCAAAAACACTGGCCGCAAAGTGCCGTTTGAGCGCGATAAGCTCATGCGTTCTGTGCAAGTCGCTCTGCGAAAACGCCCCGTTGAGGCGGAACGAATTGAGCGTATGGTAAGCGGCATAGTGCGGCGTTTGGAAAATCTCGGCGAATCGGAAATTCCAGCCAAAATGGTTGGTGAGCTGGTGATGGAAGGGCTGTACGCATTAGACCAAGTGGCTTATGTGCGGTTTGCCTCGGTTTACCGAAACTTCCGTGAAGCTAAAGATTTTGAGGAATTCCTCGGGGAAATGACCGGTTCACCAGATGGTGACGACTAGTTTCCCTTTTACGGGAGACGCGGGTGCAGGCCAGTAACACAGATTTCATGCAACAAGCGATTGCCCTCGGGCGACGTGGGCTGGGGCGCACAGCGCCTAATCCGGCTGTTGGCTGTGTTTTGGTGGACGCCAATCAGCAGATTATTGC
Organism: Rhodobiaceae bacterium; assembly: GCA_038105345.1. Classification (GTDB taxonomy): domain Bacteria; phylum Pseudomonadota; class Alphaproteobacteria; order RS24; family RS24; genus JAHEGN01. Next base: position 2,072 of record JAYOCI010000074.1, read on the forward strand.
GACAGGATGGACGCAAGCTGGCGGTCGCCCGCATGCCGAAGCCGTGGCATTGGCCCAAGCCGGTGATCAAGCCCGCGGTGCCATTGCTTATGTCACCCTCGAGCCTTGCGCCCATCACGGCAAAACCGGCCCCTGCGCTCAAGCCTTGATTGATGCGGGTGTTAGCAAAGTTATTTTCGCCAATTTTGACCCCGACCCAAGGGTCTCGGGGCAGGGCGCGGCTATTTTACAGGCCGCTAATGTGCAGGTTGAAACCGGCCTATGCGGCGACCAAGCGGCGCTTTTGCATCAAGGGTTTTTCACCCGTATCAACGCCAATCGGCCGATGGTGACCCTGAAAATAGCTGCTAGTGCCAATGGTTTTATGCGGACGCCAGATGGCCAGTCCCCTTGGATTACCGGCCCTTTGGCGCGCCAATATGGGCATTTGCTGCGGGCCCAGCATGACGCCATTCTCACCGGCGCCGGCACCTTAATGGCCGATAATCCGACGCTTGATTGTCGTTTGCCTGGCATGTCCGACCGCGCGCCTTTGCCCGTGGTGATGAGCCATCACGATGTTTTGCCGAAGGATTGCAAATTGGCGGCTCGTGCCGACCGGTCGCGGGTGTTGTTTTACACGAAGGCAATGACCCAGACGCATGGCTTTGAGGCTGTGCAAATGGCGGATTTGACCCCTGCCCATGTGCTGCAAGATTTAGCCGCTCGAGGTATCAATAGTGTATTGCTCGAATGTGGGCCGACATTGGCGCGTCAATTTCTTGCTGATCAGCTGGTTGATGCTATTGCTTATTTTCAGGCACCGCATGAGGTCGCTATTTCCGGCGAGAGTGATATATCCTTTATGGGATTAGATTTAGCTGGCGATTTTTATCAGCTCGATCAATTGACTTTGGGTGAAGATATTTTCCAGAGCTGGCAGCGCCAGCCGAAACAGGAGGCCGAGTAATGTTCACTGGCATAATTACCGATATTGGCACAATCGCGAAAATCACCAAGGCTGGCGATACGCGGTTCGATATTTTGACCAGCTATGAGCCAGACACGATTGCGCTTGGCGCGTCGATTGCCTGTTCTGGCGTTTGCCTGACTGTGGTTGAAAAAGGCACGGGCGCCGATGGCCATTGGTTTGCCATGGAAGCCTCAAAGGAAACGCTGGATGTGACAACCGCGGGTCAATGGCGCGAAGGCACATGTCTCAATCTTGAACGCGCCCTGAAAATGGGCGACGAGCTTGGCGGCCATATTGTATCCGGCCATGTTGACGGCATTGCAAAAATTGTGTCTATCGTCGCTGAAGGCGATAGCCAAAGGTTTACTTTTGAGGCGCCGAAAAATTTGATGGGTTTTATTGCGCCCAAAGGCTCGGTGACATTGGACGGCACTTCGCTGACGGTCAATCAAGTTTCGGGGCAAAGTTTTGGGGTCAATTTAATTTCGCATACGCAAGATGTCACCACATGGGGCAAGTCGCGCGAAGGCGATTTAGTGAATTTGGAAATCGATGTTCTGGCTCGCTATGTTGCGCGTCTTAAAGAAGTCGAACAAAAAGACGAAGGAGACGTGAATGTCTGAATTTAGCCAATATCTCTCATCACCAGAGGAAATCATTGAGGACGCCCGCAATGGTAAAATGATTGTTCTGGTCGATGCCGAGGATCGCGAGAATGAAGGTGATTTGATTATTCCGGCCCAAATGGCGACGCCGGAAGCCATCAACTTTATGGCGAAATTTGGTCGCGGCTTGATTTGTCTGGCACTGCCGCGCGACCGCGCAGATCAATTGCAACTCGAGCTGATGTCGCAGAATAACCGTTCGCGCCATCAAACAGCTTTCACAGTTTCGATTGAAGCGCGCGAGGGCATTTCAACTGGCATTTCAGCCCATGACCGTTCGCATACGATTTCAGTCGCGATTGATCCCACCAAAAGCGCGCAAGATATTGTCACGCCGGGTCATGTATTTCCTTTGGTGGCCCGCGAAGGCGGTGTGTTGATCCGCGCTGGCCATACCGAAGCAGCGGTGGATATTGCGCGTCTGGCGGGGCTTTATCCATCTGGGGTGATTTGCGAAATTATGAATGATGACGGGTCAATGGCGCGGCTGCCGGATTTGGTGCAATTTGCGCAAATTCATGGTCTGAAGCTCGGCACGATTGCTGATTTGATTGCCTATCGTCGGCGCAAAGATACGCTGGTCAGACGGATTCATGAAACCGATTTCCGCATCGCCAATGGCGGCGAATTTAAAGCCATTGTCTATCTCAATACGGTGGAAAACGAAGAGCATATTGCTTTGGTCAAGGGCGACATTAGCGGCCCGCAACCGGTATTGACCCGCTTCCATGCTGAAAACATTGTCGCCGATGTGATTGGCAGTGGCATGGCGGGCGCCAATACATTGCAAAAATCATTGGAGATTATTGACGCTGAAGGGCGCGGTGTTTTGGTGCTTATCCGCAATACTTCGGCCACGCCATTTTCTGACCGTCTAAACCCGAGCGATGCCGGTGCTTCCATGCCAACGATTTTGCGTGATTATGGTGTTGGCGCACAAATCGTTCTGGATTTGGGTCTGAATGATATAGAACTTTTGTCAGACACGCCGCGTACAGTGGTGGCGTTGGATGGGTATGATTTGAAAATCAGCGGCCAGCGCAAAATTTTGAGTTAAACGGCGAGGGAATGATGACAAAAAATATTCTGATTGTTGAGGCGCGTTTTTACCAAGACATGGCCGATGCTCTGGCTGAGGGCGCGCAAGCTGTCTTGCAAGAGGCTGGTTGTCAGGTAGAACGCATTGCCGTGCCCGGTGTTTTAGAAGTGCCGGTGGCGATTAAATATGCTGCCGAAACCGGCAAATATGATGCTTATGTGGCTTTGGGCGTGGTTATTCGCGGTGAGACGACACATTATGACATTGTCTGTGGTGAGAGCGCCCGTGGCTTAATGGAGCTTGGCATTAAAGACAAGCTGGCCATTGGCAATGGTATTCAAACGGTTGAAAATGAGGCGCAAGCATGGGCGCGTTGCCGTATGTCGGAAAAAGACAAGGGCGGTGGGGCCGCGAAAGCCGCGCTCGCCTTGCTCGAGCTGCGCGATCAGTGGCAAAATAGTTAGGTATATTCATGAGCGACCATAAATTTGAAGCCCGCGCCACATCGCGGCTATTAGCGGTGCAAGCTCTATATCAAATGGAAATTGCTCAAACACCGCTGGAAGTAATTATTCGCGAGTTTCAAGACCATCGTGTTGAAAACCCGCTTGATGGCACAAAAATGCCAGATGCTGATATTGCCTATTTCGAATTTATTGTGCGCGGTGTGATGGACTATCAGACCAAAATTGACCGCACAATCGACGGCTATTTGGCGACCAACTGGCGCCTGTCGCGCCTCGATAGCACGCTGCGCGCTGTGCTGCGTTGCGGCGTTTGCGAATTATTGGCTGAACAAAAGGCCCCGTCGGGGGTTGTTGTGTCACAATATACGGATATTGCGCACGCGTTTTTTGACGGCCCCGAAGGCGGCATGACCAATGCGCTTCTTGATCGCCTTGCCAAAGCTGTCGAAGAGGGTAGCATTTCCGGCGGCTTTTGATAAACGGACGAGGCGATGACCGAGCACAGCAAAAATAGCGGCGAGTTCCAACTGATAGAAAATCTATTCGCGCCCTATGCTGATGCTAAAACCGCGGGCCTATTGCGCGATGACGCAGCCTGTTACACACCGAAAGCTGGCCATGATTTAATCATCAGCACAGATATGCTGGTTTCAGGCGTGCATTTTCCTGCCTCTGCCAAAGCGGAGGTCGTGGCCGCCCGTTTGGTCGGCAGCAATATTTCAGACTTGGCTGCCAAATCAGCCAAACCGGTTGGCTGCTTGCTTAATCTGGCGATAGGTGAGCCATGGGATTTGCCATTTGTGACCGATTTTGCAGCGCATTTGGGGGCACTTTTGACTAGCTATGATATGCCGCTTTGGGGCGGAGATACGGTCAAAAGCCAGCAGGCCAGCGTCAGTTTGAGCGTTTACGGCGAAGTGCCAAGCGGTACAATGATTACCCGCGCTGGCGCACAAATTGGCGATGATGTTTATGTGACGGGCGATATTGGCGACGGCTTTCTCGGTCTGCAACACGCGCTGGCTGGCACTGTCGGCGATAGTTTGGCGGCCTATTGTGCGCCACGCCCACCTTTGCAGTTCGGTCAAAAATTGCGCGGCTTGGCCAGTGCCTGCCTTGATATATCCGACGGTCTGGCGGCCGACCTCGATCATTTGTGTGTAGCGGGGCAAAAAGCAATGCGGATCAGCCTTGCCGACATACCCTTATCGGCCGAGGGCCAGGCTTATGCCGACACGGATGATCGTTTGGCGGATTTATTATCGGGCGGTGACGATTACCAGCTGGCCTTTACCGCGGCGCCAGAAAACAGAGCTGAATTGGTGCAGCTGGCGGCCGCCAGCGAGATCCGACTCAGCATGATTGGCACTGTCGAAAGGCCGAAAAAACAGGCTTATCAAGCGCAGTTTTTTGATGCCAAGGGGCAAAAAATGTCTCTGCCGCAGCGCGGATATCAGCATTTTTAAAAATTCTTAATTGATTTGCCGGTTTTTGGCAGGCAATTGCCTGCTTTTCCTTGCGTTGGTTGTGATTTTTTTGCATATTCGCCTCACTTGAGACGGGGGAGGGCGCGCATGTCGCACGTTTTTATCCCACTATAAAAGAGGTATAATTATGAGCAACTTAATGTGGCTTATTATTGCTTCGGGTCTGCTTGCCATCGTTTATGGTGTCTGGGCAGTGCGGAGCATTCTGGCAGCCGATGCCGGTAATGAGCGGATGCAAGAAATTGCGTCAGCTATTCAAGAAGGTGCAAGCGCCTATCTTAATCGTCAATATCGCACCATTGGTATGGTCGGTGTTGCTATTGCTATTTTGGTTTATGTCCTATTGGGCGAAAAAGAGACCATTGGCTTTATCGTAGGTGCAGCTTTGTCTGGTTTGGCCGGATATGTCGGCATGTTGGTTTCAGTGCGTGCCAATGTGCGCACCACACAAGCCGCAAGCAGTAGTTTAGCCGCTGGCCTTTCCATGGCCTTCCGGTCAGGTGCCGTCACCGGCATGTTGGTTGCTGGTCTGGCGCTATTGGCAGTTGCTGTATATTTCTTCGTTCTGACCGTTGGTCTTGGCCTTGAGCCAGACAGCCGTGGTGTTATCGACTCATTGGTATCACTTGGTTTTGGTGCTTCCTTGATTTCAATCTTCGCTCGTCTTGGCGGTGGTATCTTTACAAAAGGTGCTGATGTTGGTGCTGACTTAGTTGGTAAAGTTGAAGCCGGTATCCCAGAAGATGATCCGCGCAACCCAGCAACTATTGCTGACAATGTTGGCGATAATGTCGGCGACTGCGCTGGCATGGCAGCTGACTTGTTTGAAACCTATGCGGTGACGATTGTTGCGACGATGGTTTTGAGTGCCATCTTCTTCACAACCGACGCCATGACCATGATGATTTATCCATTGGCCATTGGCGCGACCTGCATTGTAACTTCAATCATTGGTACATTCTTTGTGCGCCTTGGCGCCAGCAACTCAATCATGGGTGCGCTGTATAAAGGCTTTATCGCCTCAGCAGTGCTGTCATTGGTTGCTCTGTATTTCGTGACCGATCATGTTGTTGGTCTCGATAAGCAGCTGATTATTGAAGGCAAAGTCTTCAATGGTGCAAGCCTGTTCGTGTGCGGGATTATTGGTCTGGCCATTACTGGTCTGATTATCTGGATTACCGAATATTACACAGGCGTCAGCTATCGTCCGGTTAAGTCAGTTGCTGCGGCTTCTGAAACTGGTCATGGCACGAATGTTATTCAGGGTCTGGCTGTTTCTATGGAAGCAACCGCGCTGCCTGCATTGGTGATCATGGTGGGTATTATCGCCACTTATTCTTTGGCTGGCCTTTATGGTATCGCCATTGCGGTTTCAACAATGTTGGCTCTGGCTGGCATGGTTGTGGCTCTTGATGCTTTCGGTCCGGTTACAGATAACGCCGGTGGTATTGCTGAAATGGCCGAATTGCCGCAAGAAGTGCGCGACACAACAGACGCATTGGACGCCGTGGGTAACACCACAAAAGCCGTCACCAAAGGCTATGCCATTGGTTC
>JAYOCI010000075.1:0-7956 GCA_038105345.1 Rhodobiaceae bacterium
TAGTTTGAAAACGCTTATCGGCAATAGTGAAATCGCCTCGCGGCGGTGGATTTGGGAACAATATGACAGCATGGTCATGGGCGATACATTGGTCGGCCCGGGCGGTGATGCCGCTTTGGTACGGGTGCATGGCACGCAAAAAGCCTTGGCCATGAGCACTGATGTAACGCCGCGCTATTGCTTTGCTGATCCGATTGAGGGCGGCAAGCAAGCGGTGGCAGAAGCCTATCGCAATATTTCAGCGACCGGCGCCACACCATTGGCGATTACCAATTGCTTGAACTTCGGCAATCCGGAACGTCCTGAAATTATGGGGCAATTTGTCGGCTGTCTGGACGGCATGGGACAAGCCTGTCTGGCTCTCGACTTCCCCGTCGTGTCGGGCAATGTGTCGCTTTACAATGAGACCAATGGTACTGGCATTTTGCCAACGCCAGCGATTGGTGGGGTTGGTGTGATTGCCGATTACAGTCGCGCCACGGGCAATGGATTTACCCAATCGGGTGCCCATATATTCGTCATTGGCGCCAGCCATGGCGCCATGGGATGTTCGCTTTATCAACGCCATGTGTTGAATGATGACACAATCGTTGCGCCGCCCGCCGTGGATTTGCAGGCTGAACGCGCGCATGGCGCTTTTGTCCGCGCGGCGATTGCCGACGGCACTGTCAGTGCCGCCCATGATGTCTCAGATGGCGGTCTTTTGGTGGCCCTGAGCGAAATGGCCATGCGCCATGGCATCGGCCTCAGCAGCTCGCAAAAAGGCGATGCGGCCTATTGGTTCGGCGAAGATCAGGGACGCTATATTGTTCAAGTCACTGCCGATCAATTAGCGGCCTTCACTTCTGCGGCACAGTCTGCCGGTGTGGAAGTTAATGAAATTGGCAAAACCGGTGGCGACGAATTGACAATTGAGGCTACGCTCACCATATCTGTTGCAGAGCTCACACGCATTAATCAGGAATGGTTTCCTAATTTAATGTCGGGCAAAACCGCATAGGAGAGTGTCATGCCAATGAGTGCTGGCCAATTGGAACAAATGATCCGCCAAGCCCTGCCCGACGCGCAGGTGGAAATCACCGATTTGCGCGGTGACGGCGACCATTATGCGGCTCATGTTGTGTCGGCTGCCTTTGCCGGTAAAACCCGCGTTGAGCAACACAAAATGGTCTATGACGCGCTAAAAGGCGGCATGGGCGATGAATTACATGCTCTGGCCTTACAAACCGGGGTTCCGGCAATTAATGATTAGGAGCGCGTTATGAGCGATACAGTTAGTCAAATTAAATCAGAGATTGATGGCGCCGATGTGGTGCTTTTCATGAAAGGCACACCAGTGTTTCCGCAATGCGGGTTTTCTGGCCAAGTGGTGCAAATCTTGTCGCATATTGGTGTTCCCTTTAAGGGCGTGAACGTGCTGGAAGATGATGAGTTGCGCGACGGTATCAAAACCTATTCAAACTGGCCGACCATTCCGCAGCTTTACGTCAAGGGCGAGTTTGTCGGCGGTTGTGACATTATCCGCGAAATGTTTGAAGAAGGCGAATTGCGCCCCTATCTGGCCGAAAAAGGCATTTCAATGCTATCGGACGAGGCCTAGTCCGCTCGCAGCCGAAACCATCGACTGAGCAAAAAAAAACCCGCCCTGTGTAATACATGAGGCGGGTTTTCTTTGCCTGCCTCCAAGGAGGCGGCGAAACGTGACAATCTAATTACGTGAGTAAAACTCAACCACCAGATTTGGCTCCATTTGTACCGGATAAGGCACTTCAGAGAGCTGAGGAACGCGAACCAATGTCGCGGTCAGTTTATTGTGATCAACGTCGAGATATTCCGGCAGATCGCGTTCTGCGCTTTGAATGGCTTCAAGCACGATGTTCAATGTCCGTGACTTCTCACGCACTTCTACAACATCGCCGACTTTCAAACGACGGCTTGAAATATTGCAGCGACGGCCATTAACCATCACGTGACCGTGATTGACGAATTGACGGGCGGCAAAAACCGTTGTTACGAATTTGGCGCGATAAACAACCGCATCCAAACGTGATTCCAACAGACCAACGAGGTTTTCACTGGTATCACCCTTCACACGTGCCGCTTCAGCATAAATGCCGCGGAACTGTTTCTCGGTGATGTTACCATAGTGACCTTTGAGCTTTTGCTTAGCGCGCAACTGCAGACCAAAGTCAGACAATTTGCCACGACGACGCTGACCATGTTGGCCCGGGCCATACTCACGGCGATTGACTGGGCTTTTTGGACGGCCCCAGATGTTCTCGCCCATACGGCGGTCGATTTTATACTTCGTTGATAGGCGCTTGCTCATGCGGCGCTGTCCTTACATAGTTCAAAATAAAATGGCGAGAAGAAACTCGCTGATTGGCGCGTAATATACGCATGCTAGGCGTCATGTCAAACATGATTTTCGCCGTTTTCTCAGGTTTTTTCTAAATCGTCCGCAGAGCCAGTTTCTGGGTCAGGCAAACCGCGCGAAATCGCCGCTACACGGGGCTTTAATTGTACGTCGCGCGGGCCGCGTGGCCAACGCAAAAGGGAATTAATAATGCCTCTTAACGTGCGCACATCTTGTTCGGTGAGGCTGGCGCGGTGAAACATATTGCGCAAATTGCGGGCCATGCCCGGACGCTTTTCCGGCGGGTTCAAAAACCCCGAAGCTTCAAGCGCAGCCTCAAAATGAGCGAACATGGCGTTCATTTCACCGCGAGTCGCTGGCCGCGTGCCGGGCGTCATATCGGTCACTGGCGGCGTCGTATCTGCCGCTTGAAACCATTCATAGCCAATCAATAAAACCGCCTGCGCTAAATTCAAGGACGTGAAATCTGGGTTCAACGGCACTCGACAAATCACATCAGCCAGTGAGATATCTTCATTTGCCAAGCCGGTGCGTTCGGGGCCAAATAAAATTCCACTTTTGGCACTTTCACCAGTTTTTTCTAAACGCTCGCGCATTTCAGCTGCAATATGGGCCGGTGTCATGACAGGTTTTACCATGTCGCGAATCCGTGCCGTCGTCGCCACGAGAAAACCAAGATCGGCGGTTGCCTCTGCGACGCTCGGATAAAGGCGGTGATGATCAATCAACGCATCCGCACCGGAGGCTGCTTTGCGGGCGCGATCAATTTGCCAACCGGCGCGAGGATTGACCAAGCGTAAATCAGTAAGACCGAAATTCAACATGGCGCGCGCTACCGTGCCAATATTCTCACCCAATTGCGCACCGACCAGAATAATCGCCGGAGCGGACTTATTTTCCGAAAAATCTTCCATAATGTTCCAATAAGTGAAACTGGGTCTTTTATCAATGGCAAGCTTTTGCTATGTTGCGGTCTCACCAGCCGAGAGGCGACAAGGAATAAGTAATGACAAAGATCAAAGTAGAAAATCCCATCGTAGAACTTGATGGCGATGAGATGACCCGCATTATCTGGCAGATGATCAAGGACAAGTTGATTTTGCCTTTCATGGACATTGATCTGCGCTATTACGATCTAGGTATCGAAGCGCGCGATGACACAAATGACCAAATCACCATTGATTCTGCACTAGCGATTAAAGAAGTCGGCGTCGGCGTGAAATGCGCCACCATCACGCCAGATGAAGCGCGGGTTGAGGAATTTGGCCTGAAAGAAATGTGGCGCTCGCCAAATGGCACGATCAGAAATATTCTCGGCGGCACCGTGTTCCGCGAGCCAATTATTTGCCGCAATGTGCCGCGCCTTGTGCCGGGTTGGACAGACCCGATTGTTATTGGCCGTCATGCTTTTGGTGACCAATATCGGGCCACTGATTTTGTTGTGCCTGGGCCTGGCAAATTGACCATGCGTTGGGAAGCCAGCGACGGCAGCGAGGCGAAGGATTTTGAAGTCTTCGACTTCCCCGGCGGCGGCGTTGCCATGTCTATGTATAATCTCGATGAGAGCATTCGCGATTTCGCCCATGCTTGTATGATGTATGCCATTGAACGCAAATGGCCGCTTTATATGTCGACCAAAAACACCATTATGAAAGCCTATGACGGGCGCTTTAAGGACTTGTTCCAAGAGGTGTTTGACGCGCATTACAAAGGTAAATTCGAAGCCCTTGGCATTAGCTATGAACACCGTCTGATTGATGACATGGTGGCGGCGGCGCTGAAATGGTCGGGCGCATTTGTCTGGGCCTGTAAGAACTATGACGGCGATGTGCAATCCGACACGGTGGCTCAAGGCTTTGGTTCATTGGGCCTGATGACCTCTGTGCTGCTGACGCCAGATGGGAAAACAATGGAAGCAGAGGCCGCCCATGGTACGGTGACGCGACATTATCGCGCCCATCAGCGTGGAGAAGAAACCTCGACCAATTCTATTGCCTCAATTTTCGCTTGGACCCGTGGTCTCAGCAAGCGGGCTGATTTGGACAATAATAGCGCGCTGGGTCATTTCGCCAAAACTTTGGAAAAAACCTGTGTCAGCACCGTCGAACGCGGCGCCATGACCAAGGATTTGGCGCTTTTGGTGGGTTCTGGTCAACAATGGCTCAGCACAGAAGGCTTTTTAGACAAAGTCGCTGAAAACCTTGAAGACGCCCTGTCTAAAGGTCAGTAATTAAACTGCAAAATTTGCCTTGAAATGTGCCCTAGCTTGAGGCGGCCTCAATCGCCGCCTCAATAGCGGCTAAGGCTTGCGCCCCGCCATTGACGTCTGAGCCACCGGCTTGCGCCATATCAGGCCGCCCGCCACCGCCAGAGCCGCCCAGCTTTTCAGCACCCAATTTGACCAAGTCGACAGCATTAAAGCGATCGGTTAAATCACCCGTGACACCAACGGCAATGCCGGCTTTGCCATTATCAATGCCGATAAACACCACCACACCGCTGCCGATTTGCTTTTTCCCATCGTCCACCAATCCGCGTAATTCCTTGGCTGGCAGGCCATCCAAACAGCGGGCGATAAAGCTGATGCCATTTATCTCGCGCGGCCCATCATCTTGTGCCGCCGCCGCGCCAGAGCCGCCAATCAGCGCCAATTGGCGTTTGGCGTCAGCCAGATCACGTTCGAGCTGTTTGCGTTCATCAAGTAATTTGGCGACCCGATTGGGCACATCTTGGGCGCTGATTTTCAGCAAATCAGTGGTTTCGCGCAACACGGTCTCTTGTCCGGCGACAAGCGCCAAAGCGCCCTCACCCGTATAGGCTTCAATGCGCCGAACACCTGAGGCCACGGCGCTTTCTTGGCTGATTTTCAGCAACCCAATATCGCCGAGACGATTGACATGAGTGCCACCGCATAATTCGACGGAATAATGCGGTCGGTCGCTATCGCGCGCCTGTCCCATGGATAAAACCCGCACCTCATCGCCGTATTTTTCGCCGAACAAAGCCAGTGCGCCAGCTTCTATCGCCTCATCAGGGGTCATCAGCCGCGTTGTCACTTGGTCGTTTTCACGTATCACCTGATTGACCAGCATTTCCACTTCACGAATTTGCTCATCGGTCATGGCTTTTGGATGGCTGAAGTCAAACCGCAAACTGGCATCGCTGACCAGCGAGCCCTTTTGTGTCACATGCGCCCCAAGCACACGGCGCAGGGCCTCATGCAATAAATGTGTGGCGCTATGATTGGCGCGAATAGCTTTGCGTCGAGCGCCATCGACATTTTGGTGCAGCAGCGCCGATTTGTGCAATGTGCCAGTTGTCACTGTGCCGCGCAAAACGTGCAGAGTGCCTAATTTCTTTTGCGTATCGCTAATCTCAACGCGCAAATCACCGCCATCGCTGAGCACGCCGCTGTCGCCAACTTGGCCGCCGCTTTCGGCGTAAAATGGCGTTTGATTGAGTAAAACAGAAACCTCGCTTCCGGCCGACGCGGCCTCGACTTCGGCGCCGTCTTGCAAAATCGCCACCACTTGGCCCTCGGCCGATTCCGATTGATAACCGACAAATTCAGTGGCGCCCAAATCATTATGGAGATCGAACCATATGGTTTCAGTGGCTTCTGAGCCTGAGCCAGACCAATTGGCCCGCGCCTCGGCGCGTTGCTTTTCCATCGCCTTGTCAAATCCGTCCGTATCAACACTAAGGCCGCGCTCGCGCAAAGCGTCTTGCGTCAGGTCAAGCGGGAAGCCGTAAGTATCGTAGAGTTTGAAAGCCACCTCACCGGCCAGTTTTTTGCCCTTAATGCCGGAGACTTCATCTTCCAATAAGCGCAAGCCGCGGCCCAACATATCACGGAACCGGCTTTCTTCGTGCTTCAGTGTTTCCACAATCAGCGCATCAGCCCGTTCCAGCTCCGGATAGGCCGCTGCCATTTGTGATTTCAAGGCTGGGAATAATTGCCATAACAGCGGCTCTTTTGTGCCCAGCATATGCGCATGACGCATGGCGCGGCGCATAATCCGCCGGAGCACATAGCCGCGCCCCTCATTGGAGGGCAAAACCCCATCAGCAATCAAAAACGCTGAGGAGCGCAAATGGTCGGCAATCACCCGATGGCTCATGCGAAACGCCCCATCAACCGCTTGACCCGAGACATCAGCCGACGCCTCAATCAAATGGCGCATTAAATCCGTGTCATAATTATCGTGCTGACCCTGCAAAACAGTGGCTATACGCTCTAGCCCCATGCCGGTGTCGATTGACGGCTTTGGCAGCGGCGCGCGCGTGCCATCCGCCTTTTGGTCAAATTGCATAAACACCAAATTCCAAATTTCGATAAACCGATCACCATCCTCATCCGGACTTCCGGGAGGCCCGCCTGCAATCGCCTCGCCGTGATCGTAAAAGATTTCCGAACACGGGCCGCACGGGCCAGTGTCGCCCATTGACCAAAAATTATCACTGGTCGCAATACGGATGATTTTCTCATCTGGCAGACCGGCAATTTTTTTCCATAAATCAAAGGCCTCATCATCATCGGCATAAACCGTGGCGAGCAATTTTTCTGGCGGCAATTGCATATCTTTGGTGAGAAATTGCCAAGCAAAGTAAATCGCTTCCTCTTTGAAATAATCGCCAAAAGAAAAATTGCCGAGCATTTCGAAAAACGTATGGTGTCGGGCTGTGTAGCCGACATTATCGAGATCATTGTGTTTACCGCCGGCGCGCACGCATTTTTGCGAACTCGCAGCGCGCAACATGGGCGCGGTTTCTTGGCCGGTAAAATAATTTTTGAAAGGCACCATGCCAGCATTGGTGAAAAGCAATGTCGGATCATTGAGAGGCACGAGGGGACTTGACGCGATATTCGCATGCCCATGACCGGCAAAATAGTCTAAAAATTGCGTACGAATATCGGCAATACCAGTCGACATAAATCCTCCCAATGACGCGGACCGCCATGATGACATTAACTCGACTATAGTTTTATCCCTGTCCGTCGCTGTCCACAAGAGAGCCAGAGACAAAACAGGCCCAATACTTACGTATTGAGCCTGAATTTCTTGTTAAAATGACGAAACCAATCGAATTTAACCGGCAGCTTCACCAATCTCTGGTTCGCTGTCTTGCCCTTCGGCCATTGCGGCTTCGTCTTTGGTCAATCCTTCAACATCAATCAAACCAGCATCGGCGCGAATTTTCGTTTCAATCTCGGCTGCCATGTCTGGATTATCAATCAAGAATTTACGCGCATTTTCTTTGCCCTGACCAATACGCACATCGCCATAGCTATACCAGCTGCCCGATTTCTCAACCACACCAGCTTTAACACCGAGGTCGATCAATTCACCGGTCTTGGAAATTCCTTCGCCATACAAAATGTCGAATTCAACGACACGGAAAGGCGGCGCGACTTTATTTTTCACCACTTTGACACGGGTCAAATTGCCGATGACTTCTTCACGGTCTTTCAACGCCCCAATGCGGCGGATATCAAGACGGCATGAGGAATAAAACTTCAGCGCATTGCCGCCCGTTGTGGTCTCTGGACTACCGAACATCACACCAATTTTCATCCG
>JAYOCI010000076.1:0-7897 GCA_038105345.1 Rhodobiaceae bacterium
CCGCTAAAAATGACGGCAAAGTCGACATGGTGACTAATTTCTCGGAATGGCTGCCGCTTTACACATTGTGCGAAATGCTCGGTATTGACGAAAAAGACCGTCCGAAAATTGTAAAATGGATGCATTACCTCGAATTGGCGCAATATATTACCACCGACCCTGACGCCAATATTTCGCCCTTATTTGTCGCCAAATTCCTTTGGAATATTCGCCAAATGTTCAAATTTGGTCAGAAAATTCTCGCCGATCGCCGCAAAAATCCGCGCGATGATTTATTAACCGTCATTGCCACAACGCAAGTCGATGGCGAACCAATGGATCAGTCTTATCTCGACGGTTCTTGGCTGCTGATTATTTTCGCTGGCAATGACACAACACGGAATTCTCTATCGGGCACCATGCGCTTGTTGACGCAATTCCCTGATCAAAAACAAATGTTGATTGATCAGCCTGATTTGATTCCCAAATTAGTGCCTGAGGCTCTGCGCCTTGTGTCGCCGGTCATGTATATGCGCCGCACAGCAAAGGTAGAGGCCGAGTTTTCGGGGCAGAAAGTTATGCCGGGTGAAAAAGTCTTAATGTGGTATGGCGCCGCCAACCGCGACCCTGAGGTTTTTGAAAACCCCGACCAGATGGACATTCATCGCAGCAATGCTGGCGATCATTTGGCCTTTGGCACGGGCCCGCACGTCTGCCTCGGCCAACGCATTGCCATTATGCAATTGCAAACCGCCTATTCGCGCATTTTGGATCGTTTCCCAAATGTGCATTGGACGGGCCAGCAGCAACACGCGCCGAATAATTTTGTTCATGCGATTTCACATTTGGAAGTCAATTTGGGGAAATAATGATGAAACAGGCCATTAAGCGCTGGGGTCGGCGGCTCGCCCTGATAGTTTCTCTACCGGCGTTTTTGGTGGTCTTTTTCATTGGATATGTGGTCATTAAATTGGCGACATATGAGCAGCTTGATGATGCTGCGCGCATGCAATCAAAACAGGCTTATCTCACCAGCCTTGCCGAACAAGCCCAGCAAAATATGTCACGCCCCGATGTGGTGGTGATTTTATTCGATGACCTTGGCTATGGCGACCTTGGTTACACTGGCAATAATATGATCAAGACCCCGCATATTGACGCTTTGGCGCGCAATGGCGTGGTGTTGGAAAATTATTATGCCCCGTCGCCGGTCTGTTCGCCGTCGCGCGCTTCTATGTTGACGGGCCGTCTGGCGCCGCGCAATGGGTTGACGGCAGTGCCATTTCCAACCGGCCATATGGTCGACCGCATTAATCGTATTTTCGACAATCCCGTGCGCCTGCCGCGTGAGGAAATTATCATTGCCGATGTGCTGCGGGCCACGGGCTATCACACAGCCATGGTTGGCAAATGGCATATGGGCGATCACGACCAATCAATCCCGACAGAATTTGGTTTCGATCATTTCTTTGGCACCTATCACTCCAATGATATGACGCCGTTTAATTTGCATGAAGGACGTCATGGGGCGGGTGAAAAATTGGCGCTGGCGGCACCGGTTGATCAGACCCAACTCAATCAAATTTATGCTGATAAGGCGGAAGCCTTCATCGCCGCTGCACCAAGCGATAAGCCGATGTTTTTATATTTCGCGCATAATTTCCCCCATGTTCCCCTTTACGCCGCCGCCCATGAGCATGGTCGCTCAGACGCCGGCCTTTATGGTGATGTGGTGCAGGGGCTTGATGATACAGTGGGGCGGGTTGTCGCTTCGCTGAAAAAACGCGGCCGCCTCGATAATACGCTGATTATTGTCACCAGTGATAATGGCCCATGGTGGGAGGGGCGCGCCAGTGGCACGACTGCTTCACGCGGCCGCAAGGGTGAGACCTTTGAGGGCGGCATGCACGTGCCTTTCATCGCCCATTGGCCAGCTCAATTAGCCCCCCGCGTGTCGCAAGCCATGGCCATGGGCACAGATTTATTGCCAACACTTTTGCAAGAGCTTGATCTGCCGGCCCCGCATGACCGATTGCTTGATGGCCGCTCGCTGAGCGCCACTTTGCGCGGCGGCGACAGCCCGCATGAGGCTTTGTATTTTTACGGCGCTGGCACGCTGATGGCGGTGCGTGATCAACGGCATAAATATCGTGACGCAAAACCCATTGTCTATGCCACTGATCCCGTTTCAATTCCGATTTGGCCGCGCCTTGGGCCGTTTCTTTTCGACCTTCAAGATGACCCGCAAGAGGCCTATGATTTGTCCCAACGCCAGCCCGATATTGCCGCCCGATTGAAGGCCGTTATCGACGCCCGCAATGCTGAAATGCAAGAAAACCCGCGTGGCTGGAAATAGACTTAAATCTTTTTATAAACCTCGGCGCCGCCGATTCTGAATTCGGTCGACTTTTGCTCCATGCCCGCCTCCAGCGCTTGCTCTGGTGACATATTGAGTTTGGCAGCATAGTCGCGCACATCTTGGGTGATTTTCATGGAACAAAAATGCGGCCCACACATGGAACAAAAATGTGCCACTTTCATCGATTGCTTGGGCAGTGTCTCATCATGATAGGCCCGCGCCGTATCGGGATCGAGCGATAGATTAAACTGGTCTTCCCAGCGAAATTCGAAACGCGCTTTTGACAGCGCATTGTCGCGGATTTGTGCGCCAATATGGCCCTTTGCCAAATCGGCGGCGTGGGCGGCCAGCTTATAAGTGATAATGCCGTCTTTAACATCTTGCTTATTGGGCAAGCCAAGGTGTTCTTTCGGGGTCACATAGCAAAGCATGGCGGTGCCATACCAACCAATTTGCGCCGCTCCAATGGCTGAGGTGATATGGTCATAGCCCGGGGCAATATCTGTGGTCAGCGGGCCAAGCGTGTAGAATGGGGCTTCGTCACACCAATCAAGCTGCTTGTCCATATTTTCTTTAATCAGCTGCATTGGCACATGGCCGGGGCCTTCAATCATCACTTGCACATCATGTTGCCAAGCAATTTGCGTCAACTCGCCAAGGGTTTCCAATTCGCCCAATTGAGCCGCGTCATTGGCATCCCAAATCGACCCGGGGCGCAAACCATCGCCCAAAGAAAATGACACATCATAGGCTTTCATAATCTCGCAGATTTCTTCGAAATGCGTGTACAGAAAACTCTCTTGGTGGTGGGCCAGACACCATTTGGCCATGATTGAACCGCCACGCGATACAATGCCCGTCATGCGTTCCGCCGTCAGCGGCACATATTTCAATAACACACCGGCGTGGATGGTGAAGTAATCAACCCCTTGCTCGGCTTGTTCGATCAGCGTGTCGCGGAACATATCCCAAGTCAGTTCCTCGGCCTTGCCATCAACTTTCTCCAGCGCTTGATAAATCGGCACTGTGCCAATGGGCACAGGCGCATTGCGCAAAATCCACTCGCGCGTCTCATGAATATGTTTGCCGGTCGACAAATCCATAATCGTGTCAGAGCCCCAACGAATGGCCCAAGTCATTTTATCGACTTCCTCGCCAATCGATGAACTGACCGCTGAATTGCCGATATTGCCATTGATTTTGACAAGGAAATTGCGGCCAATAATCATTGGCTCGCTCTCAGGGTGATTAATATTGGCCGGAATAATCGCCCGTCCGCGGGCCACTTCTTGACGGATAAATTCGCCAGTGATTTCTTCCTGCATATTGGCGCCAAAAGATTGGCCCGCATGTTGGGTCATCATCATTTTCGCCATGCGCTCGCCACGCGCGCCGGTTTCGCTCAGGCTTTGCAAATAGGCGGCGCGGTTTTGGTTCTCGCGCAGCGCAATAAATTCCATTTCCGGTGTCACAATACCTTGTCTGGCATAGTGCATTTGGGTGACATTCCGGCCGCTTTTGGCGCGTCGCGGTTGGCGCGATAAATCAAAGCGCAGCGCCGCTAATTTGTCGTCTTCAAGCCGCGCTTGGCCAAAAGCACTGGTCGGCCCGTCGAGCAATTCCGTGTCATTGCGTTCGCCAATCCAGCCAGCCCGCAAGGGGGGCAGACCTTTGCGAATATCAATTGTCGCCTTCGGGTCAGTATAGGGGCCGGATGTGTCATAGACATAAATCGGCGGATTGACCTCGCCGCCCATATCGGTCGGTGTTTCATCGAGGGTGATTTTGCGCATTGGCACGCGAATATCGTCGCGTGTGCCGGTTACATATATTTTCTCGCTATTGGGCAGTGGGGCAATCGATGCAGCGTCGACTTGCGCATTTTGCGCTGAAAAATCCTTGGCCTGAGACATTTGTGAGTCCTTCCTCAACATGCGACTTCAAAATTACGGGTCAGTGGCAGAGCGTGGGGCAGGATTTTGCGTCACACTCCCTGCGGCGGCATGATCCGTAAACAGGTACAAAGGGTATGGTCTCACCGGTCGCCCGGACCCCCGTGTTCAAACACCCTAAAAGAGCTGATTAATTCCGACAAGTGGAGATGTACGAAAACATGTGTGTTTTCATGAAAAGAGCTTGCGGCAGTATTATTTGCGTGTTTATATTTTTATGACGCTGGCGTCATTTATCTTGCGCCGGCAAAAAAATGGTGGCTCACCCGTATAGGGTTTGAAACCAAATATTTCGTCTCTGAGGAGGAAAAAATGAGTGAAGCAATTAAAATGTCGACATCTGAAGCAGAGGATTATGCTTACTCGACACCTTTGGAAGATTTGGACGTATCTAACCCAAATCTCTGGGACAATCAGGATTATTGGCCGATTTTCGAACGCATGCGTAATGAAGCGCCACTTCATTTTTGCAAGACTCCATGGGAGTCGCCATTCCGTCTCGAAGGTTCGCGTGGTGTAGGTTCTTATTGGTCGGTCACACGCTATGACGATATTATGGCGATTGACACCAACCATAAGGCGTTTTCGTCTGAGCCAACGATTGTTCTGCCAGATCCAGATGATGATTTCACCCTGCCGATGTTTATCGCCATGGATCAGCCAAAGCATGATGTGCAACGCAAAACCGTTGCCCCTGCCGTGTCACCGCAAAGTTTGGCGCAAATGTCGACGCTGATCCGCGAGCGCACAATCCATGTATTGGATAGCCTGCCGATCAATGAAGAATTTGACTGGGTGGATAAAGTATCCATTGAGCTAACAACAATGATGTTGGCGACCTTGTTTGATTTCCCATTCGAAGACCGTCGCAAGCTGACGCGTTGGTCGGATGTGGCCACTGCTGGCCCTGAAACCGGTCTGGTGGAAAGCGAAGAGCAGCGTCGCGCGGAGCTTTATGAGTGCCTCGAATATTTCACACGTTTGTGGAATGAGCGGGTTAATTCTGAGCCAAAATTTGATTTGATTTCAATGCTGGCGCATGGCGAAGAAACCCGCAATATGGATCCGCTGGAATATCTCGGTAATTTGATTTTGCTGATTGTCGGTGGCAATGACACGACACGTAACTCAATGTCAGCCAGTATTTATGCGACTAATCTATTCCCATCCGAATGGGATAAAATGAAGCAAAATGTTGACCTTATTCCTAATGGTGTGGCCGAAATTATTCGTTGGCAAACACCGCTGGCCTATATGCGTCGTACCGCTTTGGAAGATTATGAAATGCACGGCCAGACCATTAAAAAGGGCGACAAAATTGCCATGTGGTATGTGTCAGGCAACCGTGATGAGCGCAAATTCGAGCGGCCAAACGAGCTGATCGTGGATCGCCCTAATGCACGCAATCACATTTCATTTGGTTTTGGTATTCACCGTTGCTTCGGCAACCGTCTTGCTGAATTGCAATTGCAAATTCTGTGGCAGGAAATGGTGAAGCGTTTTGATAAGATTGAAGTTATTGGTAAGCCAACTTTCTCGCACTCTTCATTTGTGAAGGGTTACACGAAAATGATGGTCAAAATTAAAGGCTAAAATATGCTCAATGATTGTACGGGCAAAATTGCCTTAGTTACCGGTGCGGCAACAGGCATTGGTTTAGCCTGCGCGAGTGCACTTGCCGAAGCCGGCGCGCGTGTTGTGATGACAGATATTGACGGTGCAAGAGTGACCGAGGCAGCTGCCAAAATCGCTGCCAATGGCGGGCAGGCGCGCGCTTTGGTCCATGATGTGGTCAGCGAAAGCGCTTGGCAATCCGTCTATGATGATATTCGGGCCCATGAAGGTGGGTTGAATATTCTGGTCAATAATGCCGGTATTGCCGTGGGCGCCATGGTCACGGAAATGAGCCTTGAGGATTTCCGCCGTCAAAATGCAGTCAATGTTGACGGGGTGTTTCTCGGCACCAAACACGCGATTCCGCTGATGGCAGAAACCGGCCCGAGTTCGATTATCAATATTTCATCGATTGCTGGCATGGTCGGCGCTGCGGGTCTGTCTGGTTATTGCGCCAGTAAGGGCGCTGTACGCTTGTTCAGCAAAGCATGTGCCATGGAATGTGCCGATGCTGGCCTGAATATTCGGGTTAATTCCGTGCATCCAGGTTTGATTGATACGGAGATTTGGGGCAAGGAAATTGCCGCTATTGCGGCGCAAAACCCTGATCTTATGGCCGAGGGCGCCAATAAAATTGACGTCAACACATTCAGCGCCGTCAGCGTGCCAGGTGGACGCGCTGGGCAACCGGCAGAGATTGCGCAAGGGGTTGTGTTTTTGGCTTCTGACGCGTCATCTTACGTATCAGGTACTGAGTTGGTTATTGATCACGGACAAATCTCGCGTTAAATCACCATCTCCAACTTTAGGGGCGTTTTATGGTTTTTTCTCATCGCGAGCCACAAGCAATTTATCTGGTTGATAAAGGCAAGCCTGCCTGCCTCATACGCTGCATGACGCCAAGCGATTTCGCGACATGGAAAAACACCAAAAGCGGTGCCGATGTGGCATGGGCCGAGACAACTAATTTTTCTGCCAGTGCCGGTGAGGTTTTGCTGCTGCCTGATAGTGCGGGTGGTCTTAGCGGCGTATTGCTGGGCGTTGGCGCGCAAGCCGATGCCATGGCTTTGGCCGCGCTGCCAGCAAAATTGCCGCCCGGCGTCTATCGTTTGGCCGATGATGCGCCCTCAGCCGTTGCCGAAAACGCCGCCCTGGCATGGGCGCTGGGGTGCTATCGTTTCACCACCTATAAATCATCGCCCAAAACCATTGAATGGCCACAGCTCGTGGTGTCGAAAGAGACAGATTTGCCACGTCTTGAGCGGCTCAATCGGGCGATATATATGACCCGCGATTTGATCAATATTCCGGCCGCCGATATGGGGCCAGAGGCGCTGCACCAATTGGTCGAAGGTTTGAGCCAAACCCATAAGGCCAGCTTCTCTGCCATTGTTGGCGATGATTTGCTGACGCAAAATTATCCTTTGATTCACGCCGTCGGCCGCGCTGCTGTGCAAGCGCCGCGCTTGCTTGATTTGCGCTGGGGGCGGGCCGACGCGCCGCGCGTGACATTGGTTGGCAAGGGCGTGTGTTTTGACACTGGCGGTCTGAATTTGAAGCCGGGCAATTATATGGAGCTGATGAAAAAAGACATGGGCGGGGCGGCGATTGCCATTGCCCTCGCCGATGCGCTGATGTCTTCCGGAATAGATATTCAATTGCGCTTATTGGTTGGCGCGGTTGAAAATGCCATTGGCCCAGATGCGTTTCGGCCCGGTGATGTGCTGCCAAGCCGCAAGGGCATGAGTGTCGAGATTGGCAATACTGATGCCGAAGGGCGGCTCATTTTGGCCGATATGTTGGCTGAAGCCGATTCTGAAAATCCTGAGCTGCTGGTTGATTTTGCCACGTTAACCGGCGCTGCGCGGGTTGCTATGGGGCCGGAAGTGGTGCCGTTTTATACCCATGATGATGATCCAAACAAAAAAAAAGAGAGAGAGATAAAACAAAAAACAAACAAAACCACCAAAGAGCTCGGACATGTGGAATGGGA
>JAYOCI010000077.1:0-549 GCA_038105345.1 Rhodobiaceae bacterium
CAAATGACGAATACGCGGCTCAAGATTGCGCAGCGAGCGCGGGCCAAACCAAGAAGCGGTTAAATCACGATAGGCCTTATGCTTTTCACCGTCCATTTGCACCAGTGTCAGAAAACGATGCGGCGAACCGATTTCCTCAATGGTCAATTGATTGGTCACCTCGTCGACCAATACAGTCGCCTTATCGCCAGCGTGGAATAACTCATTATCGCTTTCAATTGCCCGCACATCGTCAAATTTGGAAATAAACCAAAACGGCTCATGGCCTTTCGGGGAAGCCAGAGCGACCGGTGTTGTGTTGCGCAATTCGGTAAAAACCTGATGAATGCGATCCAGCTCTTTATAGGTCTCCGGCGCCACAAGGGCTTCGGCCAGTTCTTGTTTCATATGCATCGGATATCCCCCCCTCACGCAAATCCTAAAAATAGTATCATATGGCTGGCAATTGACCAGCCCGCTTGCGCCCCTGTTAGCCACACTTGAACCGGTAAAATCTTTTCACTAAGCTAAATCTTGCTATTTCACGCGGAGAACACGATGCAACTGACA
>JAYOCI010000077.1:570-7739 GCA_038105345.1 Rhodobiaceae bacterium
CTGCCGCCGCTGATGCACGCCCTAAAGCCCCTGCCACGATTAATGGCGACCGACAACAAAGCTGGGCCGAGCATCGCGATAGAGTCAGCCGCTTGGCCGCCGCCATTCGCGCTTTGGGCGGCAAGCCCAATGATCGCGTTGCTATTCTGGCTTTGAATTCAGACCGTTACACAGAATATTACCACGCCTGCTGGTGGGCTGGTGTGGCTGTGGTGCCGATGAATGTGCGTTGGACCGCCGTCGAAAACGCCTATTCACTGAATGACTCAGAGGCGCATATTCTTTTCGTCGACAAGGCTTTCGCGCCAGTTGTGGCGGCCATTCAAAATGACTGCCCGCATTTGAAAACCATTATTTACCTTGATGACGACACACCGGACGGCATGCTGGCCTATGAAGATTTGATTGCCGACCACAAACCCTGCGCTGATGCCGAACGTCAAGGCGAGGATTTGGCTGGCCTTTACTACACAGGCGGAACCACCGGCTTTCCCAAAGGCGTGATGCTGCCGCATCGCGCGCTTTGGTATAATAATCTGGTGATTGCAAAAATGCTGAGTAGCGAGCCCGAGTCGCGCTATCTACACGCCGCACCCATGTTCCATTTGGCGGATGGGGCGGCAGGCGGCGGCATGTCGGCCATGGGCGCTTGCCATATATATGTGCCAATGTTCGATGTTGAAGCCGTGATGACGGCGATTGAAACCCATCAGGTCACCCATGGTCTTTTGGTGCCGACAATGATTGGCATGTTACTCAACAGCCCGCATTTTGACCCGAAACGTCTGAGTTCACTGCAATATTTGCTGTATGGGGCATCGCCTATGCCGGAAGGCCTGCTGACGACGCTGATCGAGCGCATGCCGGATTTGAAAATCGTTCAAGGTTATGGGCAAACCGAATTGGCGCCGATTATTTCGACGCTGCAGCCGGAGTTTCATGTGCTCGGTAGCAAGAATTCGAAATTGCGGTCAGCCGGACGCGCCGCGCCAGGCACGCAGGTTAAAATTGTCGATGAAGACGGCAATCAAGTCAAAACTGGCGAGGTTGGCGAAATTGTTGCCCGCAATTTGGGTGTCATGCAGGGCTATTGGAAACTCGAAGAGCAAACCGCCGCAACATTGGTTGATGGCTGGGTGCATACAGGCGATGGCGCCTATATGGATGAAGATGGGTTTATTTTCATCGCCGATCGCATCAAAGATATGATTGTCACCGGCGGCGAGAACGTGTTTTCAGCCGAAGTTGAAAGTGCCATCTCTACCCATGAGGCGGTGGCGGAAGTGGCGGTCATTGGCATTCCCGACGAAAAATGGGGCGAGGCGGTGCACGCCATCATTGTGCCGAAAAACGGTGCCACGCCAAGCTTGGATGAAATAATCGCGCATTGCCGGCCGCAAATTGCCAATTATAAATTGCCGCGATCAATTGCTTTGCGCGACACGCCGCTGCCAGTTTCTGGGGCCGGCAAAGTGCTCAAAAGAGATTTGCGTATTCCCTATTGGGGCGATAAAGAGAGACAAGTTAATTAACCTAAGGCCGCCGCAGTAAGCGCTTAACGCGCAGGGACATTGGTATGAGTAAACAACAACCAATCATCATTATTGGCGGTGGCCTGACCGGTGTGACCACGCTTTACGAATTGGTCAGTCGCAATATACCGGCCATTCTCATTGATCGTGAAAATGCCATTGCGCAAGGCACAAGCTATGCCAATGGCGGCGTCTTGCACCCGAGCCTGCCGGATCCGTGGAACACGCCCAATATCGCGCCGGTTCTCTTGGCGTCATTATTTGATCGCAATGCGCCGATGAAACTGCACTGGGCGCAAGTGCCGCGCCTGCTCGGTTGGGGCATGGAATTTTTGCGCAATTCCGTCATGTCGCGCCACCTTGCCATCACCCAAGCAAATTTTGATTTGGCCAATTATTCGACCCGCCAAACCGATGCTTTGAAGCAATTTCTCGGTTTGCAATTCGAAGATGCCGCCCCCGGCACGTTGAAAATTTTCCGCAGCCCAGAAGAACGCGAAGCCGCCTTGCGATTGGCTGACTTTTTAAACCCGCAAGGTTTGACCCATCAAGTGCTTGACCGCGACGCTTTGCTGAAACGCGAGCCATCAGTCGCCAATGCCACGACACCAATCAGCGGCGCTTTATTATTCCCCGATGACCGTATCGGCAATGCGCGGCTATTCTGCGAACGTCTGGCCGAACAGGCCACAGCGCTTGGCGGCGAGATTAGATATGCCACCACTGTCGAAAAACTATTGGTCAAAAACGGCCAATTGGTGGGCGTGCGCTTGGCCGAAGAAGAGTTATACGGCCAAGTGGTGATATGTGCCGGAGTTGGCGCCCCGCAATTAACCGCCCCGCTGGGCGTTGACTTGCCCATCCGTCCGGCCAAAGGTTACTCGATTACCCTAAAGGCCGAGGGGCACACTGCGCCACAACCAGTGCACCCATTAGTTGACGCCAGCCTGCATATTGCTGTAACCCCGCTGGGTCAGCATTTGCGGGTTTTGGGCATGGCTGAGTTTATTGGCATGGATCGCCAAATCGACCCGCATCGGGTCAATATGCTGCGGCGATTCTTTGAACAATTATTGCCCGATGTGGCGGCACAATTAGATTGGCAAGCGGCTGAAAATTGGTGCGGGCTAAGGCCCATGTCATCGGATGGCCGCCCATTTATTGGCCCAACGCCATTGCAAGGTCTGTGGTTAAATTGCGGTCATGGTCATTTGGGCTGGACCAAAGCCGTCGGATCAGCCCGCCTGCTAGCCGACCAGATTGCCGGCAAGGAACCAGAAATCAATGCCGCCCCCTTTGCCTATGACAAGCGCCGGCGGGGCAGTATTTTTCATTAATTTTGACTGACCGCTTCCGCCTTGCTGATATCGGCCAGAATGAAATGACTGCCGCGCCAATAAACATACCCAGCAATAAATGCCATACATGGCACAATCAAAAGCGCATAGCGCAGGCTATCAGCGCCATAAGTTGAGGCCAGCCCATCGCTTAACAAGCCGACGCTGAGCGGCCCCAAACCGAGGCCAATCATATTGGCAACAAATAACGCAATCGCTGCCGATGTCGCGCGCATGGTGACAGGCGTTGCTGACTGCAACAAAGCCAAGCTAGGCCCTTGAAAGAAAATGCCCAAAATGGCCGGTATCAAATAAGCCGCCATGGCCATTGAACCGCTGGTCGCCAGCGATAGAAAAATATGACAGGGCACTAAAACAAAAGCGCCAATGGCCGACAACCAAGCGCCCCAACGCAAATCGCGGGCCGATAGATAATTAGCTAAAACCCCACCCAATAAAACCGTGCCAATCGGCCCCAATAGGCCAATCGCCAGACCGAGGGTCACACCCACTTGATCTGCCTGCATGCCGTGCGAACGGGTCAAAAGAGAGGGCAGCCAAGTAATCGTCGTCGTCGCCAAACCTACCATCAGCGTCAGCCCCGTCAAAATCCAAAGGAAGCTTTTTTGCCCTAGCAGAAAGCCCAATGTGGCGCGCAAATCAGGAACCTCTTTGAGGTTTTTCTCATCGACACCTTCGACAGCGCCACGAGCCGGTTCCGGCATGGTCAGGAAAAGCACCAAGGCCAAAATCACACCCGGCACGCCAATAACAAAAAACCCAGCCCGCCAGCCATAATGAACGGCAACAAAACCGCCAACAACAAAGCCGATTAAAATGCCAATATTGCCACCCACTGATAATATCGCCAGCGCGCCAGCGCGTTCTTGCTTGCTATATAGATCCGACAAAATCGAGGTGGCGGCGGGGGTGGTGCCGGCTTCCCCAATGCCAACCCCAACGCGGGCTAAAAATAGCCCTAAAAAACTATTGGCCATGCCGCATATCGCCGTCATCACGCTGAAAATCGCCAGACAAATGGCGATGATATGTTTGCGCCCATAGTGGTCAGCCAGACGCGCAATTGGTAGACCAAGACTGGCATAGAATATCGCAAAAGCGGCGCCAGTCAGCAGGCCCAAAAGCGCATCATTGAGCATTAATTCCTGCTTAATTTGCGGCAGTAAAATACCGAGAATAAAACGGTCGAGAACGCTGAAAGTATAGACTAGCGTCAGCAAAAGCAGCGTATAGCCGCGCCAGTGGGTGATGCCTTGTTGGCCAGTGTGATGCGCCATGAAACTCTCTCTATGATGACTCGCTTGTGTGCGGATTTTCAGCCTTCGGCCAGAAATTATCGTCACGGTTTTGATAGGGCGCATTGATGAAATCCATGCTCATCGCCCCCGGTGTGGCGACGTGGCGGATCTCTTTGCCGACCGGCTCGAAACTGCTGTAAAAATGATTGGTCGACTTCACAATGATTGTCCGCATGGCATTGAGGTCAATACCAATGTCGAAGAATGGTTTGCGGCTGAACACTTGCGTGCGTATGTCATTGACCAAAATATTGACATTATTCTCAATCTGCAGCCACACCAGATTACCAAGCGTAAATTGCGCATCCGAGTCGCCCAAAGCATGGGTCAGCTGATCGGTTATTTTCATCACTTTGGCATGAATATTAGCAGGCAGACCTGAGCTTGGCCCATGTTTGCCACCAAGGCACAATGGCAATTGCGCGCCCTCGCCAGCGCTCTGGCAGATTTTCACCACACCAGGATCCCAGAAAATGCCCAAGGCCACATCGCTCATCCCGCGATTGATCACACTATGCAGCATGAAGGTTGCGTCAGCTGGCGCTCCGCCGCCGGCATTGTCGGCCGTATCCGCCAGTACCAGAGGCAAATTATTGGTCGTCTGTGCGTAGTCCAGCGCTTCTTCAACCCCGCCATAATCGGTGCGGAAATTTTCCCGTAAGTCCCAGATTCTTTTGCCAAATGTTTCGGCTATCTGCTGCGCCAAATCGGCGTCATCGTCGCAAATCGCCAACATACGCGTGCCCATTTCAGGCATATCGCCCATTGGAAAACCATGCACCAGCGACAAAGACAAAACGCCCGGCTTGTTTTCCTCTGCCTTCATATCCGCAACAAATTGCTTCATTGGCTCAAGCGGCGTCATATACAGACCCATCATTTTGCAATCCCATTGCCGCATCACCGGCTTGATTTCGCCACGCGCCGCCGCTGTCGCCAAGCTGTAAAGCTCCTCAGCGCGCTCATCAATATCGTCATGCGGGTAATGTTTGAAGAAAATCAGCAAGTCAGAATGCTGCATCATTTGCTCGGTCAAATGGCCATGCAAATCATATTCAGAGCCAAGGATAACATCAGGCCCAATAATTTCGCGGGTGCGGGCCAGCAAATCGCCTTCGCAGTCATCATAACCCTCGGCCTGCATGGCACCATGCATCATATAGAGCACCACATCGACCGGACCGGCGGCGCGCAAATCATCGAGGATTAAATCGCGGAACTCTTCATAGACATGGCGCACAGTGCGCCCTGCTGGTTGCGCGAAAGTCGACAGCGAAGAAATCAATTCATGGCCATCTTCTTTGGCGCGCTTATTCCAAACATGTAGCGGCGAATTGAACATCACTGGTGGTTGAGACAGACCGCCATCGCGAAAAAAATAAGTGTCGATGAAATCTTGCTTGCCGGTGGGCAAAGGCGAAAAAACATTTGTTTCAGTACCGAATGACGCCACAAAAATACGCATAAATCCCTCCCCAAGATTTTCGTTTGGTGCTATGCCTAAACTTAACATCATTCGCAATTATTATGTCAATGAACAGTGAAACGGAGAGCCAATTTATGACCGAAGCCGCAAGCCCCTTATCTGCCATTCCCATGTCACCATTCGGCAAAGCTGGTGATTTTTTATTCCTATCTGGCCAATTGGCATTTGACGCAAATGGCGATCTGCCGGACGGCATTGAAGCGCAAGCCCGCCAATGTTTGGCGAATATCGAAGCCTTGCTGAAAGCGCAAAATGCCAGCATGAAGAATATTGTGAAAACGACAGTGTGGATTACCGATAAGGCTAATTTCGCTGGCTATAATAATGCCTATCGCGATTATTTCGGCAGCGGCCCCTATCCGGCGCGCAGCACAGTAGTTTCTGACTTAGTGCTGGAAGGCGCATTGATCGAAATCGAAGCCATTGTCTATTGCGGCGATTGATTAACGACTAAAGATTTTATCCGGATTGAAAATATTGTCCGGATCAAGAGCTTGTTTAATGGCCCGCATTGCGTGAACCGCCTCGCCGATTTCTTCAATCAGATAATCCATTTTACCTTGGCCAATGCCATGCTCACCCGTGCACGTGCCGCCCATGGCAATGGCGCGCGATGACAGGCGCTTAGAAAATTCTTGTATCACCGCAAGTGTCTCCGGCTGGTCGGGCGGCACCAGCGGCAAGCAATGAAAATTGCCATCGCCAACATGGCCGACAATCGGTGCCGTCAAACCGGCCGCCTCAATATCAGCCTGTGTGGCTTCCACACATTCAGCCAAACGCGATAATGGCACACAGACATCCGTGGTCAGGCCCTGGCTGCCAGGTATCAAAGATAGGGCGGCCCAATAGGCGTCATGGCGCACTTGCCATAATTTATTGCGCTCATCGGTATCGCTCGACCAGATGAAATCGCCGGCGCCTTCAGCCTCGGCAATGGCGGTGAAAGCATTGGATTGTTCTTCGACCGATTGCGCTGAGCCATGGAATTCGAGCAATAGCAAAGGCGTTTCAGGCAAATCATAGCCCGAATAACCATTGCAGGCGCGCACTTGCACGGTGTCGAGCAATTCAATACGAGCCACGGGAATGCCGCTTTGAATGGTTGTCGCCACGGCCCGACAGGCGTCGCCGATTGAATTGAAAGAGCAAATGCCGCCAGCAATCACTTCAGGAATGCCGTGCAGGCGAATGGTCAATTCGGTGATAATGCCCAGCGTGCCTTCCGAGCCAATCATCAGCCGCGTAAGATCATAACCAGCAGCTGATTTCTTGGCCTGACCACCAGTGTGAATCACATTGGCATTGGGCAGTACCACTTCCAGCCCCATCACCGCATCGCGCATCGTGCCATAGCGCACAGCATTTGTACCCGAGGCGCGGGTCGCCGCCATGCCCCCCAAAGTGGCATTGGCGCCCGGATCAATGGGAAAGAACAAGCCTGTGTCACGCAAATATTCATTTAATTGTTGGCGCGTCACACCCGGCTCCACGC
>JAYOCI010000078.1:0-7626 GCA_038105345.1 Rhodobiaceae bacterium
GCTGACATCAGCCCGCCAAACACTAATCACGGAAGCCGCCGGCTTGCAAAAACTTGCCGACTCCATTGGTGAGAATATCAATCAAGCCGTCGATATGCTGGCCCAAGCAAAGGGCCGCGTCATTGTTTCGGGCATGGGTAAAAGCGGCCATATTGGCAAGAAAATCACCGCGACCATGGCCTCAACTGGCACGCCAGCGCAATTTGTGCATCCGGCCGAAGCCAGCCATGGCGACCTTGGCATGATTACCGAAGGTGACGTTATTTTGGCGCTATCTTGGTCGGGCGGCACCAGCGAATTATCTGGCCTGCTCGCCTATGCCCGCCGCTTCAGCATTCCGCTGATTGCCATTACCTCCAATGAGCAAAGCCTATTGGGCAGCAGTGCAGATATTTGCCTGACTTTGCCGCAGGCCGAAGAAGCCGGACCGATTGGCCTCGCGCCGACCACATCGACCACTATGCAATTAGCATTGGGTGACGCTTTGGCTGTCGCCCTATTGGAACGCCGTGGTTTCACGCCGTCGGATTTCAAAAATTTCCACCCAGGCGGAAAATTGGGCGCCAGCCTGTCGCAAGTCAAGGATGTCATGCACTCAGGTGCCGAACTGCCGCTGGCGCGCGACGATATGGGCATGGATCAGGCGCTATTGCTGATGACCGAAAAAGGTTTTGGCTGTTTAGGCATTGTCGACCCTGAAGATCAATTGATTGGCATTATCACAGATGGCGATTTGCGCCGTCATATGTCGGCCGATTTATTGGATAAAACCACTGGCGATATTATGACCCATAATCCGCAGACGATTGCCAGCACCAAACTAACAGCCGAAGCGCTGAACATCATGAATGAGAATAAAATTCAGTGTCTGTTCGTGTGCAGCGATAAAGAGACGGCAAAAAAGCCGATTGGCTTGGTGCGCGTTCTTGACCTATTGCGTATCGGAACCGCCTAGCCCAAGATTTAATGAGATTAAGGAGCTTCCAATGATTTCAACTAAAAAACGAGCCCCCCACCCCTCATTGCGCAATTTGATTGGTGCCAGTTCTCTGATTGCACTGATGACACCTCAAATGGCCATGTCGCAAGAAAACACGACGGCAATTGATGAGATTATTGTGACGACAACCCGCGATGCGACCAGCCGGTTCGACAATGTCGGTAGCATCACCACCATTGACACGAATGAGCGGGCCAATATTTTTCCTGTCGATTTAGTCAATCGAGCCGCTGGTGTGCATGTTAATCGTGGTAGTGGACAAGAGCATTTATCATCCATCCGCTCACCTATTTTGGTCGGCGGCGCGGGCGCTGGTTCCTTCTTATATCTGGAAGACGGCATTTCCATGCGGGCCCCAGCCTTTGCCAATATTAATGCGTTAATGGATGCGATGGCATCACCCACAGGTCGGGTGGAAGTAACGCGTGGTCCCGGCAGTGCGCTATATGGCTCAAATGCTTTGCACGGAATGATTAATTTCGTGTCTGGCCCGATTGCTGAACAGCAAACCGCAAGCCGCATGGCTGCGGGTTCCTATGGTCGCTATGCGCTCGACAGCCAAATGGATCGCCAGATGGACGGTTATGCCGCCCGCCTTGGCATTTCGATTACCGGCGATGAAGAGGGCTATCGCGCTGATCAGGGCTTCGAACAGCAAAAACTACGCCTGCAAACGCAGTGGAGCCGTGGCAAGACAGAATATCATTTCTCATTAGCCGGAAAGAATCTCAACCAAGAAACCGCCGCCTATATTCAGACGCCAAATGGCGCGACACGCGAAGCCTATGAGGACGAGACGCTGTCAAAAAGCAATCCGGCACCTGATGCCTATCGCGATGCGCGGGCCTTCCGCAGTTCTTTGCGTATTGCCCGCACATTGAGCGATGGCGCTAAATTGACACTGACACCCTATGCGCGTTCCAATGAAATGGAATTTCGCATGCACTTTTTACCCGGCACAGCCGCCACAACGGTTGAAGATAACGAGCATGACAGTATCGGCCTTTTGCTGAACTATCACCGCAAGGGCCAAGGCGTGACCTATGATGTCGGTGTCGACACTGATTATACGCAAGGCGCGTTGACCGAGTTTCAATCGGGCGCAGATAAATTAGCCTTTGGTGGCAATTCCTTGGATTATGCGCAAGGGCTGCATTATGATTTCGATGTTGATGCGCTGGTTATCGCGCCCTATGTGCACGCAGTTTGGGCGCTCAGCGACAAAACCGATGTGACCACCGGTGTGCGGGTCGAGATCACTTCTTATGATTACACCAATAACACCACGGACGGTTTGCAAGGCAAATTATTCCGCCCCGCCGATTCCACTGATGACTTTACAGATATCTCGCCAAAACTCGGCCTGATTCACAGATTGGCTGACAATCGGCGCTTATTCGTCAATTTGGCGCGCGCCGCACGAGCCCCTCAAGTCAATGATCTATATCGTTTGCGTGACCAAAGCAAAACCGGTGTGATTGCCAATATTGATCGCGTCGATTCCGAGACCCTTGATAGTTTGGAAGTCGGCTATCGTGCCGCTTATGCCAATCTGTCTTATGAGGCGGCCGCCTTTGTCATGCAGAAGAAAAATTATCACTTCCGCGACGGCAGTGATTATTACGAAGCTGACGGCGAAACACGCCACCAAGGTATTGAAATAGAAATGCAATGGGCCATTAATGACAGCTACGCACTGGACGCTAACGTGACGCTTGCCGAGCATGAATATGCCTTTAACCGCAATGTCTCTGGCGCCAATGCATTGGAAAGCATCACCGATGGCGATGATATGGATAGTGCGCCAAAAACTCTGGCCAATGCCCGTTTAACCCATCAAACCACGAGCCGTTTGCAAAGCGCCCTAACTTGGCACCATGTCGGTTCGTATTTTATGGATGCGTCAAACACTGAAAAATATGATGGACATGATTTGCTTGATCTGACCTTTGATTACACATTGCCAAATGATGCGGTGGTTCAGCTCGATGTGCAAAACCTTCTCGACGAAGATTATGCGAAACGGGCCGATAAATGGTTCGGCAATAACCGCTATTTCCCGGGTGAGGGTCGTCGCTTCATGCTGAGCATTGCCAAGCAATATTAAGCTATTGGGTCACACCAATTGGGCATGACACGCCAGTGCCGCCGAGCCCGCAATAGCCATTTGGGTTTTTGCCCAAATATTGCTGATGATAATCCTCGGCATAATAAAACCTTGGCGCGTCGATAATCTCGGTTGTGATATCGCCAAAACCGGCTTCGTTGAGGCGCGCTTGAAAAGCCATGCGCGATGCCTCAGCGGCTTGTTTTTGAGCCGGTGAAAAACAGTAAATGCCAGAGCGATATTGCGTGCCAATATCATTGCCTTGGCGCATGCCCTGCGTCGGATCATGGCTTTCCCAAAATACCGATAGCAGCGCCTCATAAGAAATGACTTGCGGGTCATAGACGACTTGCACCACTTCATTGTGGCCCGTGCCGCCCGAGCATACTTCTTCATAGGTTGGATTGGCGGTGATGCCAGCGGCATAGCCCACTTGCGTAGAATGCACGCCGTCGCAAACCCAAAACTTGCGCTCAGCGCCCCAAAAACAACCCAATCCGAACATGGCAATGTGCAAATGCGCCGGCCATGGGCCTTGCAATGGCGTGCCAAGAACAAAATGCCGCTCCGGCACGGGCATTTCCATATCGCGACCCGGCAGCGCGGTTTCGGCTGTTGGCATTTCGGTTTTTTTTCTTAATCCAAACATTTTTGTCTCCTAAGCGGCATTGTTCATTGTTGAAATAGGCCCTTCGCGCGAACCGGCAAGCAATTGGCGCAACCACGGATTATCATCGTCTTGCGCCGCATCCGCCGCGCCGTGCCAACGCAACACCCCATCGTGCAAAACAGCAATCTCATCATAAGCCTCAGTCAAGCCAACCATATTGCTGGTGACAGAAATCACTGTCGCCCCAGTTTCGCGGGCCAAGGTCGAAATCATACCATCAACCCGCGCCGCTAAAATCGGATCCAAGCCAGCGGTCGGATTATCGAGCAATAAAATATCCGGCTCAGTGGCAATGGCGCGGGCAAAGCCAACACGCTTTTGCATGCCGCCCGATAAATCTGCCGGAAATAAGTCAGCATTAGCCAATGGCAAGCCGACACGCGGTAAAAGCGCTTCAGCCCGTTGCCGCGCCGCGTCGCGGTCCATGCCATCGGCGATAAGGCGAAAGGCGATATTTTCCCACACTGGCAGACTGTCGAATAAGGCGTTTTGTTGGAACAACATACCAATACGTTTATTCAGCGCATTTGAGCGTTGCTGGCTGGTGCCAACGGGCGTGCCATCAATGCAAATCGTGCCACTATCGGGCATATAAAGCCCGATTAAGCATTTCAGCAAAACAGACTTGCCAGCCGCAGTTGGCCCGATTAAGGCCAGCGATCGACCCGCCTCCAACGACAGGCTGACGTTATCTAGCGCCGTAAGCGTGCCGAATTTTTTGCTAATGCCATCAAGCTTGACCCGCGTCATAATTATCTACCTGCCCTTCAGCACCCAGTGTTTGCAAGATACGCCCATGCGGCGTTTCTATGCTTGCCATATCTACATTGAAAATAGGGCGCAAATGTGCCGGCGTAAAGACATCATGCGGTCGTCCAATATGCGCCGGATGACCATTGTGCATCATGATCACCCGATCGCAAAAGCGCGCCGCTAAATTCAGGTCATGCAACACCATAGCAACGGTTTTGCCGGCCTTGGCTTGCTGCTGCATGAGCTGCATCACCGCCAATTGCGCGGCTGGGTCGAGCGATTGCGTCGGTTCATCGAGCAAATAGACCTGCGGATCAGAAGCGATAAGGCGCGCAATCAGAACGCGGGCGCGCTCGCCACCCGATAATTGATCAATGGCCCGTTCAGCAAAACCATCAACCTGACATTGTGCCAAGGCGGCATCGACATGGCGCCAATCCTCAGCTTGCAAATTGGCAAAATCGCCGTGATGCGGCAAACGCCCAAGAGCCACCACATCACGACAACTCATCGGCCAGGCCAAAGGTTGAAATTGCGGCAGATAGGCCAAGCGTCGGGCTCTTTGCTGACGATCACGAAATGCCAATTGCCCAGCATCGGTAATATCATCAAAGCTGACAGTGCCCTGCGCGGGTGTCATCAGCCCAGCGGCAATTTTCAGCAAGCTGGTTTTGCCCGCCCCATTGGGACCGACAATGCCCGTCAACTGACCGGAAGCAAAATGCACCGTCTCAAAAGACAGGCGAATGTCACCTATCTTGTGGTCAATCTGGGCAAGGTGGAGACCGGTCATATCGCTAAAATGCCGTACTCAAAGCTATTTTCACCTGACGCCGCGGCGTCGATTTATTGGCACTGGTTTGGTAATGCTCGTCCAACAAATTACTTATTTTGGCTTGCAGCTTCCAGCCGTTATTCAAAACCGTGTCATAGCTCGTGCCCAGCACCAGATAATCTTCCTGCAATGTGTCGTAAACATAACGATCACGCACTTGCAGCGCCGTCAGACGCCAATGGCTTTGATTATCAGCCGCCGCAAAAGTCAGATCAGCCGAATAGACTTGTCGCGGCTGGCTATTTTGAATGCCGCCCGTGGCGGTACGCGGATTGAGTTTGGTAGCGGAAAAGTCAAACGCCCATTGCGCCGCAACCGGTACGGCCAAGCTGAATTCCGTGCCTGATGATGTGCTCTGGCCGCTATCGTTTTGGTAATTACCTAGATAGCTCGGCGGGCCGACATTGTCGTAGAAAATTCGATTATCAGTCTGAATATCGAAATAGGTCACAGCGGCAGTAAACGGCAAGCCGCCGCCGTCAAAGCGCAGACCAATATCCATCACATCGCTTTCTTCCGGCGCCAAATTGGGATTGCCGCACATGCCGTTGACGCAAGTGGCATCCTCACCAAATAATTCATACAGGCTTGGCGCCCGAAACGCTGTGCCAGCACTGGCGGTGGCGGCCATATAATCATTGATTTGATAGACCGTGCCAAAACGCCAACTGTCTTGACCGCCAAAATTATCATGATTGTCATAGCGCATGCCAATACTGGTGCTCAGATCGCCAAATTGCTGATGCCAAAGCGCGAACACGGCTTGCGTGTCGACTTTCTTTTCAGCCGACAGGCCGTTTTGCAACAAGCTCTCGGTTTTATGCTCCACACCGAAATTGATATAATCCGAGTCATTGAGAAAATAAGCCGCGCGGGCTTCCCACGTTTGGCGTTCACCATCATACCAATAAGTGTCACCGATTTCGGCAAATGTATCGCGGTCATTGGCGAAGAAACTATATTTGGCCGACAGGCTAAGCGAGTCTGTGGCCTGCGTTTCAACACTGGCGACAATCATATTTTGCTCTGTGTCCGTGCCAAAATCGCCATCCACCAGAGCATAGCTTTGCGGATGATAGCCATCTGTATTGACCGAGGCGCGCACTGCACGGGCCAAGAAAGAGGCTCGGGTGGCATCGCTCAATTGAACGTCCAAGGCGCCCGAGAAAGTCAGATTTTCATAATCTTCATTCTCACGAAAGTTGGTGTTTTCCTCGTCCAATTCTGACGGCGGTTTCACATCGACACTTTGCACAGAAAGCCGATAGCCAATGCGCCCATTGGCGGATTTGCCGCTGCTGTGAACCAAAGCCTCGCGTAATTGATGCGAGCCTGTCGCCAAACGAACTTGCGTGCCAGCCTCAGCGCCAGCTTTACGGGTGACAATATTAACCACACCTGAAATAGCATTGGAGCCATATAATACGCTATTGCCGCCACGAATGACCTCAATGCGCTCAATATCGGCAACCAATATATGGGCAATCTCGGCACCGCTATTGGCGTCCGCGGCATCGGACATATTATTGCCGTCAATCAGCACCAGAGAATTATGCCGCTCAAGGCCACGCATTTGCAAATAACCAAGACCACCGACATTGCCATCTTGGCGGAAATATACGCCTTTCAGCTGGCTCAAGGCTTCGTGCAGATAAATCACTTGCTGGTCTTCGAGCTGTTGGCGCGTGACCACGTCCAGCGTCGCACCAATTTGCGAGGCCGGCGTCGGCACGCCTGTGGCCGTCACAACAATATGATCAATCACATCGGCCTCATTGGCACTGGCCTGCAAGGGCAGAAGGAATAAAGGGGTCATAATCAGACCGCACGAAACGGCGCGGCTGAGAGACGGGCTTTTTTTCTTGGTCATTTAAGCTCCAAACGAAATTAAGCACTGCCGAACAAGCCGGCAGAACAAGATTAAAATTGTCGTCTGTAACGGAACTCAAAAGAGCCAATCCGCCTCGTGCAGTTCATCCCGCCTGCGCGAAAGAGCGACCAAATCAGGCAGGTTTCCTGGCTTGCGGGTCAATGCGCCCTGTCGCCTTCCCCCAATTTGGAGTGGACTATGACAGATTGCTCGCCGCTAACAGTTGCGGGTGCAGCCGCAGACTAGGCCAAAGCCATACTGCGTTCCCTATTACCCCCTCGCGGGGCACCTGAGATGCGCTTTATAGGTAGCTGTGCGCCTTCAACGTGTCAAGCAGAGGCGTCGGCGGCAGGGCTGCGGTGTAATAAATATAACAGCATGGGCACGCCAA
>JAYOCI010000079.1:0-7425 GCA_038105345.1 Rhodobiaceae bacterium
CCGGCGCATCGGGTGATTTATCGGCCTGCCACATGGCGGTATAGCCGCTTTCATCAAGCACGAGCTCAGCCAATTCCGTATGCGACATGGATGGCACAAGCTCGCGCCACCGATTCATTGAGGATAGAAAACCCGACAAAGCGCGGCGGGCGGCTGGTTTTAATTCTTCCGTTTCAACCAGTAATTCGCCAGCTCTAAATAGCGAAATCCCTTGCCCGCGGGCCGCATCATGCAGGGTTTGCAGGGCGACACTGCCGAGGCCACGGCGCGGTTTATTGCAAATGCGTTCAAACGCTAAATCATCATCAATTTGTGCAATCAGCCGGAAATAAGCATTGGCGTCACGAATTTCGGCGCGTTCATAAAACCGCGGGCCGCCGATGACGCGATAGGGCAGGCTCAGCGCAATAAAACGGTCTTCAAATTCGCGCATTTGAAAACTGGCGCGCACGAGAACGGCTATATCATTCAATTTTTCGCCGCTGCGTTGTTCGGCTTCAATATCATCGGCGGTCACCCGCGCTTCTTCTTCGCCATCCCAAACGCCGCGCACCATGAGCTTGTGACCATCTGTGCGATCGGTCCAAAGGGTTTTGCCCAAGCGTCCCTCATTGGCGGCAATCAGCCCCGATGCGGCACCCAAAATATGCGGCGTTGAGCGATAATTCCGTTCCAAGCGGATGACTTGCGCGCCGACAAAGTCTTTTTCAAACCGCAAAATATTGTCGACCTCAGCCCCGCGCCAGCCGTAAATCGACTGATCATCATCGCCGACGCAGCAAATATTGCTATGCGCTTGCGCCAGTAAGCGAAGCCATAAATATTGCACCGCATTGGTATCTTGATATTCGTCGACCAAAATATGTTTGAAACGTTGTTGGTAATCGCGCAACACGTCTTCATTGTCACGGAATAGGCGCAGAGATTCCAGCAACAGATCGCCAAAATCAACAGCATTGAGAATTTTCAAGCGGCTTTGATAATCGGCATAAATTTTACCGCCCAGACCATTGCCAAAATAATCCGCCTCACCGGCAGGCACATCTTTGGGCGACCAGCCGCGGTTTTTCCAACTATCAATCAAGGCTGACATTTGTCGGGCTGGCCAGCGTTTCTCGTCAATATTCTCGGCTTTGATGAGCTGTTTCAGCAAGCGTAGCGTGTCATCCATATCGAGGATGGTGAAATCGGGGCGCAGGCCGACCAATTCAGCATGGCGCCGCAAAATCCGCGCCGATAAAGAGTGAAATGTGCCAAGCCATGGCATTCCTTCGACGGTTTCGCCGAGCATATTTTCAATACGCTCTTTCATTTCGCGGGCCGCTTTATTGGTGAAGGTCACGGCTAAAATTTGGCTCGGCCAAGCCTGCTGCGTGGCAATTTTATAGGCAATGCGCGTGGTCAGGGCGCGGGTTTTGCCCGTGCCGGCGCCAGCTAGTAGCAAAAGCGGGCCATCGTCAGCCAGCACGGCGGCGCGTTGTTCTTCATTTAATCCATTGAGCAAAGGCTCGGTGCGATTGGCATGAACAGCTTGGCGCGCGCGCTGCGATATGCTCAGCCCTTCAGGGGGCGCTGAGTGAGGCGCGGCAGGGCTCGCTGGCACCGGTGCGGGGGCGTCTTCTGACGCCAAATCAAACGGATCGTCTTCCATATCGGTCTAACTTAGATGATTCTTCTTTGTCCGCGCACTATAGCATGCACAGGAGATTTGTCTGGCTTGTAGCAAAATCACCGTGAGCTTGATAAACTAGTGCAAGCTGACGGCCATGGGGGCGGTTGGCCCAAATATCGAGTCCTTTATGCGCCTTCCGGTTTTTCCGACGATATTCTTTTTATTGTTCAGCCTTATTGTTCTGGCTGTCATGCCCTTGCTGGTGTCGCTGGCGCCAAGCCGCAGTGCGGTGCAACAACAATTGGCTGAAACCATTGGTTTTGAGGTGCAAATCGCTGACGATATTGAGTTGCGCCTATTGCCGCGCCCGCAATTATTTTTGCGCGATATTCATGTGCCCACTGAGAAAAGATGGGGCGGCCAGCAGGGCGCGCGTATTGAGCGCGCAATCATCGACTTATCATGGCGCCGTTTATTTGGATTGGGTTTCGGCATTGGTCGCCTGACCCTGCAAGATGCTGTCATTGATGTTGATATCAATGCCGATCCTGAGCATTTGATTAGCAGTTTTAGCAATGCCGCATTGCCGCCGATAGATATACAGCGCGGATATTTAACGCTGACCGGTCTGAGCCGCGTTAATCCTTTGCAGCAATGGCAGTTGAACGGGTTTGACGCGCAAATCGGTCGCGCAGTTGTTGGCGCCAGTCGTCGTTTTAGCGTTCAGCATCGGCCTGAACAGGGGGCAGTAACGCGCTTTAATATGGTGCTGGGCGGCGGCCAGCAGCGCGTGGCCATTGATATTCAGGCGCAAAGCGATGACGGCGATAGTCTCGAATTTGCTGGCTTTTTGCAAAAGGGCGACAATTGGCAAGCGATCGGTGAGGTTAATCTCGGCTCGCGTGTCAATTTAGCTCATTTGATAGCTGATCCTCTCGGTTTGCGGGTGGATGCGGCGGGAAAAAACGTCGAATTATCTGGGCTTATTCGCATTAATAGCCGCAATATTGTGTCGGATGACCTGCAAGTACAGGCATTGGCGGCGGGGTTTCGCACCCGCCTGTCTTTCACATGGCCCAATGAAGAGCAGAAAAAGCCTCACATAGAGGGACGTCTTTCGGCTGGTTTTGTGGATTTGTCGCAATTGCATACGCGCGATGACGACGCGCCGCCACAGCGGGTTGAGAAGTTTTTGACCATTGGAACCGATGTTTTGCGCGGCGCAACCGGACGTATGCGGCTGGAAGCCAATCGCTTTTCCTTCGCCGATGAGGATGGCCGCAATTTGCTCATCTCCATGAGCCGTCAGGAAAATCGTTTGCGGTTTGAACGGGTCAGCGCCGATTTGCCGTTCAACAGCTCTTTATTGGGGGCTGGCGATATAACTTATGGTGACCAAAAACCGATATTTAAGGGCAGTGTGTCAGCCCGCAGTTCCGATACGCTGGGCCTATCGGTTTGGTTGGCAAAAATAATTGGCCGCGATGTCTCGCTATTTGTCGAGAATGTCGACGAGGCGCGCCTGCAACGGCTGAGTTTCGTGACCGATGTTAATTGGTCGGCACAACAGTTCAGCCTATCAGGCTTGGCGGGTCGGTTGGGCGACGATCGTATTGATATGGATATGGATGTGCCCAGCGATACGCAAAAGCCGGCTCAGGTTAAATTGCGAATGCAGCGATTGGATTTTGCCGATTGGGGGCTGGCGCCGGCGCGCAATAATAATCTGCGCGTGGCGACCCTATTGCCCAATTTAGATATTGGTCGCGCTTTTTCCTTGTCCGGCCTAAATGCGGCGCGGCGCGCGTTTAATATCGCCCTGACCGTTGATCGGCTATATGCCGATGTGCGCGATATGGGGCCAATGTCATTTGTCGGCGCCGCCAGAAATGGCCGTCTGGAAATCGAAAATATGATCCTCAGTGATTATGATGGCGCGCAAATCACCATTGGCGGGATTTTGGATCATGATGGGCAAACACATGGTGATATTAAATTATCGCTGGCCACTGATGCCGCACAACGTCTTTTCGCCCCGCTCATGTCACGGCTGTCGCCGTTTAGCGCTAATTTTGACGCGCCGTTGAAAATCGATGCGGCTTGGTCTTTGTCGGCGCGTAGCGATGCCGATTGGCCCAATGTTGGGCTTGTCGCCAAAGGACGCATGGGGGCGGTGGATTTATCTCTGAACGTCATCAGCCCCGACCGCGCGCTGGATTTCAATGTTGCTGGCAGCAAGGTAAAGCTTGAGATGAAAGGCAAGGCGAATGATTTAGCGGCGCGTGCTGGTTTGCCACCACAATTTGATAAAACCGCGCGCGGTGCCATGACCGTTGATATCGAAGCGCAGGCAGGGGACGTGCTATCGCTGAACGGCAATTTGAAGTTACACGATGATCATTTTGGGCTGATTGCCACTGTGCGGCCTGACTCAACCGGCCGTCGTCTTGAAGGGGCGCTACAGGCGCGCGGCAAGCATTTGCTGGCACTGATGAGCGATATTGGTCAGGGCCCGTCGCCCTTGGCCTTTGACGGCAAAAGCCAGATTACAGTGACCAAAGAGGCGGTCGGCTTTACCGGTCTCAATATGGCGCTGGACGATGGCACAGTGTCGGGTGAAGGCTTGTATAATGTGACCGATGGCAAGACTTTATTGCGCGCCAATCTGCTTTTTGATGGCTTTGACGCAACGCCTTTCCTGCCGCGTTTCGCGGCCGAAAAAACCTGGTCGCAAGAGCCAATGAGCTGGTTTTTACTGGGTCAAAGCAATGCAGATTTAGAGCTGCGCTTCCGCAGTATGCAGCTTGGTCGATTGCCCCTCACCAGCCTCGAAGCGCGCTTGAAAGTCAGCGATGGCGTATTGGAAGCACCGGAAATCGAAATTGCCACCCTGGGCGGCGTGATCCAAGCCAATCTGCAAGCCGAGGGCGGCAATCTGACGCCTTTGTTCAATTTGGATGTTAGGTTTTCCGAATTGGAATTGGCGGCGTTTTTCTCGACATTTTATGATCAAGCGCTGGTCGAGGCCGATTTGAGTGGCACATTGTTGGTTCGTGGGCGTGGTCGATCAGCCATGGAAATGATGGCCAGCTTATCGGGCAATGCCAATGTTGAGGCCTCCAGCGGGCGATTGAATTTTCTTACTTTGCCGCGCCTGCAAAACTTAACCAGCAGCGCCGCGCCGCCTATCATGCCAGATTTTGAGCGAGCGCTTGGGGTGTTTAATTTGGGTAATGGGAAAGTTGAAACCGGCGCGGCCGACATTGTTTTTGCGCCGCCGCATGGCGAAGCCAAAATTTCTTCGACCTTAGATTTATTGTCGCGCCATTTTGATCTGCGGCTTGATTTCTCAGACCGCCAAACGGCCCCAATATTTCCTGTGCAGCTCAAAGGTGACCTTGCGGCACCGGAACTGATCATCGAAGAGCCCGTGCCGTCGGCTGAAAAAGACATTGGCCAAACGCCAGTTACGAGCGCGTTGAATTAAGCAGCCATTGATGCGCCGCTACGCGCAGGGCGCTGGACAGGCTGGCAGGGCGCTGGCTGGCGTCGATGTCGGCAATCAATACTGGCAAGGAAACCGCTTTTTCATCAGCCATGTGCCGCAATGTCTGCCAAAAGACTGGCTCCAAAGACAGGCTGGTCGCGTGACCAGCAATAACAATCGAGCGTTTCTGTGGTTTTTCCATTGCCGATTATTTTGGCGCAATCATATCTTCTGGGCGCACAATGGCGTCAAATTCTTCCGCCGTGACAAAACCGCCGCCGACGGCTTCTTCACGCAAAGTTGTGCCGTTTTTATGCGCCGTTTTGGCAACAGTGGTGGCATTGTCATAGCCGATTTTCGGGGCCAAAGCGGTCACCAACATAAGCGAACGCTCCATCAGATTACGGATATTGGCTTCATTGGCTTCAATGCCGACAACGCAATTATCAGTGAAGCTGACCGCCGCATCGCCGAGCAAGCGCATGGACTGAATAAGATTATAGGCCATCACTGGTTTGAAGACGTTCAACTCCATATGCCCTTGAGTGCCAGCAATGGAAATAGTTGTGTGATTGCCCATGACTTGCGCACAGACCATGGTCATGGCTTCGCATTGGGTCGGGTTGACTTTGCCCGGCATAATCGATGAGCCGGGTTCATTTTCCGGCAGGCTCAATTCGCCCAAGCCCGAACGCGGGCCGGAACCAAGCAGGCGGATATCATTGGCGATTTTATTCAATGAGGCGGCAATGGTGTTCAACATGCCCGACATTTCGACAAAGGCGTCATGGGCGGCCAAAGCCTCAAATTTATTTTCCGCGGTCACAAATTTCAGGCCAGTGAAAGAGGCGACTTCGGCGGCAAAGGCTTCGGCAAAACCAGGTTTTGCGTTCAAGCCCGTGCCGACAGCCGTCCCGCCTTGGGCCAATGCCAGAAGCCGAGGAAGCGAGGTTTCAACCCGTTCAATGGCGTATTTCAATTGTGTGGCATAGCCGGAAAATTCTTGTCCCAAGGTCAGCGGTGTGGCGTCTTGCAAATGCGTACGGCCAATTTTTACCACATCCACCCATTGTTCAGATTTGCTCTGCAAAGCCGCGTGCAAATGGCGTAGGGCTGGAATTAGGCGATTGGCGGCCTCCTCAGCGGCGCCAATATGCATGGCGGTCGGGAAGGTGTCATTTGAAGACTGGCTGCAATTGCAATGGTCATTCGGGTGAACGGGTGTTTTTGAGCCCATTTCTCCGCCCATGATTTCAATCGCTCGGTTTGAAATAACTTCATTGGCGTTCATATTGGATTGCGTGCCAGAACCGGTTTGCCAGACGACCAAAGGAAAATGGTCGTTTAATTTACCTTCAGCAACTTCAGTCGCGGCTTTCACAATCGCTTCTCCGATGTCGGCTTGGAGATTGTCCAATTTCATATTTGCTTTGGCGGCGGCCATTTTCACAATACCAAGTGCACGCACCAAGGGCAGGGGCATGGTTTCGCCACCGATTTTGAAATTGCCGAGAGAGCGCTGGGTTTGCGCGCCCCAATATCGATCGGCTTGAACATCTAAAGGGCCAAAGCTATCGGTTTCAATGCGTGTATCAGCCATCGGGAATCTCCGCTCATAGATTAATCTGCAAGGGGAATAGCATAGCTCAGCGCTATCGCCAATAAGGGCCGATGATTTAACTGTTACTTGTCGCGAAAACTGTCGAGGCTAATCACTTCACCGGCAGGTTTTTCGTCGGTTTCTTGGTCGCTGCTGGCTTGAGTGACGAAAACGCTATCATCGTCATCATCAAACTCTTCATCGTCGACTTCAAAATCATCGTCTTCAAACATCAGGCCAAAGGCGACAGATGGGTCGTAAAATTTACTAATGGCAGCGAAAGGCACAATCAGTGTTTCCGGCACTTGATTGAAACTTAGGCGGACAGAAAAATGCTCATCAGTGACGGTTAAATCTTCGAATTGGTTTTGCAAAACAATGGTGATTTCGCTGGGGTGGGCGGCGCGCAATTTGTCGGACATCACCACGCCTTGATCTTGCGTGCGATAGGTAATGTAAAAATGATGCTGGCCAAT
Organism: Rhodobiaceae bacterium; assembly: GCA_038105345.1. GTDB lineage: Bacteria > Pseudomonadota > Alphaproteobacteria > RS24 > RS24 > JAHEGN01. Next base: position 7,176 of record JAYOCI010000079.1, read on the forward strand.
CAAGCCATTTTCTGCCGCTTCGCCAATCACGTCGCGCACCACGCTCAACAGCGCTTTTTGCGCCCGACTTGCATAATCTATTTTATCTTCCGACATCGTCGCGTTGGTTCCTTAACCCTCAAAAAAGTGGAAGGCTTCTGTTGCCAGGTGCCTTCCGAACCCCGCCATGCTCCTGCGACGGAGATGGACTTTAAGTGAAGTTTAGGCGCTGCTATGCAGCGACTGCTACTTCCGCGTAGTTGTCATTTGC
>JAYOCI010000080.1:0-4486 GCA_038105345.1 Rhodobiaceae bacterium
ACCGTTCGGCGGGCTATTGAGGCAGCCAAGTTACAACGGGAAAACAATGAGTTACGGCGCAAAGTTGAAGTCAATTCTGCACTCATTGGCCGTGCTGGTGTGATTGAGCAATTAAATGCAAAAATCGGCAAATTAGCGCAAACCAATAGTCGGGTGATGATCAAAGGGCCAGCTGGGTCTGGTAAAGAGGCGGCGGCGCGTAAAATTCACAGCCTATCGCCGCGTATGAACCAAAATTTCATCGCTATTCACGGTGCGATTATTGGCAGTGATGCCGAGCAAGCCAATCGTATTGTTTTTGGTCGTGAAGTTGAGGGAGAGGTCGAAATCGGTCTGATTGAGCAGGCTCATGGCGGCACTTTGTTTCTCGATGATGTTTCAAGCTTCCCGCTGGAGCTGCAGAATAATTTGCTAAAAACCCTGATTGACGGCGGTTTTTGTCGCATTGGCGGCACTCAAAAAGTGGCGGTTGATGTGCGCGTGCTGTCGTCATGCGGCGTTGATGTTGAGCATTTAATGGCTGACGGCGTATTGCGTGAGGATTTATACCATCGTTTGAATGTTGTGACGCTTGACGTGCCGGGGCTTTCACGCCGCCGCGATGATATTCCGTTCTTGGTAGAACATTTCATCAGCACCATTGCGGATCAGTTGAATATGGCGCCGCGCAAGGCCGGACATGATGTGATGGCCGTGCTGCAATCGCATAGTTGGCCGGGCAATGTTCGCCAATTGCGTAATTGCATTGAGCATATGATGCTGACCTGTTTGTCGCGCAATAGCGAGCAATTGACACTTGAACATTTGCCAAATGAAATTTTGTCAGACACAGATGTCAATGAAAACCCCTCCACCTCGACGCATATTATGTCTTTGCCATTGCGTGAGGCGCGTGAGCGTTTTGAGCGGGAATATTTGGTTGCGCAAATAGAGCGTTTTAGTGGAAATGTTTCGCGTACCGCCGAATTTGTTGGCATGGAACGCTCGGCATTGCACCGCAAGATGAAATCGCTTGGTATTCATGCGGTTAATCATGCTAAAAGCCATGTGTAAGAGTTACTGAGGATATTCAGATGAAAGTCATTGTTTGCGGTGCGGGGCAGGTCGGGTTTGGCATTGCCAGACATCTCGCCGGCGAAGGCAACGAGGTCACAGTGGTGGATCGTTCGGCGCCTTTAATGCAGCGCATTACTGACACATTAGATGTGCGGCCTATTTTGGGTCATGGTGGGCATCCTGATGTTCTTGAGAAGGCCGGCGCGGCGGACGCCGACATTCTAATCGCTGTGACAGCCAGCGATGAAGTGAATATGGTGACCTGTCAGGTTGCCAACAGCCTGTTTGGGGACGGCAAAACCATTGCCCGTGTGCGGGATAGAAATTATCTCATGCCACGCTGGAAGCAATTATTTGCCAATGAAAGCATCCCAATTGACGTGATTATTTCGCCTGAAACCGAAGTGGGTGACTCAGTGTTGCGGCGTTTGGCGCTGCCTGGCGCCTTTGATAGTGCCAGTTTCTGTGATGGCAAAGTGCAAATGATCGGTATCGCCATTGAGGATGATTGCCCGATTGTCGATACGCCTTTGAACCAATTAACTGGCCTGTTTCCAGATTTACAAGCGATTGTCGTCGGCATGCGCCGTGATGGCGAAATTTATGTGCCCGATTTTGATGATATGCTGCAAGCCGGTGACGAGGCCTATGTGGTCACGGCAAGCGATGACACGAGCCGCACATTGAAGATTTTTGGCCACCAAGAGGTCGAAGCGCACCGAATTTTGATTATTGGCGCCGGCAATATTGGCTATCAGGTCGCGCATGCGCTTGACCGTCAGTCTGGCTATTCGGTGACGCTGATTGAACAAAATGAAGAGCGCGCCCGCGAAGTGGCGGAGAGCCTGTCGCGCTCAATCGTGCTGCACGGCAGTGGCCTGTCGCCGGAAATATTGGCGGAAGGCAATGTCCGCAATAGCGATTTGGTGCTTGGGCTGACAAATGATGACCAAGCCAATGTGTTGAGCACGATGTTGAGCCTGCAAGAAGGCTGTCGTCGCGGCATGTGTTTGGTCAATGATACGAGTTTTCTAAGCCTCACTGGTCAGTTTGGCATGGAAGTGGCGATCAACCCGCGCGCCGTTACCGTGTCATCCATGTTGGGCCATGTGCGTCGCGGTCGGGTGATGCGTGTCCATGCGGTAGGTGATGGATCGGCGGAAGTGTTGGAGGCCGAGATTAAAGAAGGCTCCAAAATGGCCAATAGCAAGCTGCGTGACCTCAATATGCCGGACAGTATCCGCTTGGGTTATGTGCGCCGTGGCAAGGAATTGCTGAAACCACGTGGTGGGTTGGAGTTAAAACCGGGCGATCATGTTGTGCTATTTGTTCTGGCCTCGGCCATTGAAGCGGCCGAAAAACTTTTCGATACGGAAAAGAAATAATTAGATATGCGCTTCGGGGCCATTATCTATATTTTGGGCTATGGCGGCGGCATGCTGGCGCTGCTGATGTTATTGCCTCTCTTGCTGTCCATCGGCATGGATAATGACGTCCACGCGCGCAATTTTACCATTGGGTTTTTTCTCACCGCTTTTGTTTCTGGCGCGATGATTTTGACGGGGCGGGCGGCGCGCAAATTCCCAGCCCAAGAAATCGAATTATTTCTCATTATGGTTTTGGTCTGGGCCAGCCTGCCTTTGCTGGCCAGCGTGCCGTTAACCGGTGCTTTGCAAGTGTTTGGTTTAAGCGATGCCTATTTTGAGGCTGTGTCGGCGCTGACCACATCGGGTGGCTCGGTGATGAAATATCCGGAATTGGAAACCATGCCGATTTTATTGTGGCGCGCTTTATTGGCTTGGTTGGGTGGCTTGTGGATGTTGGTTTTCGCCGTCGCCGTCTTGGCGCCATCGGGCATTGGCGGCATTGGCTTATCGGCCAGCCCCTTATTGCAATTACATGATCAGGCCTCCTTATCATGGCGTCTTGGCCAGCCGCTGCGGTTAATTCTGCCGATTTATGCCAGTCTGACGGCGTTCGGCGTGGTGGTCGTCATGGCAACTGGCGGTGGCATGTTTGATAGTCTATGCGTTGTGCTGTCGGCTATATCATCGACGGGTTTTATGACCCATTCCGATGGCTTAACGGTGCAATTTAATGTCGCCGGCCAGCTTGTTATCTCGCTGATTGGTTTTATTGGTGCATTGAGTGCGCCCGTCTTGGTTGTTTTGGGCGTCGGCAAGCGGCTGCAAAACCTTTCGCGCGACAGCGAATTGCGGACATTTATCCTGCTGATTATCGGCTATATGTTGATATCGATTTTACTATTTCCCGATCTTTCAATCCTCGCGGCTCTAATGCAATCGATGAGTTTGTTCAGCACCACTGGTTTTGATTTAATTGGCCAAAAGGCGTTGCAAAACTGGCCTGTGGTCTGGGTGATGCTGCCCGCGCTCATCGGTGGCATGGCATTATCAGCTGCCGGAGGGTTTAAGGTTTTGCGGGCGTTAACGGTTGCCAAAGCGATTGGCAGTGAGTTTGCGCATTTGGCCTATCCGTCATCTATTCACCCAATGTCGATTGACGGGCGACGTTTGCAGGCCAAAGATTTGACCGCCATTTGGGCTTATTCGGCTGTGTTTCTTCTATTTCTCGGCGGCGGTATTCTTGGCGCCGGCTTATTGGGCGTGGCGCTGGCTGATAGCTGGGCGCTGGTTTTGGGCTCTCTGACCAATAGTTTAGCCATCACCGGCCATCTTAATATGGCCACACAATTCGGGCATATGAGCCCGCAAGTGCAAACCCTTCTGGCTTTTTTAATGGTTGCTGGTCGGGTTGAACTTTTGATATTGATGGTGTTCTTGACGCCATCATTCTGGCGTAATTTGCGCTAAACGAGGAATTCGACGATGAGCCGCATTGCCTATATTGATGGATGCTACCAACCGCTGAACCAGCCAGCGATTATGGTGGAAGATCGCGGCTATCAGTTTTCTGATGGTGTGTATGAGGTATGCGCCATTCGCAATCATCGTATGTGGGATGAAGATCGGCATTTGGATCGGCTGGAAAACTCGCTGAAAGAATTATCCATACCCATGCCGGTATCGCGTGCCGCTTTGAAAATCATTACCCGCGAAGTGGTGCGCCGCAATCGTGTGCGTGAGGGGCTGGTTTATATACAAGTGTCACGCGGGGTGGCGCCACGCGAGCATACATTTGCCGCCGACTTACAGCCTGTCCTAGTGGTCACGGCACGCGCCTCAGCCCCTGAGCGGCGCAATAATATTCGCCAAAATGGTATTGAGGTCTTGAGTGTACCTGATCAGCGTTGGGCGCGTTGCGATATTAAATCCATCAGCCTGCTGCCCAACGTTTTGGCGCGTCAGTCAGCGCGGAATGCAAATGTGCAAGAGGCGTGGCAGGTTGACCAGCAGGGCATGGTTACCGAAGGCGCCGCAACAAACGCTTGGATTTTGGACGCCAAGGG
>JAYOCI010000080.1:4496-7390 GCA_038105345.1 Rhodobiaceae bacterium
CCAAACCGCTAAATTGGCCGGCAAGCAAGAGGCTTGGCAAGTCGGCGCCGATGGCTATGTCACAGAGGGCGGGGCGACCAATGCTTGGATTGTCGACAGCAAGGGTAAATTACGCACGCGACCAGCCAGTCAGGCGATTTTGAACGGTATTGTGCGGCAGGTCCTATTTGATGTCGCGGCTGAGCTGCAATTAACCATTGATGAAACGCCTTTCACCTTGGACGAAGCAAAAGCGGCCAAGGAATGTTTCTCAACCGCCTCGACCATGGCGGTGTTTCCCGTTATTGCCATTGATGGCGTGGTGATTGGTGACGGCAAACCAGGTCCTGTGGCGACAGCGCTCGGTGCTGCCTATGACGAGCTAAGTGGGCGATAATTTATCAGTCTGATTTTCAGCAAATGTCACAGTCCGAAGAAAACTTCTCATTGGTTGAAAAAATATTAAAAATATCTCAAAAGTTGTATATGATGGTTTTGAACAAGCCTCACTCATAGGGGAGTGGGATTAAAAAACCAACAGGCCGTTTTGCCCTAAGGCCAAGAATAAACGGGAAAAGCCCATGTCTAAAGAAACACCGAGCTTGGAATCATCCTTTCTTCATCATGTGTGCGAGCAAAAAATGCCGCTCACGATTTTTCTTGTCAATGGCGTGAAGCTGCAGGGTAGTATTACCTGGGTTGACTCCACATCAATGCTTTTAAGTCGTGAAGGCCATTCGCAATTGGTCTATAAGCATGCTATCTCTACGATTATGCCTAATCAGCCTATCGAAGTTTTTGAAGGCCCAGCGACAGAAGACTGATCATATTTAGCGACGAACAAAACAAAAAGTCCGCACCTGCTCTTACCCGAACGCTTATCCTGCATCCGGATATTCGTCTCGTTACCTCGTCACGCAGCCCTCAGGCGCGTCTCGAGGAAGCGGTGAGTTTGGCGCGGGCGATTGATCTCGATATTTGCCATGCCGCTGTGCAGCCCGTGCCCAAGCCAAATCCGGCGACCCTATTGGGCGGTGGTCAATTAGAGGCCTGCGCGGCGCTTATCGAAGCGCATGATGTCAAACTGGTGGTTATTGATACTAATTTGACGCCAGTGCAGCAGCGCAATTTGGAAAAGCGGCTGGAGGTCAAAATTCTTGACCGCACAGGTCTTATTCTCGAGATTTTCGGCGCCCGCGCGGCGACCAGCGAGGGGCGTTTACAGGTCGAGCTGGCTAATTTGACCTATCAAAAAAGCCGTTTGGTGCGGTCTTGGACCCACCTTGAGCGCCAGCGCGGCGGCACAGGCTTTGTTGGCGGCCCAGGCGAGACGCAAATTGAGGCTGACCGGCGGATGATTCAAACACGCATCACGCGGGTTAAGAAAAAGCTGGAGTCTGTGGTTCGCACGCGTTCACTGCATCGAAAAGCCCGCCAGCAAGCGCCGTGGCCAGTGGTGGCACTGGTTGGCTATACCAATGCTGGTAAATCCACCTTATTCAACCGCCTGACCGATTCCGAAGTGATGGCCAAAGATATGCTTTTTGCCACTCTGGATCCGACTTTGCGGGCCATCAAACTGCCTGGTGGCCAGAAAATCATGCTGTCCGATACAGTGGGCTTTGTATCTGAGTTGCCGACCATGCTGGTTGCGGCCTTTCGCGCGACTTTAGAAGAGGTTTTATCGGCCGATGTGATTGTGCATGTGCGCGACAGTGCCCATGCTGATAGCGAGGCGCAGCGCAAGGATGTGATCGACGTATTGCAAGAATTGGGCGTGTCTGAGGAAACGCAATTTATTGAATTGCTGAATAAGTCGGATGCCATGGATGAGGCGATGATTGCGGCGGCGCAAGAACGCATAAAACGCGCCGATGTGCCAACCGTTCTGGCTTCAGCCCTTGAGGGGCAGGGTACAGCGGCGCTGTTGCAGGCGATATCTGATATTTTCGAAGCCAAGGCAGCGCGTTTTCGATTGTCGATAAAGCCAGAGCAGGGCGACATAATCGGATATTTGCACAGTCATGGGCAGGTTTTGGCGCATAATACCACTGATGACGGAAAGCAATATGTTGATGTGCTGCTTTCCTATGCCAGCAAAGGCCGTTTTGAAAAGAAATTTAACAATAAACTCAAACGGATAAAAAGTTAACTTCATCCATTGCTTAACCAACGATGGTTTTGCTTTCCTGCCAATAGGCTTCCAATGCTTCAAGCGACAGAGCGTCGATTTCCTCGCCGTTTTCCAAGGCTTTTTGCTCTATATAGCGAAAGCGGCGGTCGAATTTACTATTGGTCGAGCGAATGGCGGCTTCTGGATCAAGTTTTAAGTGGCGAGCCAGATTGGCCATGACGAAAAGAATATCGCCAAATTCATCGGTTAATCTGGCTTTATCCATGGGTTCTGCGGCCATTTCCGCCTTAAATTCCACGATTTCCTCATCTAATTTGGCCAAAATAGGCGCCGCCGCTTGCCAGTCAAAACCGACTTGAGCGGCGCGTTTCTGCAGTTTAACCGCCCGTGTCAGCCCCGGCAAAGCGCTCGGCACATCATCCATTAGGCTGGAAATCGCGCCATTATTGGCTTTTTCGGCGCGTTCAGCGGCTTTCAGCGTTTCCCAATTGGCCCGAACCGCATCGGCATCGGCGATATGGCTGTCGCTGAACACATGTGGATGGCGATATTGCATTTTATCGCTAATGGCATTGGCGACATCATCAAAGTCAAACAAGCCTTGTTCTTCGGCCATTCGGGCATGAAACACCACTTGCAGCAATAAATCGCCCAATTCCAGCTTCAAATCATCCATATCGCGGCGCTCAATGGCGTCGACAACCTCATAGGCTTCTTCAATGGTGTAGGGGGCGATAGAGGCGAAATCCTGTTTCAAATCCCACGGACAGCCGGTCTCGGG
>JAYOCI010000081.1:0-3169 GCA_038105345.1 Rhodobiaceae bacterium
CGCTATTTGTCGATGGCCGCTATATTCTTCAAGCCCCTCAACAAGTCGACACCAGATTGCTGGAGATTGTGCCAGTCATGGAAACCGCGCCCAGCCAATGGCTCGGAAAAACCGTGAAGCGCAATCAAACCATTGGCATTGACCCGCGCCTGCACAGCCAAGCCGCCATTGAAGCCTATCAGCGCCAAGTCACAAAGGCTGGGGGTAAATTATTCTTTACCGACACCAATCTGGTCGATGCGATTTGGCACGATCGACCGGCTTTGCCAGAAACCAAAGTGATCACGCAAGCGCTTAAATTAACCGGCCAATCATCCGACGATAAACGGCGGCGCATGGCCGATATCATCAAACAGGCATCGGCTGATCAATTGCTTATCACCCAGCCGGAAAATATTGCTTGGCTGCTGAATATTCGCGCCAGTGACGTGCCGCATACGCCATTTGCCCTATCGTTTGGTGTTTTGCATAAAAACGCTAGCTTTGACTGGTATATTGACGCCAACCGCTTATCGGCCAAAGTTATCGCCCATATTGGCAAAGGCCTGCGGGTCAAAGCGCCGGATAGGCTGAAAGCCGATTTGCGCGCCTGTCGCGGCAAGAAAGTCGGCATTGACGCCCATGCAACGCCGGCTTGGTTTTTCGCCCAACTCAAAAGCGCCGAACTCATCCGCATGGAAGACCCATGCACTTTAGCCAAAGCCTGCAAAACAAAAGCTGAAATCAAAGCCAGTATTGCCGCCCATGTAATCGACGGCGCGGCCCTGTGCCAATTTCTACACTGGTTTGATGATCATGCCGGAACGGGAAAACTAACCGAAATCGACGCCGCCAAACAGGCCGAGGCATTCCGCAAAGCATCCGGCCAGCTAAAAGATTTGAGCTTTGACACCATCTCTGGCGCCGGCCCCAATGGCGCGATTGTGCATTATCGCGTGACCCATGCGAGCAATCGTCGTTTGCGCCCGGGAGAGCTCTATTTGATCGATAGTGGCGGGCAATATGCGCAAGGCACAACCGATGTGACCCGAACCCTTTTGATTGGCGATAAAGCCGCGCCAAAGGACGCCATTCAGGCCTTTACGAGGGTTTTGCGCGGCCATATTGGTTTGGCCATGGCGCAGTTTCCCGCTGGCACTAATGGCATGCAGCTCGATACATTGGCGCGCGCCCCGCTATGGGCGCATGGGCAAGATTTCGACCATGGCACGGGCCATGGGGTTGGTAGTTATTTATCGGTTCACGAAGGGCCGCAGCGCATTTCAAAAGGCGGCACAGTGGCCTTGCAGGAAAATATGATTGTGTCCAATGAGCCGGGTTTTTACGCCGCCGGCCGATTTGGTATTCGCATTGAGAATTTGCAATATGTAACCGCCGCTAAGGCTGGCAAAAATCAGCGCCCCATGCATGGGTTTGAACCGCTGACATTGGCCCCCATTGATCGTCGTCTTATTGATGTGGAACAATTAACCGCCGATGAACGTGCATGGCTCAACGCCTATCATGCGCGCGTGTTAAAGACCATCAAACCACTGATTCCAGCGGCCGCCGGCACATGGTTGCAGAAAGCCTGCGCACCGCTTTAGCTCAATCGCTTGAAGCAATGGCGGCCACTTCAATCCACTGATCTTCGCTCAACACCTCAAGGCCTAATGCCTCGGCTTTTTTGAGCTTTGAGCCAGCGCCCGGGCCAGCTACCAAAATGTCGGTTTTGGCCGATACCGAGCCAGCCACTTTGGCGCCCATCGCTTCCGCCCGCGCCTTGGCTTCGGCCCGCGTCATTTTTTCAAGCGTGCCTGTGAAAACAATGGTCTTTCCAGCAATTGCCGTATCCTGCGCCGCCTCTGGCAGGGCCTGCGGCGTTACCCCCGCTTGCAATAAGGCGTCAATGGTTTCGCGATTATGCGCTTCAGCAAAAAATCCGATAAGCGCTTCCAGCATAATATTGCCGACACCATCAATCGCCTCAACCTCGGCGCGGGCCAGCATATCGCCCTGCGAAATCGCCATCATCTGGCTCTGCATGGTCTCGATCGAGCCAAAATGGCGGGCCAATAAACGCGCCGATGTTTCACCAACATGGCGGATGCCTAGGGCAAAGATGAAACGGTCGAGATCAATCATGCGGGCCGCGTCAATCGCCGCAAAAAGCTTCACCGCACTGTCTTTCAGCGTGCCAATTTTATCTTTACTGCCTGAGCCATAACGCCAGATATCTGGCGGATTTTCGCTATAGCGCTGTTTCAGGGTGAAAATATCCTGCGGCGTTCGTATCAGCTCCAAGGCCCAGTAATCATCAATTTGCTTTTGCCCTAAGCCGTCAATGTCATAGGCGCGGCGCGACACAAAATGCTTCAATCTTTCGCGCGCCTGAGCCGGACATATCAACCCGCCAGTGCAGCGCGTGACAATATCTTGCGTGCCGTCCTCGCGAAGCTCGCGCTGGGCCAAAGAGCCACATTCAGGACAATGAGTGGGAAACTCAAAGGCTGGCAGATTGGGCGGCCGATCAGCCAAGGACACGCTGACAATTTGCGGTATCACATCGCCAGCCCGCTGAATCGTCACGCGGTCACCAACACGAATATCTTTGCGCGCAATCTCATCGCTATTGTGCAATGTGGCATTAGAAACCACCACACCACCAACTGTCACCGGCTGTAATTTCGCCACCGGCGTCAAAGCACCTGTGCGGCCAACTTGTATTTCAATGGCGCGTAACATGGTGGTTGCCTGTTCGGCCGGAAACTTATGGGCAATCGCCCAGCGCGGCGCGCGCGAGACAAAGCCGAGGCGCTGCTGATAATCCAGCCGATCGACTTTATATACCATGCCATCAATATCATAACCCAAGCTGGCCCTTTGCTGCTCAATCAAGCGCCAATGCGCCATGAGCTGGTCAGCGCTATCGGCTTGCACAAAGGCTGGATTGGTTTGAAACCCCCATTGGGCGAAACAGGCAATCATTGCTGATTGGGTGGTCGCTGGCATGGCTGACATATCGCCCCATGCATAGGCGAAGAAACGCAATGGGCGTGAGGCCGTCACCGAGGCATCTATTTGCCGCAAACTGCCCGCCGCTGCATTGCGCGGATTGGCGAATATTTTGCCGCCACTGGCCTTTTGACGTTCATTAAGGGCGGCAAAATCGGCGTGATCCATATAAATC
>JAYOCI010000081.1:3179-7347 GCA_038105345.1 Rhodobiaceae bacterium
CACCACGAATTTCAACCACCTCGGGCACATCACCGCTCAATTCATGCGGAATATCTGGCACGTGCTTTAAATTGGCTGTGATGTCCTCGCCAATCTGGCCATCGCCGCGCGTCGCCCCTTGAACGAAAACGCCGTTTTCATAGCGCAAACTGGCCGATAGGCCGTCGATTTTTGGCTCCGCCGTCATCATCAGCTCTTGGTTGTCATTGAGGCTCAAAAACTTGCGAATACGGGCGACAAAATCGTCGACATCCTCGGCCGCAAAAGCATTGCCCAGAGACAGCATGGCGACTTTGTGTTCGACCTTGCCAAAAGCTTGCGATGGTTTGCTGCCGACCTTGTCGGATGGGCTATCAGCCCGCTTCAAATGCGGAAACCGCGCCTCAATAGCGACATTGCGTTGCCGCAGCGCATCATAATCTGCATCGCTGATCAGCGGCGCATCATCTTGGTAATAAGCAATGTCATGGCCCTGCATTTCAGCTGCCAGACGGGCTAATTCATCAGCCGCTTGTTGTTCGGTTAAATCACTGACCGCTATTTTTTGCATTATGACGCCTCTAACAGCCGCCGTGCTGCTGCCCGTGCCTCATCGGTGACCGCCGAACCGGCCAACATGCGCGCTACTTCCTCGCGCCGCGCATCGTCGTGCAAAAGCGTCACATCAGTGCTCATGCCCTGACCGGCATCGGATTTGCGCACTTGCCAATGTGAATCGCCGCGCGCCGCCACTTGCGGTGAATGAGTGACGACAAGCACTTGCCCATTTTGCGCCAATCGCTGCAAACGACTACCGACCGCTTCCGCCACCGCGCCGCCAACACCAGCATCAACTTCATCAAAAATCAAAGTGCATGGGTCGCCCTGTGCCGCCAAAGAAACCTTCAGCGCCAGCATAAAGCGGGCCAATTCGCCGCCTGAGGCAATTTTGGCAATCGCTCCGGGCGCCATGCCGGGATTGGTCGAAGCCTCAAAACTAATGCGATCTAATCCGTGCGGCCCGCCATCTTCGGGGGCGACGCTGGTTATCTGCGTGGTGAATTGCCCCCCGTCGAGTTTCAGAGGTGGCAATTCTTGATTCACCAAAACATCTAAATCAGCCGCGGTCTTGCAGCGCGCATCGGATAAAGACTGTGCCGCCTTTTGATAGGCCGTGCGCGCCGCTTGCGCTTCATCTTGCAAAGCGGCTAAGCGCTTGGTGCTGCCGTCAATATCGGCTAATTGCTGGGCAAATTTTTCTTCTAATGCCGGTAATTCATCACAGCTGACCTTGTGTTTTCGGGCAATGTCGCGCAAGGCAAACAAACGCGCATCGACCTTCTCCAAACGTGCTGGATCATGGGTGATGCGTGACATGGCAAGGGCCAAAACCTCGGTCGCTTCACGCGCTTCAATCAATGTACGATCTATAGAGGTAACCGCTTCATCGAGCAGGCCAGCGGCTTGCGGCGCGGCGCGTTCCAAGCGTTTCAAGGCGCTGTTCAAAGCCGTTTCTACGCCGCGCTCACCGCGCAAAAACTGCTCTGCGTCGCGCAAGTCAGAAGCGATTTTTTCAGCATTCATCAGCAATATACGCTCATCCGACAGGCTGGTTTCCTCATCCACTTCGGGCGCTAAATCGCGCAATTCTTTTAGCGCATAAGTGAGATAATCCGTGTCATTGCGGGCTTTTTCAATGGCCTCGCGATAGTCATCGAGCTGTTTTTGTGCCGTTTGCATGGTGGCGTAATCGGCCGCCACATTGCGCGCTTGGCTTTCCAGCTTACCAAATCGGTCTAACAAACGACGCTGTGTGGCCGCATCGGTCAAAGCCTGACTTTCATTTTGTCCGTGAATTTCGACTAATTGCGCGCCAATTTCTGCCAATAGGCCAATGCCAATGGGTTGGTCATTGCAATAGGCTCGACTGCGCCCATCGCTCGATTGCACACGGCGCAAAATTAATTCATCTGTGGTTTCTTGCTGTTGCGCAAGGTCATGGGTGCGCAATATGTCCTGCACCGGATGATCCGGCGTCAGGGCAAAGACAGCCGTCACACTGCCCTGCTGACAACCTTGGCGAACCAGCCCCGCGTCACCGCGTGCGCCGATCGCTAAGCCTAAAGAATCGAGAAGAATGGATTTGCCGGCGCCGGTCTCACCCGTCAATGTGCATAATTGTGGGCGCCACTCTAATTCTAGCTGTTCAATCAGAACGATGTCGCGGATGGAAAGCGAAATCAGCATCGCCGACGCCTAAAAGACCGCGTTAAATGTCCGGCTTAGCCATGAATCGTCGGCCTCTGCCGGTTGTAAGTCGCGCTGGCGTAAAACCCGATAGCTATCACGATACCATTGGCTATCTGGGAAATTATAACCAAGCACGGCGGCTGCATTTTGCGCTTCATTGGTGACGCCAAGCAGCAAATAACTCTCTGTCAGCCGATGCAGCGCCTCTTCAATATGCATAGAACGGTTATAGAGAATAACAACATTCTTAAAACGCTGAATCGCCGCCGCATAATCCCCGCGATTGAGATAATAACGCCCAATATCCATTTCCTTACCAGCCAGATTGCCGACCGCTAAGTCAAGCTTGAGGGCGGCATCTTTGGCATAATCACTGTTCGGAAAGCGGCGCATGACCTCCGTCAGGCTAATGCGCGCCAATTCAGTGGCGCGCTGGTCGCGTTTGATGTCTGAAATGCGTTCATATTGGCAAATGGCGATCAAATAATAAGCATAGGCGGCTTGGCTATTGCCTGGATATAGCGCCAAGAAGCGGCGTGCCGTGGCAATCGCCTCGTCATATTTATTCTGCACGTAAAATGTGTAGGCCGACATAACCAAGGCGCGGCGCGCCCATAGTGAATAAGGGTGCTGGCGCTCAACTTCGTCGAATTCACGAGAGGCGGTAACGTAGTTTTTCCGCTCCAGCTCCTCAAAAGCACTATTGTAAATTTCTTCGACAGGGCGCTCGACATAAAGAGTGACAGGGTCTTTCGCGCCCCCACAGGCCGCCAACATAAATGTGGAGAGAACAAGTACCAGTGAGTGCCGAAAAGTCATTCATTCGCCTTATAAACAAATCGCCTGTCATGATTGACGATAAGCCAATAAACAGATGCTGCGGACTCACAGTTTAGCAAGTCCTGCCCCAGCTTTGTAAAGAATCTTTTGGAAAATGTCTTAATTTATTACTATTCGGCAGCCAAAATTTGCTCACCATCAGCCAAGCTGACGATTTCAAATGCTTCAGGCTCCATAAATAGGGCATTGAGCAGCTTATTATGCAAGGCATGGCCAGATTTGTAACCACGATAGCGGCCAACAACGTGCAAGCCGAGCAGATATAAATCACCAACTGCATCGAGCAATTTATGCTGCACAAATTCGCTTGGTGAGCGCAGGCCCTCTTCATTCATGACTTTGTCGCCGTCAATGACAATGGCATTGTCCATTGATCCGCCAAGAGCAAGGCCAGCACTGTGCATGGCTTCAACTTGTGCCAACATGCAAAATGTCCGTGCGCTCGCAACTTCATCGTCAAAGCGCCCGTCATCCATTTTCATTTCATAGGCTTGACGGCCAATCGCACCGCTTTCGAAATCAATCTCGGCTTCAAAAACGCACTCAGTATCTGGCACTAATTCGCAATAGCTGTCGTTGTTTTCAACACGAATGGCGCTCTTAATGCGCACAACGCGGCGCGATACTGGTAGTTCGCAAACACCAGCCGCTTCAATCAAATCAATAAAAGGTTGGGCGCTGCCATCCATGATTGGCACTTCCGGCCCATCAATTTCAACAATTGCATTATCAACCCGCAGGCCAGCCAAAGCGGCCAGTAAATGCTCAACCGTGCCAACCACGTGACCATATTTATTGCCGATTTTTGATGACAAAGTAACGTCGCAAACACTGCCGCATACAGCTGGAATATAAGCCTCAACAGCCTCTTCAACATCGGTTCGAATAAATACGATACCGGTGTCGGCAGGCGCTGGCCGCAGTGTCAAATTAACTTCTGAACCGGAATGAAGACCAATGCCAGCACAAGTCGCAGACGACTTAACCGTCGTTTGCCACACGCCCATTTTAATCGCCGACGCAAAATCTGCGTGACTTGCCGTGGCAAAGCGCTCAAGAATTTGAGCGAGGCTTGCAGGTGGTTGGGCCCAGGTTTATT
>JAYOCI010000082.1:0-7239 GCA_038105345.1 Rhodobiaceae bacterium
GGACCTCTAGATCCACAATCTAGCGCTCTAACCAACTGAGCTAAGGCTGCACCGGGCTCGCGGCGGTTGACCGCCTTGAGTGGGGCGAAAATAGGCGGCTTTCAAAGAAAATTCAAGCGTCTTTGCAGAGAAACTGGT
This sequence comes from Rhodobiaceae bacterium, assembly GCA_038105345.1. Classification (GTDB taxonomy): domain Bacteria; phylum Pseudomonadota; class Alphaproteobacteria; order RS24; family RS24; genus JAHEGN01. The sequence goes on from JAYOCI010000082.1 coordinate 139, forward strand.
TGGCAGGTCAAAAAACTTGCCATCTAATCGCTTAGCCGGTGCGCTTGCCCCCTTCCCTTTAGGCGCCAGAGCGGGTAAGAAGCCTCTCAATGGCTTATGAGGAGCATGATTATGGGTATTAACACACCATCTGACATCACAGCGGAATTATCAATCGGCCCAACCGATCAGGGCATGGTGCGCCTTTTCGTGGTCACTGATGCGCAAGAAATTCCGATGGATTTTTTGCCCGAAGAAGCTGAAGAAATTGCCCGCGAAATAGCCGCTGCTGCCGCCGCCTGCCGCAAGTCCTAGCTAGCTGACCGCTTGCACTCTGGTAAAAATAAGCCTATCTATAGTTAATAATCATTCGCATTTGCAGGAATCCATGAGCACCGCACGCGCCAAGACTATTTCGCCTATATGGCGCCTGCCAAATTTGGATGGCTGGCGGCTGGCTGGTCTTTTGGCCTGTTTGGTCTTGGTCTTGCCATTGGCGGCACTGGCCATATTAGCTGCTGCACCAAGCGAGCCGATTTGGCAGCATTTATGGGCCACTATTCTGCCCAGCCAAATCACCACCACAGTTTTGCTGATGGCTGGTGTCGGTCTGGTAACGGCGGTGGTTGGAACCGGCACGGCTTGGCTGGTGACCTTTTGCAATTTCCCCGGGCGGCATTTAGCCGGCTGGATGCTGCTCTTGCCCTTAGCCATTCCAACTTATTTGGCGGCCTATAGTCTTGGTGATTTTTTCGATCCGGCTGGCCCAGCTTTCACCCTTTGGCAGAGGTTTTTGCCGGCCGATATGTTTCCGCGGCTGCACTCATTAGCCGGAGCGGTGACGATTCTCAGCCTTGTGCTTTATCCTTATGTTTATTTATCGGCCCGCGCCGCCTTTGTTCAGCAATCGGCCAGCCTTATTGAAGCTGGTCGCACGCTGGGAAGCTCGCCTTGGCAATGTTTTTGGTCGATTGGCTTGCCCATGGCGCGCCCGGCCATTGCCGTGGGTATCGCCTTAGTGCTGATGGAATGTCTGAACGATATTGGCGCTGTGGAATATCTAGGCGTTTCAACCCTGACCATTGGCGTCTATGACACATGGGTGGTGCGCGGCAATTTGGCCGGTGCGGCGCAAATGGCGCTGATGCTGCTTGGTTTTATGGCCCTGCTTATCGTTTTAGAACGCAGCCAACGACGGGCCGGAAGCTACCATCCGCGTGCCGGACGCCAACGCAGCCTGCCGCGTTTCCCGCTATCGCGGCGACAGCAATTCGCAGCGCAGCTGTTTTGCTTTCTGCCGATTATACTCGGCTTTATACTGCCGCTCGGCCTATTAATTGACCATGCGATGAGTGGCCTGTCACCGCGCGGCTTTTGGGCGGCCGTGGTGAATTCTTTCTCCCTCGCCGTGGCGGCCGCTTTCATCACTTGCTGCCTTGGCTTGGCGCTGGCCTATGGTGCGCGCACCGATAAAGGCCCGACCATGCGGCGGCTGGCGCAAGCCTCAGCCTTGGGTTACGCCGTACCGGGCACAGTTTTGGCGATTGGCGTGATGTTGGTTCTCGGCGCTATTGGCGAGATCAGTGACGGCACGGTGGTTTTGGGCGGCACGATTTTTGCTCTGCTCTTTGCCTATAGCGTACGGTTTTTATCTTTAGCCTTTGGCACATTGGAAGCTGGCTTTGGGCGCATTTCACCAGCCATGGATATGGCCGCCCGCAGTCTTGGCACGTCGCGTTTGGCGACTTTGGGTCGGATACATATTCCCCTGATGCGGGCACCGCTTTTGGCGGCGGCACTTTTGGTGTTTGTTGATGTGATGAAAGAGCTGCCAGCCACGCTGATTTTAAGGCCATTTGATTTCGACACATTGGCCAGTCAGGTTTACACCTATGCCTCGGTCGGCCAGCTGGAAGAAGCGGCTTTACCGGCTTTGGCCATCATTCTTGTCGGGCTTATTCCGGTCGCCATCAGCCTAACGCTGATTGATCGCTCACGCAGTTTCCGAAAATAGTTCGCGGCCAATCAACATGCGGCGAATTTCTGATGTGCCGGCTCCGATTTCGGCCAATTTGGCATCGCGCAAGAACCTTCCGACCGGATTATCATTCACATAGCCATTGCCGCCCATCAGCTGAATCGCATCAAGCGCGCATTGGGTGGCATTTTCCGCGGCGAATAAAATCGCGGCGGCGGCATCTTTGCGCGTGGTTTCGCCCCGATCACACGCCTGATTAACCGCATAAACATAGGCCCGAGTGGCACTGAGACGCGTATACATGTCGGCCAGTTTACCCTGAACCAATTGAAACGTGCCAATCGACTCGCCAAATTGCTGGCGTTGGTGCACATAGGGCAGCACTGTATCAAGACAGGCCTGCATAATACCGAGAGGCCAAGCGGCCAAAACCGCGCGCTCATAATCAAGGCCGCTCATCAAAACTTCGACACCGCGATTCAACGGCCCCATGACATTTTCTTCTGGCACGCGGCAATTTTCGAAGACTAATTCGCCGGTTTCCGACCCACGATGGCCTAGCTTGTCGAGCTTTTGTGCGCAGGAAAATCCTGGGAAATCTTTTTCAATCAAAAACGCCGTAATACCGCGCGAATGAGCCGCCGGATCGGTTTTGGCATAGACCACCAAAACATCGGCTGATGGCCCATTGGTAATCCAAAATTTGCCGCCATTGAGAATATAGTGATCGCCCTTTTTCTCGGCTTTTAAGCTCATAGAGACGACGTCTGAACCAGCCCCCGTCTCAGACATAGCCAAAGCACCTAAATGCTCTCCTGAGACTAATTTGGGCAGATAACGCTGCTTTTGCTCATCATTGCCCCAACGGAAAATTTGATTAATGCACAAATTACTATGCGCACCGAATGACAGCCCAACCGAAGCTGACGCGCGGCTGATTTCTTCCACCGCAATGGCCTGCGCCGTATAGCCCATGGCGACGCCGCCATAATCTTCCGATACCGTCAAACCATGCAGCCCCAAATCACCAATGGGCTTCCACAGATCGCGCGGAAACGTATCCGTGCGATCAATCTCATCAGCGCGCGGCAGAATTTTATCTTCGACAAAACTGCGCACACTATCGCGCATCATATCAATGTCTTCACCGAGATTGAATTGCAGCATCGGATATTGGTTGGACAACATAGCAAACCCCAATTTTGGATAAAAAAAGGGCCACCAAATCCCGTCAAGACGACATCTGGTGGCCCGATTAATTACTCAGCAGCGTAACCGAGGACAGCTTTGGTTTCGAGGAAATCCTCAAACCCTAGCTCACCCCATTCACGGCCATTGCCAGATTGCTTGTAACCACCAAATGGTGCGTTAAAATCAGGGCTGGCACCGTTCAAATGCACATTACCCGTGCGCAGACGTGAGGCCACCTCACGCGCATGGTTAATGTCACCTGACTGCACATAACCTGAAAGGCCGTAGACTGTGTCATTGGCGATTTCAATGGCTTCTTCTTCGGTTTCATATTTCAAAATCGACAGAACCGGTCCAAAGACTTCTTCCCGTGCGATTGTCATGTCATTGGTAACATTGGCAAAAATTGTTGGCTTCACATAATAGCCAGCATTCAGACCATCTGGTTTACCAGGGCCACCGCAGACCAATTCCGTGCCTTCATCAATGGCTGTTTCAATCAGCCCTTGAATTTTATTGAATTGCATTTCGCTAACAACCGGACCAATGGTGACGCCTTCTTCAGTTGGGTCACCGACTTTGACTTGTGCTGCCGCCGCTTTCGCAATTTCGACCACTTCATCATGGCGTGACGCTGGCACCAACATGCGAGTCGGCGCGTTGCACGACTGGCCTGAGTTCATAAAGCAGCTCTGAACGCCTTGCGCCACAGCCTTATTGAAGTCGGCGTCATCAAGAATAATATTGGCAGATTTGCCGCCCAATTCCTGTGCAACACGTTTCACTGTTTCGGCAGATGATTTGGCAACCATAATGCCAGCGCGTGTTGAGCCGGTGAATGACATCATATCAATATCTGGGTGGCGTGACATCACGTCACCAACATTAATACCGTCGCCATTGACCAAGTTGAAGACACCGGCAGGAACGCCGGCTTCATGGAGAATTTCTGCAAACAAGGCGGCATTAAGTGGCGCCACTTCAGATGGTTTCAAGACCATTGTGCAGCCCGCCGCAAGAGCTGGAGCCACTTTGCAAGCGATTTGGTTAATCGGCCAATTCCATGGCGTAATCAAGCCGCAAACACCGACTGGTTCTTTCACAATCATTGTGTTGCCTTGGGCTTTTTCCCATTGGAAATTTTCCAAAATCGAACGCGCTGTTGTCAAATGGGCAATCCCCATAGCCGCTTGTGCAGCTTGTGACAGCCAAGTCGGCGCACCCATTTCGCTGGTAATCGTCGCGGCGACTTCACCAATACGGTTTTGGTAAGCAGCGATGATGGCATCAAGCAATTCAAGACGCTCTTGAACGCTGGTGCGCGAAAAGCTCGGAAAGGCTTTTTTCGCAGCGGCAACAGCTTTGTTCACATCGGCTTCATTGCCCATCATGATTTGGCCAATGACTTGCTCATTAGCTGGATTGATCACATCAAACGGCTTCGGGTCTGTTGGGTCCACCCAAGCGCCATCAATATAAAACTTTAAACAATTTTCCATTTCTTACTCCCTTTTGTATGTTGCCTATGAAAGCAGATTTACCGCTTCAATCAAGAATAATCGTGCCTGCATCCGGCAGTTTTCACATTTTATCGGCTCGGCCCAAAAGCTGGTGCTGCAAGCCTAATGTGTGGTTTTGTAAATATTGCGCCAAATTAGCCGCCGGCAAATGCGCCGCCAAAGCGTCAAATGGCAAAACATCGCCAATTGCCAGCCGCAGCGTAGAATTCATCCGGCGATGCACTTCATGAAAAATAAGCGCCGCGCGTAAATCATAACTCACATGGCTGACCCACTGAAAAAGCGCTGAATTCTGGCCTTCGAAGAATACTGGCAGCACCGGCGCCTCAGCGCGGCGCACCAATTGCCCAACCAGCGGTGCCCAAGGCTCATCTATTGCCTGTTTTTTGAAAAACTGCGGTGTGGTCGATATCGCACCGGCCGGAAAAATAATCACCGCACCGCCCTGCTCCAACCATTCACGCGCCGCCCGACGCGACGCCAAATTGGTCGCCAAGGCTTTTTCAGTTGGCTCAAAATCAACCGGCAGCACATGCGCCGCCATCTCATCAGCGCGACACAAAACACTATTGATCAAAATTTTGAAATCAGACCTTTGCTGCGCCACCAGCCAGCAAATTGTAATCCCGTCCAACACCCCATAGGGATGATTGGCGACAACCACCAAAGGGCCGGTTTTCGGCACGCTGTCGGGTTGATTGCCGAAAAACTGCAAGTCGATATTCAGCCGCCGGACAACCTCGCTCCAGAACACTGAATACGGCAGCTTGTCTTTGCGATATTCCATGTAAATGCGCTTCAACTGTGGTTGACCACTCAATAATTCTATTGAGCGGATCAATAAATTGCGCGGCAAGGAGTAGTCTGGCGACGCATAGCTGAACTCATCAATCAACAACTCAAGCCCTCTCCGACAACCTCACTCACATATCGACAGTTGAATTTAAATCAAATGCCCAAATCTGGCGCGTTAAAAATCGCCTTTACGCCAACGCTTTTTGGATCTCACAGGCCAGAAGCCAAATCCGGTCACGCCCCCAACAGGAGAATAATTCCTTACCCTGAGCGTCCAAAAGTCGATAGCTCGGCACACCCCACAAGCCAGAGGCCATCATTTGCACACGATTTTCCTCAATTTCCGCTTCCCAATCATTATTATCGACTATTTTAGCCGCCTCATCCCAATCTAGCCCAGCGCGTTCAACGGCTTTTCGAAGGCCTTTATCTGCGCCCACATCAACCCCCTCAGACCAAGCCAGCTGACAAAAGGCGTGCAAAAATTCGCCGCCCTTTCCGGCCGCATTGGCCATTGGAAACAATGAATAGCAGCGCCGCACTGGTGCCCCGACAGGATCAAAAACTTTGCCAAATGAAACGCCAATACGGTCGGCTTCGCGTTTGGTGTCGCCCATAATATACATGCCCTTGCGGCGCGGCACGGGAAGCCCGCGCATGACCATGGGCAAAACCGGACGCATGACCAAATTGACCGGATAATGATTGGGCAAGTCGAGAGTCTCTTCCATCGCCACATAGCTATAGGGGCTGCGGGCTGACGGATAAAACTCGACCGTTAAACGCCCGCTGGCCGGCTTGGCCATGAATGAGGGGCGCTCTTGAAAATGCGCCAATGGCTGCATCCCCTTATGGCGCAAATTAGCTTTGCCCAGTCGCTCCTCGAGATAAGGCAGGCGATCAACCCCCCAATACCATTCACCGGCATAATAAATCACCCCACCCAAATAATGGCCCAGTTGATCACGCATTTGCGTGCCGCTCTCAAACGCCGCATCCGCTTCTTGCTCGCTGACCAAGGTTTGATTGCTCAAAGCAGAACTGTCGTCGCGCCATAGAGCGGCGCCAATATCGGCCGCCTGAGCAACAAGATCGTCTGCCGCCGCCAGCGCCCGACGCGCCAAAGCCAGATTTTCAGACGAAGGCTGGTGACCCGAGTCGGTGAATTGCAATTTGTGATAGGGCGCAATTTTAGCCGCATCGCGACGCGCATAATTTTCAAGCGCTTGACGCTCAGGGGCACTATCATCATCTGGCTCGGAGACCAGCATGACCTTCAAATCAATGTCATAGCGGGCTCTCAGCTCCGGCAGCCATTGCGCCAATAAATGGCTATAGGGGTCGTCGGGCTGATGAAAATACAGCACTTCATGGCGCGCGCCCTTGGCGCTGCGTTTAATTTCAGATAGCCCGCGTCGCAACCCTTTAAGCCAATGGCTGGTAATGATTGACGTAACGATGGGATATATTTTTTTGGCTACCATGATGCAATTCCTGTGTGTAGAGAGCAAAAATTATTCGGCCATTTAGTCTACGCATTTGCTTGACGATTCGCACGAACAACCCATTTTACTCTGATGGCAATGAGAAAAAAATCTGACCTGCCCAGCAAGGTGTGTCAAGCGTGTGGACGCCCGT
>JAYOCI010000083.1:0-3623 GCA_038105345.1 Rhodobiaceae bacterium
GCCACGCGCGCGCCTTGATCTCAACTATGACCCCTATACGCATAATCCGTTTGGACGGATGATCAAAGTGGGTCTGCGTCACAAGTTCTAACCGATCGGCTTAACACAAAAGCCAACATTGGGGCTGTCCCTCGTTTGAGGGGCGGCCCCTTTTGCTGAACGCCTATTGGTCTAAGCAGGGGTGAGAATTTGTCCCATAAGCGGAAAATGCACATGAACCAGACCGGTTTCAGCGGTTTCACGCGCCAAACTCACACGCTCGGCTGTGAGACCAACCAAGGTGCCATGCACAGTGGCCGGATCAGGTGACTCGGTTTTAATCGCCACTTGCTGACCGGCCACAAATCCCATTGTTTCGTCGACCGTGCATCCGCCCATAGGCTGGCACGCTTTTGCATGGTCAATCGCTTGCTGCTGTGTCCATGTTTCTTCGCTCTCACCCATGCCAATGGCTGAAAGCCGATCGAACCAAGCTGCCACATGTGTGCCGAGCGCTGATGGCGAAAAGCCGGATAGGCCAGCAAAGGCAACACAAGCATAAAGCGTGCAATCGGCGTGGCCGGGCAAATCGCCGCCAATAAAGGCGCGGCCATCCGAAAGGGCGGCTTCGAGCCTTTGTCCACCGGCGGCAAACTGCCCGCGCAAATGCGGCACAGCCGGCAAAAAGGCTTGTTTTTTCATGCCAAAACGGCTCTCGCGGTCTTGCCAAAAGGCGTCATCCATCATGTCGGCGTTATTGCCCAAAGCCGTGCCGACCGCTGGCATGAACCAGCTGGCACCGGCCCATAATGCCAATAATTTACCAACCCGCCCCGTCGGTGCAGGATATAGGCTTGGCTCGGCTTTAGCGTTTTCCAGCGCATCGGTGATGCAGTCTGTGTCGCAAAAAATATCCGCGCCGATTTGCAATACTGGAATACGCTCATAACCGCCGGTCAAAACGCTTAGCTCAGGCTTGGGGCAAATCACTGGCTGGTCGACAGATTTCCATGCCATTTGTTTGATGGTGAGGGCCATACGCATGGCTTGGCCAAATGGCGACATCGGATAATGGTGGAGGATAATTTCAGACATGGGACTCTTTTCATTTAATATGTGATGATACAAAGGATCCGGCGCTGTGCCAGATTGTCTGTAGTTTGTTTGCAAAACCCTGCAAAGACAACAATGTTTTGCTGCCCGAGCAGAATCGCGGGAGATATAGCTTCTCCCTTTCATCCATATTAGGCGCGCGCCCGAAGGAATCAGAGAAACCTATGTCGTCTTCTATTGCCCAATCGCTCAAACAATATTTCGGTTTTTCGCAGTTTCGCGCGGGGCAGGAAGATATTGTTACGCAAATTTTATCGCGGCAAAATTTATTGGCGGTGATGCCGACGGGGGCGGGGAAATCGCTTTGCTATCAATTGCCCGCCATGTTGCTTGAAGGACGCACAATCATTGTGTCGCCGCTGATTGCGCTGATGAATGATCAGGTGGCCTATTTGCAATCCCTGAATCTGCCGGCTGAAAGTATTCACTCGCACGCCGATTACAATGACAATGCGAATGTCTGGCAGCGTTTCGTTAGCGGTGAGGTGAAAATCCTCTATATTTCGCCAGAAAGATTAATGACCGATCGAATGCTGGCGGCGCTTGACCAAGTGCCCGTCGATTTATTCGTCATTGATGAGGCGCATTGTATTTCCAAATGGGGCGCCTCCTTTCGGCCCGAATATGACCAATTATCTGACCTGCAGCACAGATTTCCCAATGCCATACTGGCGGCTTTCACCGCCACCGCAGACAAAGCGACGCGGCAAGATATCGTCGACAAGCTCACAAGCAATCGGGCCAATATCATTGTCAAAGGTTTCGACCGGCCGAATTTATCCTTGGCTGTGGCTCTAAAAGACGGCTGGAAACAACGGCTATTGGCTTTTGTTGAGGCGCGCAAAGGGCAGTCCGGCATTATCTATACTTTGTCGCGCCGCGAAACTGAATCAGTGGCGGCCTTTCTATCGGATAATGGCCATAAATCAGTCGCCTATCATGCCGGTCAAGAAGCCCATCAGCGTCAGCAAGGCCAAGACCGTTTCATGACCGAAGACGGGGTCATCATGGTCGCCACCATTGCCTTTGGCATGGGCATTGATAAACCCGATATTCGTTATGTGGTGCACACGAATATTCCCAGCAGCGTCGAGGCGTTTTACCAAGAAATTGGCCGCGCTGGCCGCGATGGTCTGCCGGCCGATACGCTGCTGATTTATGGTCTCGACGATTTAGTGAAACGACGTCGGATGATTGCCGATGGCGATGGCGATGAGGCGCATAAAATTCGCGAAAACAAACGTCTCGACTCGCTACTAGCCTATTGCGAAGCATCGGCTTGCCGCAAAAAAGCCCTGCTAGCCTATTTTGACGAAAGCCAGCCTGATTGTGGCAATTGCGATAATTGCCTGAACCCGCCGGAAATGGTTGATGGCACGCGTGAGGCGCAAATTCTGCTATCGACGATTATTGGCACGGGCGAATATTTTGGCGCCGTGCATATTGTCAGCGTTGTGCGCGGCCAGAGCAGCGATAAAATCGTTCAGCGCCGACATGATCAATTGGCAAGCTATGGGCAAGGCGCTGATCAGTCGGTTGATTTTTGGCAGGCGGTCATTCGACAATTGCTGGCCGCCGGCAAAATTTACGTTGATTTGGAACGCTATGGCGCGCTGCGCGTGACCGATGAAGGGCAGCAGATTTTGAACGGCGACATTGGGTTTTATTGCAAAAAAATTGTCCCGCGGCCAAGCCGTCAGAAAACCGCTCCGGCACGCGCGGCGCATGTTTTTGAAGATCCGGTTGATCAAGAATTATTGGCCCGTCTGAAAACCCTGCGGCTTGATTTGGCGCGCGAGAAAAACGCGCCCGCCTATGTGATTTTCTCCGATCGCGTTCTCATGGAAATGGTCGCCCAAAAACCGCAAAACGCATCTGAGCTTTTGGCGTTGAATGGCGTCGGCCCACAAAAACTTGAGCAATATGGCGCCTTGTTCTTGGCAGCTATTGAAAAACCAGCTTAAATGCCAAGAGTAATGAAACAAAAACAAAGGATTTCTCATGGGCGGACAGCGGCATACAACTATTATCAAAATCGGTCGAATTCTTCTTGGGCTTTATTTTCTATTGCCGGGGATTATGAAAGTCGTTGCATGGGATCAGCATATTGAGTTGATGCAGCATCATAATATTGCTTTTGCACCGCCGCTTTTGCTGGTGGCGACGGTGGCCAATATTGTTTTGGGTGCGCTATTAATTTTCGGCCGATTTGTGACAGCGGCAGCTTATGCCTCGGTCGCCTATATTATCGTGATCAATTTCAGCCTGCATGATTTCTGGAATTTCGATGGCGTAGAAGGCGCGCATGAATTGCAGAATTTCGTCAAAAACCTCGGCATTCTCTCCGGCCTATTGGTGCTTGCGGGCTATAGTGCCGACGAGCATTAGCCGATCGCACATTATTCAGATGCAATATGCGTGTCGAAAAAGCCGCGGATTTCATCATTCAGAATAACCCGTAATTCTTCGCGCGGAATATCGCCGATGAGCCCAAAGCGTTTGGCGCGGGCGGAGAATTGCGGGGTGTCTGA
>JAYOCI010000083.1:3633-4658 GCA_038105345.1 Rhodobiaceae bacterium
TCTGAAAAGTCACCGTGAAGCGTGCCGGCCAATAGGCGCTTGCGTGATATGCTTGCATTAGCCGCCATCATGCGGTCGAGTTTTTGGTAATTGATCGGGTCTGTCCAGCTGCTCTGGCCCAAATATAAAAATGGCTGTTGCAGACCAGCGTCAATTTTATCTTCTGGTATTGGCAGCATCCAGCCATCGAGGGCGATTACGGCGCCAATGCGGCTGTCGTCAGCCGCCGCCATAATGCTTGTGGCGCCGCCGTAAGAATGGCCAAACACACCGACATGGTCGACATTGATATGCTGCCAGAAAGCATCGCCAGCGGCGCTTAATGCACTGACCCGATCAAGCATGAAACGCACGTCAGCCGCACGTGTTGCTAATTGTGGTGAGCGGAAGGCCCAAAATTCTTCTGTCGTCAAAGGCCCATTTGCGCCGGAACGATAATCCGCCGTTGTGCCATCCTCAAAAATCGTAAAATAGGAATCATAAGCATGGTCAGTGGACATAACGATATAGCCGTGGCTCGCCAATTCTTCGGCCTGTATGGCATTTTGATTGCGCGTGCCGCCAAGACCATGTGAGAACACCAGTAAGCGACGCGGCTGATTATTTTCGGCCAAGACCAAAGGCGCATCGCGATAGGCATTGGTTTTAACCGAACGCATATGATCGATAAACGGCTGCCATAATTGTAATTGCGCCGCTAAACGCGGGATGCGGCGGTCAGCATTGAGCAAATAATCCATTGTTTCGCCGCTTTGCTGATTGGTCGGATACCAAACTTGCACCACCAAACGACGTTTATCAGAGCTGTCTTCGGTAAACCATTCGTCGCGGCTTTCATCCGTCCAATAAAGTATTTGCGCACCAACTTGATATGGGCCGGTTGGAGCCGGCATGTCATCAAGTGGAAACACCGATGGGATAACCACAGAACAGGCTGAAATCAGACCGGTCAGGGTTACAATAATAATGGTTTGACCGAATTTTTGCATAGACTTGTGCTTTCTCTAACGATGCTGCTGATATAG
>JAYOCI010000083.1:4668-7214 GCA_038105345.1 Rhodobiaceae bacterium
TTGGAATAGGCATAGGGGAAATATCCCGGATAGACCGCCTGATAAAGGGCGCCTGCTTGGCCGGTGACTTCAATGGTCACATAAGCATCGGCTTCCACTTCAATGGGTAGAGAGAACTTCCCATCAGCTGGGATTTGCAGCTGACTAATCGTGCGGCCATTGATTTGAATGTCGAGCGTTTCAACATTGACCCAATCGGCACTGAATACACGTCCACTCAATATGGCCGTGCTTCCCTGATGGGTGCCGCCCATTGGCGTGCCAGATAAAGACAGATCAAAAAACGGCCCCGTTGTGCCATAAAAATTCCCCTGCCGCAGGGCGTCGGTGAAACCATCAAGGGCAAAATCGGCCACTGTATCGGCCGCCAAACGCACCATATTGCGGGGTAAAGCCACTTGCTGGGTGGTGCCATGCGAGTCGCTATTGGCGCTGCCAGAAATGCGCTCGCCCTGCGATAAAAGGGCGTGCCAATCACGACGCAAAGATTGCGTGCGCTCTGGCCGGTAAGCCTGCGAGCCATTCATTAATTCCATGGCGTCAAAATCAATATCGCGGAAACCGGTAACCGGATCGCGCTCAATCAAACTATTATTCGGAAAACGGCTTAATTCCTGCGTCGGATTAAACGGGTGGTTGGCCGTGCCCATATGGGTGAAGAAAGCCTCATCATTGATTGCCTCTTGATAATCATCTGGTAGCTCACCGCTGAGCTTGAGGTTTTCGCGGGCGTGGTTGAGTTGCGCGAAAGGGGCGCCAAAGCCGACATGCATATCATACAGCACATCTCGGGTTCGGCGGTTTTCATGAGCCGGCAAACCGCGCCGATAGGCATGAGTTTGTCGTTCAAGTGGGAAGAAATTCATATGCCCAATCGTGTGCGGCGCTCGCGTTGAGGCCAAAGTGCTGGTCACTTCAGAGCCGGTGATGGCGATCATTTTATCGCTGGCGCCAATTTGCGCCATTAGGGGGTTGAAGTCGTAAATCGTGTCATGCTCGGCGGCCACCATCACCTCGCCATGTTCAGCGATAAAGCTGCGCACGCGTTTGCGGGTCGAAAAGGCATTGTCAAAGCTGGGGGCCGCATGGACGTGAAGGTCGGCGGCGATAAAGCCCGGGGTTTCCACCATGCGGCGCGGCGCTTTAATCTCCAGCTTTTGCGGCTGCCCATCTGTCACTATCAGCTTCGTGGTCTCGACGGAAAACTCAGGGCCACGGGCGCTATAAACCTGATAACTGCCGGGCGATAAATAAATATGCGTCGGGTCATCTAGCGTTGCCGCCAAATGAATATCCGTGGCCGCCGTCATCGGCAGCATTTGCCCATCGACGGCTTCACCATAGCCGGTCAACTGGTCTTCCAAATGCGGGTCAGGCGTCCCGTTTTGACCACGAAAGATCAACCGCATGGGCGTGCCACGCGGCAAGTCAATACGCGCCGCGGCTGGCACACTCAATGTGCCAATATGCTGATTGTCGCGACCGATGCTTATCGCTTTGGCAATCGGCTTGCCCGCGCGCGACAGCAGCCGTAACTGATAATCACCTTGCGGCAAGCGGACGCTGAAGTCACCGTAATCATTGGGGGTCAGTTGGGTGAAAGGCGCGCCGTCTTGACGATCAATGTGAAGGCTTGTTTTTTGCCCTTTGCCGGCGAGAATTTTCCCCGAAAGAAGCGCCTCATTGGCGTATAAATCATCGGTAATGGCGGCGACATCATGGCTCGGCGCGACAATGATTTCTTCTTCAATATAAATTTCTTCGCCTAGCTCTAGGCTCAAAAACGGCACTTGCAATAATTGTACAAGGCCAAGGTTTTCTCCGTCACCAATGGTGAAAGGCTCGACAAAAGTGAGAAAGGCCAAGGCGCTGCGATCGGCAAGGGCGAAACTTGGCAGGGCGATGCGATCACTGCCATCGCGCTTTTGTCGGTGCGCCGACAGCAAACGCCAGCCATAAGCAATGGGCTCAACCGCATCATGCGGCGACACCATGATAATGACATCGGTTTTGCGCGCCGCATCGGTTAACGCCGTGGAACTGCGGCCCACGAATTTTTCCTGCTGGAAGCCATTGCTGCGCGACAGGTTTTGGGTCGACAAAAGAAATGTTTCCAAAGAATGATAATTAAAGCTCAAAGAGCTAAAAATACCGGGGTCGCTGGCATCGTCATTTTTGCGCCAAATGCGTTTGCTGATTTTCAATCGATTGGCGGCCTGGGCGCTGACGCTATATTGGGTCTCCACAACCAAGCCAGCATTTTCGCCCAGCGTCACCAGCGCCGCTTTTTGGCGGCTCAAGCGCGCTTCAATGGCGCCAATGTCAACCGGCTGAGACTGGCTGCCATTGAGCAAATCCTGCCCAGAGACAAAATGGTCATCGTCGCGATGGCAAAAACCAATATCGCGCAAAGTGCCGCCGCGGGCGGAAAAATCACCTTCATGGTCAAGCGCCGCCAAGCTCACGCATATTGTGCCATTGGATAAAATCCAGTCGCCAATACCAGCCGACGCATCAGGGCCATTTTGCACATATGCTTCTGCCGT
>JAYOCI010000084.1:0-5458 GCA_038105345.1 Rhodobiaceae bacterium
GCATTCAGCCTTTCTCTATCACGCCATTCAGCAGGGCATGGATATGGGTATTGTCAACGCCGGTCAGTTGACGATTTACGAGGATATTGAGCCGAAACTGAAAGAAGCGGTGGAAGATGTGCTGTTGAACCGGCGCGATGATGCCACCGATCAGCTTCTGAATTTGGCCGAAACCTATCGCGGTCAAAAGGGCCAAGAACGCAAGGTTGATTTATCGTGGCGTGAAGCTGCGGTGGAGCAGCGGCTGATGCACGCTTTGGTCAATGGTATTGGCGATTATATCGAAGAAGATACGCAAGCATTTGACCGCCCGTTGAATGTCATTGAAGGCCCGCTTATGGACGGAATGAACCGCGTCGGCGATTTGTTTGGCGAGGGGAAAATGTTCCTGCCGCAAGTGGTCAAGTCAGCCCGCGTGATGAAGCGCGCTGTGGCTTATCTTGAACCGTTTATGGAAGCGGAAAAAGCCAGCGCGCAAGCTGATGGTTTGGCGACCTCGTCGAGCAAAGGCAAAGTGCTGATGGCGACAGTGAAGGGCGATGTTCACGATATTGGTAAGAATATCGTTGGCGTGGTTTTGCAGTGCAATAATTATGACGTCATCGACATGGGGGTGATGGTGCCGGCTGCCGATATTATCGCCCGTGCCATTGAGGAAAAAGTCGACATTATTGGCTTGTCGGGTTTGATTACCCCAAGCCTTGATGAAATGTGCCATGTGGCCGCCGAAATGCAGCGTCAGGGGCTTGATATTCCGCTATTGATTGGTGGGGCGACGACGTCAAAAGTGCATACGGCGGTTAAAATCAATCCGAATTATCAACGCGGCCAAACGGTTTATGTCACCGATGCCAGCCGCGCGGTCGGCGTGGCCTCGCAATTATTATCCGAGACCCAAAGTGAGGCTTATAAAGCCGAAATTTTGTCCGATTATTTGGCCATGGCCGAAGCCCATGCGCGCAGTCGCGAGGAGGCAGTGCGCGTGCCGATTGCTAAGGCGCGCGACAATGGTTTCCGTGCTGAACAAGCTCATGTGCCGGTGAAGCCGAGCTTTCTCGGGACGAAAATTTTCGAAGATTACAATCTCGCCGAATTGCGTGACTATATTGACTGGACGCCATTCTTCCAGAGCTGGGATTTGCATGGTCGCTATCCGGCCATTTTGACCGATGATATTGTGGGCGAGGCGGCGACCGCGCTATTTGAAGATGCGCAAGCCATGCTCGATAAAATGGTTGCTGAAAAATGGCTTACCGCCAAGGCCGTGATTGGCTTTTGGCCAGCCGCCCGTGATGGCGATGATGTGGTGGTTTACCACGATGACACACGCAGCAGCGAACGCGCGCGCTTGCACACTTTGCGCCAGCAAATGGAACGCAAAAATGGGCGAGCCAATTTTGCCTTGGCTGATTTCATCGAACCGATTGGTGGAGCCAATGATTATATTGGCGGCTTTGCGGTGACTTCGGGTCATGGCGAGGATGAGCTTGCGAAAAAATTTGAAGCGGCGGGCGATGATTACAGCTCGATCCTCTCGAAAGCCCTTGCTGATCGATTGGCTGAGGCGTTTGCCGAGCGCATGCATCAGCGCGTGCGCACTGAGTTTTGGGGCTATGCCAGTGAAGAAAATCTCAACAATGAACAATTGATTGAGGAAAAATATCAAGGCATCCGCCCAGCACCGGGCTATCCGGCGCAGCCTGACCACACGGAAAAACAGACTTTGTTTGATCTCTTGGGGGCGAGCGAAGCGGTTGATATTACGCTGACCGAGAGTTTTGCGATGTGGCCTGGGGCCGCTGTGTCAGGCCTATATTTCAGCCATCCGGAGAGCCAATATTTTGGCGTCGGTAAAATCGCTCGCGATCAGGTTGAAGACTATGCGGCGCGTAAGAATATGTCGGTTGAAGAATGTGAAAAATGGTTGGCGCCTATTCTGTCTTATGAAGCCTAAGTCACTCGAATATTCACACAGACTCGTCTAAGATTAATGCAAATGAGTATTTAACCACGGAGTGCCAATGTCTATTTGGGGCAAAATCGCCGGACTCGCCGCTGGCTATGCCATTGGCGGCGTACCGGGCGCACTCGTCGGGGCGTTGGCCGGACATTTCACGCTCGACCGGCTGAATGACAGCCAAGTGGTCTTCACCATTGCCTTGATTTCACTGGCCGCCAAAATGACCCGCGCCGATGGCATTGTCTCACCGATTGAAATTCAGGCCGTGCAAGATGTTTTGCGCGTATCTGAAAGCGAAAAAGCCAATATGCAGCGGGTGTTTCAACTGGCGCAAGAAGACGTGGCTGGCTTTGATACTTATGCACGGCAAGTCGCCTCGATTTATGCCGACAGTCCGCAAGTCTTGGAAGATGTGCTCGATGTGTTATTCCACATTGCCTATTCCGATGGCCAATTACATCCGGCTGAACTGCAATTTTTGCAAATCGTTGCCGATATTTTTGCCATTGAGAAAAGCACGTTTGACAGCGTGCAAGCGCGCCATGACGGCTCAGTGCAAGACCCTTATGTGGTGCTTGGTGTCGACCGTCACGCTGATGATGCGACAGTGCGCGCCGCATGGCTGGCGGCGGTGCGCAATAATCACCCCGATCAATTACAGGCGCGCGGTATGCCGCCAGAAATGATACATATAGCCACCGCCCGCATGGCAGCAATCAATGAAGCGTGGCAAATTATTAGTAAGGAGCGCGGCGTATGAGTGACACAAATTGGCAAGCTAGACTATTGGCCCCGACGGATCCGGTTGAGGTGATGAAACAAAAGGCCGCTTTGCGCGCCTTGGAACAGGTAAGCTCGGGTATGAAATTGGGTCTCGGCACTGGCTCAACGGCGCGATATTTTGTTGATGGTCTGGGCGCTAAAGTCGCCGATGGTCTGCAAGTGATTTGCGTGCCGACTTCTGAAGCGACGCGCGCGCAGGCTGAAAGTTTGAATATTCCGCTGGCCGAATTGGGCGATTTGCAGCGCCTCGATCTGACTGTCGATGGGGCTGATGAAATGGATACGCATTTGCGTTTGGTCAAAGGCGGTGGCGGGGCGCTGTTGCGCGAAAAAATTGTTGCCGCTGCCTCGGACGCCATGATTGTCATTGCCGATGATAGCAAGCTGGTTAAACATCTCGGCGCCTTTGCCTTGCCGGTTGAGGTCAATATGTTTGCCCATCAGGCGACGGCGCAAGCGATTGCCGATGTGTTGCAACAAACCGGCAATGCCGGGGCGATATCTTTGCGTGGCGGGGATGATGCTTTTGTGACCGATGGCGGTCATTATATTTATGATTGTAGTCTCGGGCAGATCAACAATATCGAGGCATTGGCGGCGGCATTGTTGAATGTGCCTGGCGTTGTTGAACATGGGCTGTTTCTGGGTTATGCCACAGCAGCCGTCTTGGCCGGCGCTGATGGGTTACAGGAAGTAGGAAAATTATGAGCTATGATTACGATCTCTTTGTCATTGGCGCTGGTAGCGGCGGTGTGCGCGCCGCGCGGATGAGTGCTTCTTATGGTGCTAAAGTCGCCATTGCCGAGGAATATCGTGTTGGTGGCACTTGCGTTATACGCGGCTGCGTGCCGAAAAAACTTTTCGTTTATGCCAGCCATTTTGCCGAAGAATTTGAACATGCGGCTGGCTTTGGCTGGCAAGTTGGCGCCAGTCAGTTTGATTGGCCGACATTGATTGCCAATAAAGATGCTGAAATCGATCGGCTGAATGGCATTTATATTCGCAATTTGGAAGCCAGCGGGGTTGAAATTCTCAATGGCCGCGCGGTGCTGAAAGACGCCCACACGATTGATTTGGATGGCCGCGAAATCACTGCCAAATATATTTTGGTGGCGGTCGGCGCGACGCCATTTATGCCGCAAATTGACGGTATCGAACACGCCATCACCTCCAATGAAGCGTTTCACATTGAGGCTTTGCCGCGCGATATTATCGTCGTTGGCGGCGGTTATATTGCCGTTGAATTTGCCGGCATTTTTAATGGCCTTGGGGTCAACACCACATTGGTTTATCGCGGCGAAGAGATTTTGCGCGGCTTTGACAATGAAGTGCGCGCCCATTTGCACGCTGAAATGGCGAAAAAAGGCGTCACCATTAAAACCGAAAGCGATATTGCCGCCATCACGCCTCAGTCGGACGGCTATCAGGTGCGTTTCACGGATGGCACGCAACAGGACACAGGTCTGGTGATGTATGCCACTGGCCGTGTGCCAAAAACTGAAGGTCTGGGGCTGGAAGCCGCTGGCGTCAAGACCGGACAGCGCGGCGAAATTCTGGTTGATGCCCATTCGCAAACCAATATTGATACGATTTATGCGGTTGGCGATGTGACCGAGCGGGCGCAATTAACGCCGGTCGCCATTCGTGAGGGGGCGGCTTTCGCTGAGACGGTTTTCAATAATAACCCGCAGCAGGTTGATCATTCGCTGATCCCAACGGCTGTGTTTTCGCAGCCGCCGATTGGCACGATTGGTATGGGCGAGGAAGAGGCGCAAGCTGCAGGGCTGGATTTTGATGTCTATGCCACTCAATTCCGTGCCATGAAAAACACTTTGTCTGGCAGTGAAGAAAAAACCTTAATGAAATTGCTGGTCGAAAAAGCCAGCGATAAAATCATCGGATTACATATTGTTGGCCCTGATAGTGGCGAAATGATACAAGCCTTTGGTGTGGCTGTAACCATGGGCGCGACAAAGGCACAATTTGATGCCACCATTGCCGTGCACCCGACAGCGGCCGAAGAATTGGTGACCTTTAAGCAACCGCGATAGGCATTATTTTGATCAAGAATTTGAAAAATATCAGCGCTCGATTGCCGCGGCGGAAAACCAAGCCGGTAATTGGCCATAGTTTTGAGGCGGATAAGGTTGCTTGGCCGCTCAGAGCCATTGGTAAGATTGTGACTTGGTATATTCGTTTGGTCGAAGCGACGACGCAAGCCCATGTGGCTGGCGATGGCCCGTTGAACAAATTGCAATTGGAAAACAAACCGATCATTTTGCTGCTATGGCATGGCCGCAATTTTCAAGGCATTCCCATGGGGCGGTATTTTCACCGGCCGATTTCGGCTCTGACCTCGCGCAGCCGTGATGGGGCGATTATTGCCAATATCATTAAGCCATTTGGCTTTGGCGCCATTCAAGGCTCGGGCACTGGGGCGGCGGCCAATAAGGCGACCAATCCGCGCAAACGCGGGGCGCAAGCCTTTCGCGCCATGTTGACGCATTTGAAAGCTGGTGAAATCGTTTTGGCCACGGCCGATGTGCCCCCGGGGCCTGTGTTTGAAACCGGCCCGGGCATGGTGCGCTTGGCAGCCAAGGCAGGGGCGGCGATTATTCCTATTGGCGTTTGTTATAAGCCGGAATTGCCGATTTTAGGGACATGGGATAAATCGCATTTACCGCTTCCATTTGGCCAACGCGCCATGGTTTATGG
>JAYOCI010000084.1:5468-7157 GCA_038105345.1 Rhodobiaceae bacterium
GGTTTATGGTGAGCCGATTTATGTCGCCGCCGATTCCACGCCAGAGGCCCTGCAAGAAATGCAAAAACACGTCGATTTAGCGATAGCTAAAGTGCAAGCTGAGGCGGCGCTGATATTGGGCAAAAAACCGCTAATGGATTAGCCGTTATTTGCTGCTGAGGCCTTCAGCAATCAAAAATGCCAATTCCAGAGCTTGCGAACCGTTCAATCTCGGGTCGCAATGCGTGTGATAGCGGCTCGACAAATCTTCCTCTGAAATTTCCTGCGCCCCACCCAAACATTCGGTGACATTCTGACCGGTCATTTCAAAGTGGATGCCGCCAGCATGAGTGCCTTCGGCCTTATGCACAGCCATAAAGCTCTGCACTTCGGTCAAAATCATATCGACGGGGCGGGTTTTATAGCCATTTGACGCTTTAATCGTATTGCCATGCATAGGGTCACAGGACCAAACGACTTTGCGGCCCTCGGCCTGCACTTTTTGAATCAATGCTGGCAGGTGTTTTTCCACATTGTCATGGCCAAAGCGCGCAATCAGGGTAATCCGGCCCGGCTCATTGTCAGGGTTCAGCTTGTCGAGCAAGGTAATCAATTCGTCAGGGGCGAGCGATGGGCCACATTTCAGGCCAATCGGGTTTTTCACACCGGATAAAAATTCAACATGAGCGCCATCTGGTTGGCGCGTACGGTCGCCAATCCACAGCATATGAGCCGAAGTGTCATAATAATCACCGCTGGTGCTGTCGAGGCGGGTCAGGGCTTGTTCATAGCCCAGCAAAAGCGCCTCATGGCTGGTGAAGAAATCGACCATGCTCATTTGCGGTGCGGTTGCACTTGAAATGCCGCAAGCCGCCATAAACGCCATCGCCTGATCAATCTGATTGGCTAAGGCTTCATAGCGCGCGCCTTGCGGGCCATCGGCAACAAAGTCTTGGTTCCAGCGATGCACTTCCGCCAAATCAGCATAACCGCCCTTGGCAAAAGCCCGCAGCAGGTTGAGTGTTGAGGCGGATTGACGATAAGCGGAAATCTGCCGTTGCGGGTCTGGCACGCGATCGGCGGCGTTAAAGTCAATGCCATTGATAATATCGCCGCGATAGCTTGGCAATTCGACACCATCAATCACTTCGGTATCGGCCGAGCGCGGTTTGGCAAATTGACCGGCCATGCGCCCGACTTTAATCACTGGCATTTTGCCGCCAAAAGTCAGAACGATAGACATTTGCAGCAAGACGCGGAATGTGTCGCGGATATTATCGGCATGGTGTTCAGCGAAACTTTCGGCGCAATCACCGCCTTGCAGCAAAAATGCGCGGCCTTCACAGACCTCGGCCAATTGCGCTTTCAAATTGCGCGCTTCGCCGGCGAATACTAAAGGCGGAAAAGACTTAAGCCGTTCTTCCACGGCATTAAGCTCTTCTTGGCTTTGATAATCCGGCACTTGCTTGATTGGAAATTCGCGCCAGCTTTGCAGAGTCCAGTTTTTGGTCATTGTCTCGCTTTCATAATCATCAGTCGTCTGATATACGGATTTTGCGGGCAAATGGGAAGCCTTTAGGCCGCATTCATGAGAATTTCATAAAAATTTATTCAAATGGTTAAAGGCGTTTAGTCGATTTGGATGAGACGTCGCCCGTGGTTATTGCCGCTAAACAGCCCGATAAAAGCTTGCGGCGCACCCTCAATGCC
>JAYOCI010000085.1:0-7112 GCA_038105345.1 Rhodobiaceae bacterium
GTCAACCGCCTGACGGTCAAGACTGCCGCGCAGGCTTTGCATCTTGCGGGCAAATTCATCAAGTGCAGCGACGCTCAGCCCAATGTCCGCCAAAGCAGGCAGGGCTTGGCGGGTGCGCACGCGTTCAAATTTCACATCAGCATTGGACGGGTCGTCCAACCACGGCTGATCAGCTTGGCGCAAAATGGCCCGCAAGCGCTCGGGCGGGTGTGATAAAAGCGGCCGCAAAACCGTCACTTGCTCGCCCTCGAGCTGTAATTTTTGTTTCTCCGCCATGCCCGCCAGCCCATTAATGCCGCTGTGATGCGCCAGACGCATGAGCACCGTCTCCGCTTGATCTTGCTGGTGATGGGCAACCACGAGAGCGGCGGCTTTATGCTGGCGACACCATGCCGCCATCAGCTGATAACGCTGCTGACGCGCCGCTTCTTGCACGCCGGTCGATTTGATTTTCGCCGTCACTTTCAAAGTATGGTGAGGCAGGTGCAAATGGCGACACCAGTCAGCCACTTGCTTGACCTCATCTTTGGCCGCAGACCGCAAGCCATGGTCGACGCTGAGCACGCTGAATTGCGGCGCATTTCTCAGTTTGGCCGCTTGGCTGGCAAGCACCACCAAAGCCATGGAGTCGGCCCCGCCAGACACCGCCAAGGCATAATGTGTCGCCTTGTGAAGCCTTTGGAGCTGGCGCAAAAAGCCAGCCGGCGTCAAATCATGGCGCTGATTATCCTTGGCAACCGGCACGGCGTTTTTCAATCTCAGCGCGTTTGACGATTGCTTGCGTGGCCTCGGGGAATTTTGCCGCCAGTTCAGCGAAAGCATCGCAACCGGTTTTTTGTTCTCCCATGGCAACCAGAGTAATGCCCAATTTGAGCAAACTATCGGGCGCTTTATTGCTTTTCGCATAGGTCGTGTAACCCGCTAAAAAGGCTTCGGCGGCGCGTTTGAAATCCTGACGCACATAATAAGTTTCGCCCAACCAATATTGCGCATTGCCAGCAAGGCTATGGGCCGGAAAATCGCTCAAAATCTGGGTGAAATCAGCTTCCGCCTGCAAATATAAACCTTTGCGCAAATCCGCCAAAGCCCGATCATAAAGCTGCTTCGGGTCTTGCAAGACCGGACGCGCGGTCGGCGCATTGCCCAATGTCGGCATCTCGCCCTCGCCGACCAGCTTGTCATTGGCCGTCAAAGGGGCGATTAATGCGATTTCAGGCGCCGGCCCGTTAGACGGCTGATTAGCGCCAGCAGCCGCATTGCCCCCATCATCAACCGCCGCCGTGCCTGCTTCGCCAATCAGAGCATTTTCTCCGCCTTGGCCAATGTCAATTGGCACCACCGGTTCAAGGCGCTTAATGCGGCCAAGCACTTGCGGTTCACTGGCCGTTGATACGCCATTGTTTTGTAATTTGCGCAAAGAGGATTCGATTTGCTGAAAACGAAACTCACTATCATCGCGGGCCCGCGACTGGTCCTGCATCAGCGCGTCAAATTGCAAGAGCAGACTATCAATCTGTCCGCGCATCAGGCGGGTCGCATCTTCCAGTTCATTCAAACGGCTGCGGGCGATGGCATCATTTTGCGCCAAATTAGCAGCAATATCGCCATCGACTGACCCATTGATGGGCTGCGATGGATTGACGCCGGATAATTTGCTTTCCAGAGCTTCCAAACGATTGCGCAATTCCATTGCTTGTCGCATTTGCTCGCGGGTTGCAAGCACGCGCTGCGCCTGCAGCATTTGCTGGGTCTCGGCCAGGGTTATTTCCAGCCTTTCAATGCGCGACTGGAGAGCTGCATCACCGGAGGTTTGCTCAAGCTGATTGTCGACAAAGCCAGAATTGAAATCCTGCGCATGGGCGAGCGTGGCCGCCAGAAATAGGGCCGATGCCCATGCAAAGCGCTTGAAAAATTGAATTACTAACATCATCACTATTACCTAAAACTCAAAATCGGCGAAATTACGGCACGAAAAAGGGCACCCGAGGGCACCCTTCGTCGATTATTCTATGCTTTGCATGGCCAAAACTAGCGAGGTGCTGAGACCGCGCGGCGGTTTTTCGTCCAGCAGCTCTCTTCAGAGCACAAAGACACGGGCCGTTCTTTACCATATGAAATGGTCTGCAAGCGGGCGCCGTCAACACCTTGGCTAATCAAGAAATCGCGAACCGCATTGGCACGGCGTGCGCCCAGAGCCAAGTTATATTCGCGGGTGCCGCGCTCGTCGGCGTGACCTTCAATCATCAAAGTCGTGCTGCTGTTTTGCGCCAACCACTCGGCTTGCGCCCGCAGCACAGTGCGCGACGAAGCGTCAATACTGGCTTGATCGGTCGCGAAAAACACGCGGTCGCCGACATTTTCAACCAAATATTGCGTCGAGCCGTCGCCTGAATATGAAGATGAGTATGACCCACCACTAGATGAACCCGTTGAATCCGGAGCCGCGCCACCGCACGCCGCCAGAATAAAGCCTAGAGATGCGACGCCGATAATGGTTTGTAAATTTTTCACTTGAAGCTCCTAATCCTATCAAATTTTATTTTCATTGCTGCTAAACTATCAGTAAATCAGATAAATAACAACCGGACGCCGTATATTGTTATCAGGCAAATATGACAGTTTTATAATCTCACTGCATAATTTCCGTGGCTTAACGAATTAATGGCGACCAAGCAGGGTCAGAGGCCCAACTTGGGGTTGAGAGAGGCCGTTCATTATAGCCGGTGACATCGACCGTCCACAGGCCTGGGCCTTCCTCAGCGCCTTTCTTTTCTCGGAAAAACGCCAGCACCCGACCATTGGGCGACCATGCTGGGCCTTCATTGTGAAAGCCCTCGGTCAATATGCGCTCACCACTGCCATCGGTTTTCATCACCCCGATTAAAAACCGGCCTTTATAGGTTTTGGTGAAGGCGATTAAATCACCGCGTGGCGACCATACAGGCGTGCCATATCGGCCTTGGCCATAGCTGATACGCCGCACATTAGTGCCATCGGCCTCCATCACATATAATTGCTGCGTCCCCATACGGTCGGACTCAAAAACAATCTGGCTGCCGTCGGGGGCGTAACACGGGGCCGTATCAATGGCCAAAGATGAGGTCAGCCGCCGCGTCTCGCGGGTACGCAAATCCATTGTGTAAATATTGGAATTGCCATTGCGCTCGAGACTCATAATGATTTTTTGTCCATCCGGCGAAAACCTTGGAGCAAATGTCATGCCTGGAAAATCACCCACCACTTCTTGCTGGCCGGTTTCAATATTGAGCAAATAAACCCGTGGCCGATTGCGATAGAAAGACAGATAAGTGATTTCTTGCGCCGTCGGGCTGAAACGCGGGGTCAAAGCCAATGATTGACCACTGGTCAGCTCGCTTTGGGCGAAACCGTCTTGATCCATAATCGCCAGTTTTTTCACGCGGCGGTTTTTCGGCCCAGACTCAGACACATATACGATGCGCGTATCGAAATATCCGGTTTCGCCGGTCAAGCGTTCGTAAATCGCATCGGCAATTAAATGGCTGATGCGCCGCCAATTGGCCGGTGTGGTGAAAAATTGCAAGCCGGTCATTTGCTGTTGGGCAACGACATCCCAGAGACGAAACTCAACCCGCAAACGGCCATCATTTTGCATGACGGAACGTCCCGTCACCAAGGCTAAGGCATTGACAATACGCCACTCTTTGAACTTCGGGCGGACATTCACATCAAGTTCGGTTTCAATAAAGGCTTCGCGCGCGATCGGCCGAAACAGGCCAGAGCGTTCCAAATCAGCCATCACCACTTGCGCCAAATCACCACCCACGCCGTCTTCGCTGACGAAATTCAAAACCGCAATCGGAAGCGGTTCCACATTGCCCTGAGTGATATCAATCTTCAACGCTGCGCCAGCACTGTGCCACGGCATGAGCAAGAACATCAGCAATCCAATAAAGGCAGCCTTGTTAACCCGATTATTTCCTACGCATAGCAATGTCATATGACCACTCCTAATTACCCAGCATTTTGCTAGGATCAAACGTCAATTCTAAATCGCGCCAGCTGGCATATTTCTCAACTGGCATGACAAATGGTTGGCACCGTCGAATAGCGCGCAATACACTTTCGGCGGCGGCTCTGAAAAACGGGTCCCCCAATTGCTGACGATTAGCCACCACCGGACCCGCTAAAATTGCACCCTCTGGCGAAAGAGACAAGCGCACATTAACAATTAAGTTTTCCGCCCCGCGCGCACCTGAAGGGGGCGACCAGCACCGACGCATTTGCGCGCGAAAGGCGTCAATTTCATTGAGGGTCAATTTCTCACCCGTCGGCGCATCCTGACTCGGCTCCAATGGGCTATCGGTAACAACCGCATCGGGCGTTTTATCGAGCAAAGCGCGCAATTGGCCAATATCAAGCAATGGCTTTGGCTCGGCCGGTGGCAGATTGGGTCGCGCCAGCGGGCTGGCGGAGAAGACTTTAAAATCTGCCGCTGGCGGCGGCGTTTGGCTGGTCGGCTTTGGCGCGCTCGGCGTTGCTTCGGCCGTCAATGTCGGCATGGCGTCTTGGCTTTGGGCTTTCGGCGGCGGCGGGGCGACTTCTGGTGCGGCTTTTTCCGGAACTGGCGTCGGCGCAGCTTGGTTTTCCTCGGCTTTTGGCGTTTCTGGCGTTTCTAATAAGCGGGTAAACTCATCCAAAGTGATGATATCAATGGGCAGAGCATTATCGGTTAGCACGCGATCGGGAATTATTGGTGTCCAAAATGTCAGCAATAAAATCAGCCCTACATGCAGCCCTAATGAGCCTATCAAATCAGGTCTGATTTGCGGCATCAGGCGGCTCATTATTTCCCGCCTCGGGGGTTGGTTTTGTGATCGGTCACCAGAGCCACGCGCGAAAAGCCAGCCGCATTAATCCGCGCCACAACTTGCGCCACCTGCCCATAGGCCACGGATTGGTCGCCGCGCACATAAATGCGCTGGTCATAACCGGTTCCTAAAATCGCTTCCAAACGCGGCACTAAATCTTTTAGCGCAATTGGTTTTTCTTCAATGAAAACCTTGCCCGCCGCATCAATGGTAATGGCCAAGGGCTCGCTATCGCCCTGCAAAGATTGCGCTCCTGCTTTTGGTAAATTGACCGGCACACCAACGCTCAACAAGGGGGCGGCGATCATAAAGATAATCAGCAGAACCAACATAACATCGACCATCGGCGTCACATTAATTTCCGCCATCGGCTGATAGCGCGGCCGTCTTGCGGCTTTAGAACTGGTTTTTGGCGCCTGCATGCCCATCGACCTTAACCCTTTGGCTGACGTGCAACGATATTGGCGAAATCATCGGCGAAATAATCCAGTCGCGCGCCCAATCTAGCCACATCTTGGGAAAATCTATTATAGGCGATCACCGCTGGAATCGCCGCCATCAGACCAAGACCGGTCGCAAACAGCGCCTCAGCAATACCTGGTGCCACAACCGCCAAATTCGTATCGCGGGTCATGGCAATCGCTTGAAAACTATTCATAATGCCCCAGACCGTGCCAAATAGGCCGATGAATGGTGCCACCGCGCCAACTGTGGCAAGAAACAATAGGCGCTTTTCAACCTTTTCCATTTCTCGTGCAATCGCCGTCGTCAGGGCGCGCTCAATGAATTGAACTGGGGTGAAGCCTAATTCTTGCTTTTTCAGGGCCGACACACGCCCCCACTCCACCATCGCCGCTTGGAACACCCGCACCATGGGCGAACTTGGCCGATTGGCCATCGTGTTTTGAATGTCTTGCATGCTGTCGCCGGACCAAAATACGGTTTCAAACGCGTCGCAGGCGTGATGAATTCGGCGGAAGGTGTTGATCTTTTCAATAATGATTGACCAACTCCAAACCGACGCACCAATCAGCCCCAGCATCACCAATTTGACGACCATATCGGCACGCGTGAACAATGCAAAAAGCGAAAAATCAGAATTGGCCAATTGGGCCGCGGTATCGACTGCTACAGATTCCATAATTTACCTCAATGCGCCCTAAATAACTCTAAATTGTGACAAAACTTTGTCGTCCAAATGGCTGTTAAACATGCTTACTCGACTTCGCCTAAACCTCAAATTCGGCCGGCACGTCGGCGACAAGATATTCGCTGAGAGCGGTGATAGCCGATTTTGGAATACGCTTTGGCCGCCCGTCGAGATCGATACATGCCGCCGCTATGCGCGCTTTCCACAGGCACGTGTCATCGCGCATAATGCGCTGAAAAAAGACAAAACGAGCGCCATGCACATGCGCAAGAACGGTTTCCACGCGCAGTTGATCATCAATTTTGGCTGGCACTAAAAACTCAATCTGCATGGCATTCACAACAAAGGCCAGAGGCGGGGTCATGGCCAATAATTCTGAATGATGAATACCAGCAAAGCGCAGAAAATCTGAACGCCCGCGCTCGGCGAATTTCAAATAATTGGCATGATAAACAACACCAGAAAAATCCGTGTCCTCGTAATAAACACGCACATTGCTCACAAAGGCTTGGTTGTGCATGGCGCCGGTCATGCGTTTGGCCCCGCGAATAAATCGGCTTCTTGCGATGCTGTTGCTGGCACATCAAGCCCCAAATGGCCAAATGCCGCGGGCATCAACACCCGCCCTCGCGGCGTGCGATTGACAAAACCAAGTTGGATGAGAAATGGCTCCACAATATCTTCCAGCGCGTCGCGCGGCTCGCCAAGCGCCGCCGCCATTGTATCAATCCCCACCGGCCCACCGGCAAATTTCTCGGCCATGACCCGCAAATAGCGATGATCCAGCCCATCAAGCCCACGCTTGTCGACCTCAAGACGCCCCAAGGCAGCGTCAGCCAATTGTGCATCGATGACCTCGCGGCCTGCGACATTGGCAAAATCGCGCACCCGCCGAAGCAAGCGACCAGCGACGCGCGGCGTGCCCCGCGACCGACTGGCAATTTCCTGCGCCCCATCATCGCTCATCGCCAAGCCCATCAGCTCGGCATTGCGCCGCACAATCATCTCTAATTCGTCAATTTCGTAAAAATTCAAATATACCGGAATACCAAAGCGGTCGCGCAGCGGCGTGCTCAGCAGACCCGAACGTGTGGTGGCGCCAATCAAGGTAA
>JAYOCI010000086.1:0-1349 GCA_038105345.1 Rhodobiaceae bacterium
GGTTCAACGCATCCGGAAAGACGCCGCTGCCGCTTTGGCTGATTGAAGCCCGTAAAACACAGTCAAGCGCAACAGGCCCAGCTTCAAAATCATTTTTGCTGAGCGACGCGGTATGGCAAATGCCTTTTCGCAAGCCTCTAGGCCCTGCTCATAGCAGCATATGGCGAGCATTATTTCGCCAATTCCGGGACCAAGACAATCCATCGCCTCACTCAGTCGGCGGCGCGCATCGAGAACATGAACCGGCGCTTGTCCGAAATCACTTCTTGCACCGCCGTCAAAGATAACCGGTTGTTGCCAATGCATGGTCTGTTTGCACGAATATTCGCCAATATGAAAATCTCTTGCGAATAACTCACCTGCATCAAATTCAATATCGTCAATGCCGAGGCGCTTATCATTGGCATGCGCCCGCAGCCAAGCCAAAGGCGAAATACTGACATTGCGCCGCACCATAGGCACATCTGAGTGATTTTCCTCTACCCGCAGCTGATGTTGCGCCATGAATGGATCACTGACCGCTTGTTGACGGCGCAGCCAAGCGCGGCCCAAACCGGACAGCACCAACTTACCGCCATGGTCTTCCAATAAATCTGCCCGCTGCCAATGGCGGACACATTTTGCATCAATCGAAATCGCCTTTTTATTGCACTTAGCTTGGCGCAAAGAAGCGATTTGAAAGTCACCATCTTTCGATGGCATGAGGCAAATGTCGGGTTGGCTTAGTTTTTTGCCATATTGGCGTAATATTCGATTGTCGGTAGGTGTCATGTTTTTTCTTCCCCGTTTAGCTGGTCGTAAGCCGGACTGGGTGTTTGTGAATTTATTGTGGCCATAGCGACCAAAGATGACTCCAAAAAAAACAGGGCTTTATCGACCAAGAGATCATCGCGCGAGTCCTCGACCCGACGACAGGCATGGGCGACACTGGTGCGATCGCGACCAAACGCGCAAGTTCACTATATGAAATACCGAAACAACAATGCGCCAGATAATGCATCACTTGGCGCGCCAGAGCTAAATGCCGCCCGCCGCGACTGGGACCAAAAAGATATTCAACGCGTGCATGATAGATGAGCTGAACACAGGCGAGCACCAAACGCATCTGGCAAATCATCCGAATGTCGTCTGGATCATGAGGGGAACTGAATACACGATGCTCCCGTAAACTCCGCGTCTTTAATCCTTGGGCTGGCATTCGTGACCCCTATAATTTTTTCTTAGATTCTGCCTGTTTTGAAAGGCGTGAGGACTAGTTCCAGTTTGTTTTATTGTTTCAGAACGTTAGACGGACGCCATTTAGGAAAAAAAGGCGGCAAACTACATCTAGATTTAGCGCCAATTTGTGC
>JAYOCI010000086.1:1359-7054 GCA_038105345.1 Rhodobiaceae bacterium
GTTGAAAATGGCCCGTCGACAAAATGACAAATTAATTAAAACAATCAAAGATATGAACTTCCAAGCCGGTGTTCTGCTGTCTTTCGTCAATGAGCCGATCAGCGGGCTTGAGCGCGATGGCCAAGATTTCATTAACACGCTGCTTTTTGGTTATAATTTTGCCATGCAGGCCTTTGACACCACCACGCCGCATCACGAAGACTGGATTATGATGTTTGTGATTATGGAAAATGAAGCGGCTGGCCGTTCAACAGTGACCAAAAACATTGTGGAGTTAACAGGGCGCGCCTATGGCACGGTGCGCGCTTCCCTACACCGCTTTGAAAAGCTTGGTTATATTGAGCCGGTGCAGCGCATTGGCCGTTCTGAACTCTATGTTCCGACACCTTTGTTGAAACAGACGATTAATCGATTTGCCCGCGAATTTTGGCCATTCATCGACGAACTTCGTCGGCGACAGGACAAGCCCGCAAAAGGGCGATAGATTTCCTATTGCGTCGCGCCTATAGTGCGGCGCGATTGGAAATTCTTATGTCACTGCACCAAGATCAAACTGCGAACCATTTTATCAGCCCGCTGGCTGCCTATCTCGGCGGCGTCGGCTCATGGTTTGCTTCGCTTGGCTTGCAATTTGTTCTCGTCCCGACTTTAGCAATTATCACGCTGAAGGCGACGGCGAGCGAATTGGCGATTGTGCAAATGATGTTTTCCTTGCCACAATTATTTTTGCTGCTTTACGCCGGTTCCGTCGCTGATAAATCTAATTCACGTCTGGTGTTAATGCTCATTCATTTGCTCGCCGCTATGCCAGTGGCGGCCTTGGGTTGGTTGGTTTATTTCAATGCTTTGAGCTATTGGCATTTAATCGTTTTTGCCATTTCCATGGGCGTGATCTCCGCCTTTTCGTCGCCAACACGCGACGGCATATTAACCCGCGTGACCAATCGCAACATCCAAAGCGCTGTGATGATGGCACTGGTCACACAATTTATTGCCCAGCTTTCAGGTTTTGTTATGGCCGGTCTGGCCGCTCCTGTCGCTGGCCCATGGGCAATGCTGGCCTTGCAATTCGCCGCCATTATATTTGGCCTTTTCGCGGCTTTTTTCTTACCCAGCCTTCCGGCCATTAAACATCAAACCAATATTGGCGACCCGGACCACATACAAGATCGCGGTTGGCGCACGGGCTATCATATTGTTGCCGAATCTGACCGTCTTTACCCTGTGGTCCTATCAACCCTATCGGTGGGCGTGTTTTTCATTGGTATTTTTATGGTCGCCTTGCCGCTCATCGTGCGCAATGTTTTCCACGGCGGGCAATTGGAAATCGCCATTATGAATATGTGCTTTTGGGGCGGCACGATTTTCACCACTCTGGTGATGTTAAACCGACGCCCTATTCGACGACGCGGTCGGGCCATGACATTGGCCTTGGTGGTCGGCTCGCTGGCGATGATTTGTGTTGGCTTTGCGCCCAGTTTCATTGCCGTTTGTATCTTTGTCACCTGCTGGGGTTTGGCCGCAGGGGTGAATATGGCCATGAGCCGAACCATCGTGCAAATCGAAGCGCCGGCACAAGCCAAAGCGCGGGTCATGGCATTGTATAATCTCGGCTTTCTCGGAGCGGCACCGATGGGGGCAATGATGACTGGCTTTATATCGGAATGGGTTGGCGCGCAAACGACATCAATTATTTGTGCTATTTGTATGCTTTGCGTCACCGCTTGGCTTAGCATCTTCACACCGGTCTTGAAAATCGACCGGCGCGAAGATGAAGCCTAATAAATCAGCCGATTGGCTTATTTATATTCGCGTTTTTCCCACCAAGGATAAAAATCAGGCATATCTTGGCTTGGGCTATCTTTGAATTCTGGCGCCCGTTTCTCAAGGAATGACATGACGCCTTCTTTCGCGTCACTTTGGCGACCGCGACCATAAATCGCTTTACTGTCAACTTTATGCGCTTCCATTGGATGGTCGGCACCAAGCATGCGCCAGAGCATTTGACGGGTCATTGAAACCGACACAGGCGAACTTTGTGCGGTCATTGACAGGGCAATTTCCTTGGCCCGATTGAGCAAGTCAGCCTGAGGCACGATTTCAGAAACAAGGCCGCCAGCCAAGGCTTCTTGGGCGCCGAAAACCTCGCCTGAATAGCACCATTGCAGGGCTTGCGAAATGCCGACAATGCGCGGCAGGAACCAGCTTGAACACGCCTCTGGCACAATGCCACGACGGGCAAAAACAAAGCCAAAACGGGCATTGTCTGAGGCAATACGCACATCCATTGGCAATTGCATGGTCACGCCAATGCCGACCGCCGCGCCATTAATCGCGCCAATCACCGGCTTAATGCTCTCATAAATGCGCAAGGTCAAAATACCACCGCTGTCGCGCACATTTTGATTGCTCCAGTCAATCGATCCATCGTCGCGCCGCGCCGAAGGTTTGCCACCAGCGTCTTGGCGGGCTTCGTAATTAAAGGTTTTGTCACCTTCTGATAAATCAGCGCCAGCACAGAAAGCGCGTTCACCTTGGCCGGTGACAATAATCGCGCGGACATTGTCATCTGCATCTGCTTTATCCAGCGCATCGCACATTTCATGCATCATACGAGCGGTAAAAGCATTCATCGCCTGCGGGCGATCAAGGGTAATAATCATCAACCCATTTTCATCCACTTGCGTGTTAATTTGTTCATAAGTCGACATATTTATTCTCCCTAATGTCTATCTATTGTTGCCGAAAGCTCTCATATCTCTATAGTTTGCGTCAAGGAACATTGTCATCGGGGAGGAAGAAATGCATCCTTTTATTCACGCACAACAGCGACCGGATCATCCAGCTTACATTATGGCGGCGACAGAAGAAGTTGTCACTTACAAGCAGCTCAACGACAGATCCAATCAAATTGCGCAATTGGCGCGCGCCCGCGGGCTGAATCCCGGCGACGGCATTGCCATTTTCATGGAAAACAATGTCCATTTTCTTGAAATCTGCTGGGCCGCACAGCGCGCCGGCCTGTATTTCACCGCCGTTTCATCACGCCTCACGGCCAGCGAGGTCGATTATATTGTTCGCGATTGCGGCGCTAAGATTTTATTCACCTCTGATTATATGAAAGAGGAAGCCGCTAAGCTGGCTAAAATGCTGCCAGAAATGGCTGGCATGTTTATGGTCGGTGAGCCCATTGATGGCTATGAAGCCTATGTGGCAAGCCGCGATGCACAACCTGCCGAACCGGTTGCCGATGAGTGCCGCGGCCTTGATATGCTGTATTCTTCCGGCACCACGGGTCGCCCAAAGGGTATTCGACGCGCTCTGCCAGAAGGCCCAATCGAAGGGGCCGATAGCCTGCTCGGCTTGGTCACCATCCTTTATGGCTTTAACGAAAAAAGCGTTTATCTCTCGCCGGCACCGCTCTATCACGCGGCTCCTTTGCGTTATAATATGGCGGCCCAAAATCTTGGCGCCACCTGCATTATTATGGAAAATTTCGACCCAGAAGAAAGCCTCGCGCTGCTGGAGAAATATAAGGCAACGCATAGTCAATGGGTGCCAACCATGTTTGTGCGCATGCTGAAATTGCCAGAAGAAGTGCGCACGAAATATGACACCTCAAGCCTGCAATATGCCATTCACGCGGCGGCTCCGTGCCCTATTCCGGTCAAAGAACAAATGATCGATTGGTGGGGACCAGTTATTTATGAATATTACGCCGGTAGTGAAGGCAATGGGTTCACCCAGCTCAATTCAGAAGAATGGCTGGGCCATAAAGGTTCCGTCGGCAAAGCCTTAATGGGCATTATTCACATTTGTGACGAAGAAGGTAATGAGTTGCCAGTCGGCGAGTCCGGATCGATTTATTTCGAAGGCGAAGAAGGCGCTGCCTCTTTTGAATATTACAATGACCCGAAAAAGACCGCTGAAAGCCGTCACCCGAGCAAAAAGAATTGGTCAACCTTGGGTGATGTCGGCAAGGTCGACGAGGAAGGCTATTTATATCTCACCGACCGCAAAGCCTTTATGATTATTAGCGGCGGGGTCAATGTCTATCCGCAAGAAACAGAAAATCTGCTGATTACGCACCCGAAAGTCGCCGATGTGGCGGTGATCGGCGTGCCGAATGAGGATTTCGGCGAGGAAGTTAAAGCCGTCGTTCAACCGATGGATTGGAGCCAAGCTGGTGACGCATTGGCCGAGGAGCTGATTGCTTTTTGCAAAGAAAATCTGTCAGCCATCAAATGCCCTCGTTCGGTTGATTTCGATAAAGAATTGCCGCGTCACCCGACCGGTAAACTATACAAGCGCTTGGTGCGCGATCGATATTGGGGAAATAAAGATTCAAAGATTGTATAGCCGCCCCGCGCGACCTATTCTAACAACAGCATGAAGGAGAAAACTATGCGCTTATTTGAAAATTTAGCTGACTATGCCGCCGCCGTTGGCGAAGAAATCGGTGTCAGCGATTGGATGGAAATCGACCAAGACCGGATTAACCTATTTGCCGATGCAACTGGTGACCACCAGTGGATTCACCTTGATGGTGAGCGTACGCAAAAAGAATTGGGCATGCCAACCATTGCCCATGGGTTTTTGACCCTGTCACTTTTGCCGGTTTTGATGGGTCAGATTTCTGGCGTCAAAAGCGTCACACGGGGCATTAACTACGGCTCAAACAAAACCCGTTTCACCAGCATGGTGCCTGTAAACTCAAAAGTTCGCGCCCGTGCCAAGCTGAAATCAGCTGAACCAAAAGCTGGCGGCATGTTGTTTACAGCGGAAGTTTCGGTTGAAGTTGAAGGTGCCGAAATGCCAGCCTTGGTCAGCGAAAACCTGACCCTTTTGTTCGAATAGGACTGAGGCCTATGGGTCGCAAAAAAGACGATACCATTTGGCCGGTAATGAAACCGGATGACGTGTGGCGTGAGCAGCTCACCGATGAGCAGTTCTACGTGACACGTCAGGCCGGCACAGAGCGCGCCTTTACGGGGCCTAATTGGGACACCAAAGACAACGGCGTTTATCATTGCATTTGCTGCCATGAGCCTTTGTTTGATGCCGCCACTAAATATGATAGCGGCACGGGCTGGCCAAGTTTTTACGCCGCAGTGAAAGACGATGCGGTTACTGAACGCGCTGACAATACGCTTTTTATGCGCCGCACCGAAGTTGTCTGCAGCTCTTGCGGCGCGCATTTGGGCCATGTGTTTCCAGACGGCCCCGCCCCGACTGGTCAGCGATTTTGCATGAATGGCCATGCGCTTGATTTCCGCAAGACCGACGATACAGACGACAGCTAGGGCGGATGCGGGTTGATAATTCCAAACCGGCGCCGATTGCTCAAAAAATAACCGCCGAAGATTGCCATCACGGTATAAGCCGCCAAGATGAATTCGCTTGGCTGCGCGACGATAATTGGCAAGCGGTGATGAAACAGCCCGCATTGCTACAAGCCGATATTCGCGCCCATTTGGAAGCCGAAAACGCCTATACAGATCACGTGCTGGCACCGACACAGCGCTTGCAAAAGCAATTATTCGATGAAATGCGCGCCCGTCTGCAAGAAGACGAGGCCAGCGTGCCGGTCAATGAGGGGGCATTGGCTTGGGCCTCACGCTATGCCTTCGGCGGCGAGCAGCCGCATATTTGCATGGGGCCACGCGACGCCGATATTGACGCCATGACATTGGTC